>CAZUYW010000028.1:19434-21242 GCA_964624775.1 uncultured Iamiaceae bacterium
GGACCGAACCACACGAGGCCGATCAGCGTGGCGATGCCGAGCCCTGCGATGAAGCCGTCGAGCCGCGCGCCTGCGGTCTCGGCCCGCCCGGTCGACCGGGCCAGCAGGGCGACGCCCGCGATGAACCCGAAGTACGAGGCGATGTAGGGAACGTCGCTCGGGGCCGGATAGGGGATCGGGGTCTGGTTCTGGTCGTGGAGCAGGTACACGAGGTTCGCCACGGCGTTCAGGACCACGCCGGCGAGGATGCAGAGCCACGCGAGCCGCCGTGTCCGGTCGCGACGTGCGGCCATGGCGATGGGGACGAGGGGCAGGGTCAGCGCCAGGTTCTGCACCCAGCCGTCCCAGAGCGAGCTGTAGCCGTCCGCGTCGCGGGTGACGAGCACGAGGGAGAGCACGTAGCCGACCACGAGCGCGGCGATCACGCCCTGCACCGCGCGCTCGGTCGCGCCGGCGCGGCTCGTCGACGCGGGTCGGTCCATGGGACGCGATCGGCCGTCGGCGGCCGCTCCCTATGGGCCGTTCGGCCCATTCTGGACATAACGGACATCGGCCGCTGGCCCGGCGTCAGCCGATGCGGGCCTGCTGACCGCCGTCGACTGGGAGGATCACCCCGGTGATGAACCCCGCCCGATCGCTGACGAGGAAGCGCACCGCCTCGGCCACATCCCACGCCGTGCCCTGCTTGGCCCCGAGCGGTACGAGCGCGTCGCGCCCGCGGCGCAGCTCGTCGGGGTCGACACCCGTGGCCGCGCTGATGCTCTCGATGGCCATGGGCGTGTCCATGAGGCCGGGCATGACGGCGTTGACCCGCACCCCGCGCTTGGCGCTGCTCATGGCCAGCTGGTGGGTGAGCGCGTTCACGCCGGCCTTGGAGGTCTTGTAGGCGAGCAGGCCGACCGAGCAGACGGCCGCGGCCGACGAGATGTTCACGACCGACCCCGAGCCCTGGGCGCGCAGCACCGGCAGGACGTGCTTGCAGGTGAGCCACATGCCCTTGAGGTTGACGCTGTGGATCAGGTCCCAGGCCTCCTCGGTGAGGCTCGTCGCGCCCGCGTCGCCGGTGCCGATCCCCACGTTGTTCACGAGGATGTCGATGCGGCCGAAGGCGTCGAGCGCCGCGGTCGGGATGGCCGCGCAGTCGGCCTCCCGGGTGATGTCCGCCTCGACCGCCACGGCGGTGCCGCCCTCGGCCTCGACCATCGCGACCGTCTCCTGCGCCGACGCCAGGTCGCGGTCGACCGCCACGACCCGGGCGCCCTCGCGGGCGAGCAGCAGGCACGTGGCCCGGCCGTTGCCGATCGTGGAGCCGGGCGTCTGGCCGGCCCCGACCACGATGGCGACGCGATCCTCGAGGCTCACGTCGGCCACCCCGGCACCCCGGGCTCGCGCTCCACGCCGAGCGAGTTGAGCGTCATCGACACGAGGACGTACTGGCCGACGGTGAACAGCAGGTCGATCAGCTGGTGCTCGTCGAACCGGGCGGCCAGCTCGGCCCAGGTGGCGTCGCCGATGCGATGGTCGGCGACCAGCTCGTCGGCCGCCCGGACGAGGGTGGCGTCCTCGGGCGACCAGCCGTCGAGCCCGTCGGTGGCGAGCCGCCGGACCTCGTCGTCGGTGATCCCGGCCCGCTGCCCGATGATCGTGTGCTGGCCGAACTCGTAGTCGCTGCCGCAGCGCCAGCCGACCCGGAGGATCAGCAGCTCCCGCTCCCGCTCGGGGATCGACGACTTGGCCAGGACGTGGCCGCCGAACACCAGCCAGCGCTTCAGCGCCTTCGGGTGCCGGGCGAGCGTGGCGAAGATGTT
>CAZUYW010000029.1:0-21206 GCA_964624775.1 uncultured Iamiaceae bacterium
GTGGTGGGCGCCGGGGCCGCGGTCGTCGTCGTGGGCGGGGCGGCGAGCGCGGCCTCCCGCGCCGGGATGCTCGGCGGCGCGGGCGGGTCGGCCGGCGGCTCGGTGTCGCAGGACTGGCCCTTGCGGGTGACCTCCTCGGTCGCCGGCGCCACCTCGTTGCGCTCGACGAGGTCCCCGCAGACGCCGCGCAGGTCTACGCCGGCCCCGCCCTGGCGGGTGGGCACCACGTTGTCGCGCACCACGACCCCGTCGTAGCGGATGATCTTCACCGGGCCGGGGGAGGCCTCGGTGTCGCTGCGGTTGCCGATGACCCACACGCCGGTCCGGCGTGCGCCGTCGGGTGGCTTCAGGTCCATGGTGAGCGGGTGCCCGACCAGCACGTTGCGGGCGATCACCACGTTGGTGACCGGACCGCCCCCGTGGGACGCGATGAAGAGGAGGCGGCCGGGACCGATGCGGTTGTCGAGGATCTGGAGGTCCTCGACGCCCCACGACTCCGTGTTGGGCTCGAGGTCGAAGGTGGAGCGGCGGGTCTGGGAGATGTCGTTGCGCTCGACCACGGCCCCGCGCACGGCGGTGAAGGCGAGGCCCTGGCGGCCGTTGCGGATGAAGGTGGAGTCGTGGATCCACACGTCGGCGGACCAGGTCTTGTCGTCGTCGCGGCCGACGTACACGAAGTCGCCGAACACGTCGCTGATCGCCACGTGGTCCAGCTCGAGGCCGTTGGTGCCGTTGGCCCGGACGCCGTGCAGGGTCTCGTGGTCCTCGTGGTAGGCGGCCTCGCCCACGCCGGCGTCGAGGTTGGCGCCGATGATCGACAGGTCCCGGATGGCGATGTTCGAGCCCCGATCGACCCAGATGTGGCTGTCGGCGACGCTGCGCGGGGTGGTGGCCTCGATCGTGGCGCCCGCTCCCTCGAGGGTGAAGCCGTCACGGTCCTTGATGCGCAGCGTGCCCTCGACCCGGTACAGCGCGTCGGGGTGGAGGCGCAGGGTCCCGCCGTCGGGCACCGAGGCGATGGCCTCGCGCAGCGCCATGGTCACGTCGTCGGTGCCGGTGGGGTCGACCTCGGGGCCGACCGTGACCACCACGGGATCAGCCGCCCGGCGGGCCTGGGCCGGTGTGGTCGCCGTGGCGAGCCCGGCACCCAGCAGCCCGCACCCGGCGAGGAGGATCCCCAGACGTCGCCCCATGGGTCCCGCAGGCTACCGACGCCCACCCACCGACACCGGGTCACCGAGGTGATAGCGCAAGCACTATCATGGGCGCGTGACCGCTGACGAGATGATCCGCACCGCCCGATGCCGCGCTGGCCTGTCCCAGCGGGACCTCGCGGCGCGCACCGGGGTGGCCCAGCCGACCATCGCCCGCATCGAGCGAGGCCAGGCCGATCCGCGGATCGGCACGCTGACCCGGTTGCTCGCGGCGTGCGGCGCGACGCTCACGGCGGCATCGATCCCGGGCCACGGCATCGATCGCTCCCAGATGCGCGAGCTGCTCGTGCTGTCGGCGCGGGAGCGCGTCGAGCTCCTCCGCCGTGATGCCGATGGTCTCGATCGGTTCGACGAGGCGTTGGGCAGGTGAGCGCAGCGTTCGACCCCCTGGCGACCCTGCGGGCGCTCACCGAGGGGGGCGTCGCGTTCGTCGTCATCGGAGGGGTGGCCGGGCGCGTGCACGGATCGCCCACCGTGACCCGCGACGTCGACATCTGCCACGCGCGCGATCGAGACAACCTCGAGCGGCTGGCCGCCACCCTCGATCGCCTGCACGCCCGCCTGCGCGGGGTGGGCGAGGACCTGCCCTTCCGGTTGGATGCCCGAACGCTCGCCGCCGGTGCGAACTTCACCTTCGTCACCGACGCCGGCGACCTGGACGTCCTCGCCGTGCCTGCCGGCGTCGCCGGCTACGAGGACCTGGCGCGCCGTGCAATCCCGGTCCGGCTCGGTGACATCACGGTGTCGGTCTGCACCCTCGACGACCTGATCGCCATGAAGCGAGCCGCCGCCCGGCCCAAGGACCTCATCGAGGTCGAGGTGCTCGCCGCCCTGCGCGACGAGCTCGGGGGCGGTGGGACGGCGCCGATCAGGTGAGGCCCCAGGCGTTCCAGTCGGGGCGCAGGAAGGGGCGGAGGCCCTCGATCTCGGGGCGGAGCTCGTCGAGGATCCACGCCTCGGTGTCGGGCGCCATGGTCGTGTCGACCACCTCGGCCACCGACTGGGTCGCCACCTCGCGGTAGCGGCGCTTGAGGCCGGCGCCGGCGTGGTCGGCGGCGAAGCGGTAGCCGGGCAGGCGGCGCACCGCCTCGCTCACCTTGGTGTCGAGGCGCTTGTCGGCGCTGCGGTGGTCCTCGACGGCGTCGGCGGGCGGCGCGAGCGCGGGGTCGACGCCGAGGTGGGTGAACACCTGGTCGAGCACCTCGGTGCGGCGCTTCTTGAGGTCGTCGGTGGTGACGACGAGGAGCCGGTCGGCAGGAAGCAGGGCGAGGTAGCGGTCGATCTGGGTGCGGTACCGCGTGACGGCGAGGTAGGCGGGCGCCTCCCGGACGGCCTGGTCGATGGGCCGGGTCTCGCGGGCCTTGTGCACCGAGTGCACGTAGTGCGAGCGGATGCGGGCGAGGGGCTCGCGCACCAGGTAGACGAGGCGCACGTCGGGAAGGGCGGCGGCGATGCGCTCGGCCACGTCGTCGGGGCGCGGGTACTTCGTGTAGCCCGTGCTCGCCTCGCCGATCGCCCGGTGGCCGGCGCCCTCGGCGAAGTGGGCCCGGTACCAGTCGAGGCCCTGGGCGTACTTGCGCTTGTCCGAGAAGAACTGGAACTCCTTCAGATCCGGCACCCAGACGTCCGGATGGCGGCGGAGCTCGCGCCAGAGGCTGGTGGTGCCCGCCTTCATGGCCCCGATGACCAGGAAGTCGGGGAGCGGCGGCGGGGCCTCGGGCATGGCCCGCATGGTGCCAGACCGGCCGTGGGAGCGGGTCCTGAACCGGCAAAATCCCTGTTCACCCGGTTTTTCGACAAATGTCACGTTTCGCCCAGACGTCCTCACGGAACGTGGAGTAGCTTGCTCGCCGCGACATGGGGTCGCACACGAGTCTGTGCCGGCGGCGGCCGGCACCGGACAGGGGAACCGGGTGACAACGCAACACGGGCAGTCGAACCCCGCCACCGCGCGGGGGAACGAGCAGGTCGGCGCGCCGATCCACGATGGTTGGCCGGGCGACCTCGACCTCGCCAACCTGCTCGGGCGCGCCCCCGGCCAGGTGGATCGGGCCGTCATCACCGGCTACCTCCGGGGCGCACGCGTCCTGGTGGCCGGGGCCGCCGGTGCCATCGGAGGTGAGCTCGCCCGCCAGATCGCGGGCTACGGCCCCGCCTCGCTGGTCCTCCTCGACCTGGACGACGAGGGCGCGGGGTCCATGGCCCGGAGCCTGGCCTCGTCGGTCGATCCCGGCACGACCGCGATCGTGGCCGAGGCCGCCGACATCGCCGACCGCGTCGCCCTGCGGGCCGTGCTCGAGCGCCACCGCCCCGAGATCGTGTTCCACGCCGCCGCGCTGAAGGATGTGCCGGCACTCGAGGCCGAGCCGGTGGCCGCCGTGCGGGCCAACGTGCTCGGCACCTGGTGGCTCGCCTCGCTCGCGGTGGAGCACGGCTGCACGCGCTTCGTGCACGTCTCGTCGGCCAAGGCCGCGAGCCCGTGCTCGGTGATGGGGGCCTCGAAGCGCGTCGCCGAGCACCTCGTCGGCCAGCTGGGCCGTCGCACCGGTCGGGCCTTCCTCACCGTGCGCCTCGGCAACGTCATCGGCGGCGCCGGCTCGATGGTCCCGACGTTCATCGACCAGATCCAGGGTGGCGGACCCGTCACGGTCTGGGGCGAGGAGATGACCCGCCGGTTCCTCACGGGTCCCGAGGCGGTCGGCCTCCTCCTGGAGGCGGGCGGCGCGGCCGCCGGGCCGGCCACGCTGCTCATCGAGTCCGGCGAGCCGGTCTCGATCGTCGAGATGGTCGAGCGCCTCATCCGGGCGTCGGGCCTGCGCCCCGACGACATCGCGATCACCGTCACCCGGCCCGGTCCGGGCGAGCGGGTGCACGAGGTCGCCTACGACGACGCCGAGACGCTCGAGCCGACCACGCTGCCCGCGGTCTCCCGGCTCGTGCCCAAGGTGGTCTGGGACCAGCGCCAGGTCGTCCGCTACGTCGACCGCCTGGAGGACTTCTGCGCCTCGGGCGACAACGTCGGCGCCGCCAAGCTCCTCGAGGTGATGCTGCAGCGCGTCGACGTGGCGTGCCGCCTGAGCTGGAACCGGCCCGAGGTGGCCCGGCGGCAGGCGCACCGCGACCTCAAGCTGCCGGCGGTGCTCGGCGGTCCGGCCGCGTTCACCGCACCCCTCCCGTTCTGCCGCCCATCCCGCGCGCCGCTCGACGAGGTCACGGCGCGCCTCGCCACCTCCTATGACCAGGGCATCCTCACCAACGGGCCGCTGGTCGCCGAGCTCGAGGAGCGCCTGGCCGAGCGGCTGGGCGTCGCGAGCGTGGTCGCCGTGGCGTCCTGCACCCATGGGCTGATGCTCGCCCTGCAGGCGGTCACCGACGGGCGGCCCGGCCACGTCGTGCTGCCGAGCTTCACCTTCTCCGCCTCGGGCCACGCGGTCGCCTGGAACGGGCGGACCCCCCGCTTCGTCGAGTGCGATCGCACCACGTTCCAGATCGACCTCGATCACGCCGCCCGCCACCTCGAGGGCGCGGCCGCCCTGATGCCGACCCACATCTTCGGTGCGCCGGCGGACCCGATCGCCGTCGAGGAGCTCGCCGCGGCCTACGACGTGCCCGTGCTCTTCGACGCCGCCCACGCCCTCGGGTCCACCGCCGCCGGTCGGCCGGTCGGCGGGTTCGGGTCCGTGGAAGTGTTCAGCCTCACGCCCACCAAGGTGCTCGTCGCCGGCGAGGGCGGGCTCGTGGCCACCAACGACCAGGAGCTCGCCGCCCGCATCCGCATCGGGCGCAACTACGCCGACCCGGGCAACTACGACACCCGCTTCTCGGGCCTCAACGCCCGCATGTCGGAGTTCCACGCCGCGATGGCCCTCGCCTCGCTCGAACGGTTCGACGACGCCCTGGCCCGCCGGCGCCAGATCGCCTTCCGCTACCGCAAGCTGCTCGCCGACGTGCCCGGGGTGCAGATCCAGGCCATCGACGTCGCCGACGAGTCGACCTTCAAGGACCTCTCGATCGCCATCGACCCCGAGGTGTTCGGCCTCACCCGCGACCAGCTCGTCCAGGTCCTGGTGGCCGAGGAGATCGAGACCCGCAACTACTTCGATCCGCCGGTGCACCGGCACGCGGCCTACGCCCACCTCGATCCGGTCGACCTCCCGGTCACCGAGCAGGTCTCGTCGCAGATCGTGTCGCTGCCCATCTACATCGATCTGTCCGACGACGACGTCGGCCGCATCGCCGAGGCCGTGCACAGCGCCCACGAGCACGCGGACCGCATCCTCGGGGTCCTGAACGACCCGACGATGCGCGGCATCCTGTAGGCATGACCCGGACTCCAGCAGGCAGCGCGTCGTGAAGGGCCTCATCCTCGCGGGCGGCACCGGTTCCCGGCTCCGCCCCATCACCCACACCGGCGCCAAGCAGCTGGTCCCGGTCGCGAACCGTCCCATCCTCTTCCATGGCCTGGCCCACATGGCCGACGCCGGGATCCGCGAGGTCGGCATCGTCGTCGGCGACACCGCCGAGGAGATCATGGCCGCGGTGGGCGACGGCTCCACCTGGGGCCTGGCGATCACCTACCTCCCCCAGGAGGCACCGCTGGGCCTGGCCCACGCGGTGCTGATCGCGCGCGAGTTCCTGGGCGACGACGACTTCGTCATGTACCTCGGGGACAACCTGCTGCGCGACGGCATCACCGAGTTCGTCGAGCGCTTCGCCGCGGCGCGCGACCCGCAGCACGCGCTCCCCCTCGACGCCGGCGGCGCCGCGAGCGCGCCGGCCTCGGCCCAGATCCTGCTCGCCCACGTGCCCGACCCCCAGCGGTTCGGCGTGGCCGAGCTCGCCGACGACGGCCGGGTCGTGCGCCTGGTCGAGAAGCCCGCCGACCCGCCGTCGGACCTCGCGCTGGTCGGCGTCTACCTGTTCGACCACCACATCCACGAGGCCGTCCGGGCGATCGAGCCCTCGCCGCGCGGCGAGCTCGAGATCACCGATGCCATCCAGTGGCTGATCGACAACGGGCACCGCGTCCGCCAGGAGATCCTCCAGGGCTGGTGGATCGACACCGGCAAGATCACACCGCTGCTCGAGGCGAACCGCCTGCTGCTCGAGGTGCTCGAGCCGAGCTGCGCGGGGAAGGTCGACGAGGCATCGGTGATCGACGGCCGCGTCGTGATCGAGGAGGGCGCGGAAGTCGTCGCCTCGGTCATCCGAGGGCCCGCGATCATCGGTGCCGGCGCGCGCGTCGAGCACAGCTACGTCGGACCGTTCACCTCGATCGACCACGACTGCACGATCGTGCACTCCGAGCTCGAGCACTCGATCGTGCTGGCCAACAGCACCATCGAGCACGTGCCCCGCCTCATCGATTCGCTGATCGGGCGCGATGTCGTCGTGTCCCGGTCCGCCCGCCGGCCCCAGGGCATCCGCCTCATGGTCGGCGACCACTGCCAGATCGACCTCGACCAGTAGGACCCCATGGCCACCATCACCCCCAGCGACGTCATCGAGGGCGTCGTCATCGTGACCCCCGACATCCATGCCGACGAGCGGGGCTGCTTCATCGAGACCTACCGGCGCTCGTGGTTCCCGGGCGGCCGGGAGATGATCCAGGGCAACCGTGGTGACCGTCGGGCCCAGAGCATCGTCGGCCTCCACTACCACCTGCACCAGGCCGACTACTGGTACGTGCCCTACGGGCGGGCCCGCGTGGTGCTGCACGACCTCCGCACCGGCTCGCCCACCGAGGGGGCGACGCAGATCATCGACATCGGCGGCGAGCCCGGCTGCGCCACCGCCGACCACGATCACCGCGGCGTGTACATCCCGCCCGGCCTCGCCCACGGGTTCGCGGCGCTCACCGACATGACGATCACCTACCTGGTCGACGGCTACTACAACCCTGCCGACGAGCTGGGCGTGGCCTGGGACGATCCCGAGATCGGCGCCGACTGGGGCGTGAGCGACCCCGTCGTGTCCGCACGCGACCAGGCCAACCCGGCGCGTGCCAAGCTCGACCCCGCCCTCCAGCCCCACCACAGCCTCAGGACCTGACCTTCCCCCATGCGCATCCTCGTCACCGGCGCCGCCGGCTTCATCGGGTCGAACTACGTCCGCAACCGCGTGACCCTCCACCCCGACGACCACGTCGTCGCGTTCGACGCCCTCACCTACGCGGGCAACCAGGCCAGCCTCGACGACCTCGTCGGGCGGCACGTGTTCGTCCAGGGCGACATCGGCGACACCGAGCTGGTGGCCTCGCTGCTGCGCGAGCACGAGATCGACGTGATCGTGAACTTCGCGGCCGAGTCGCACAACAGCCTCGCGATCGTCGACCCGCGCCGCTTCTTCCAGACCAACGTGCTCGGCACCCAGGGCCTGCTCGAGGCGGCCCGCCAGGTCGGCGTCGAGCGCTTCCACCACGTCTCCACCTGCGAGGTGTACGGCGATCTCCCGCTCGAGGGCGATCCGCTGCGCGACGGCACCGCGTTCACCGAGGAGAGCCCCTACCGGCCCCGCACCCCGTACAACGCGTCCAAGGCCGGCGGCGACCACGCCGTGCGGGCCTACTCGGAGACGTTCGGCGTCCCGATCTCGATCACGAACTGCGCCAACAACTACGGGCCGTACCAGTTCCCCGAGAAGGTGATCCCCCTCTTCACCACCCGTGCCATCGAGGGCCAGGAGCTCCCGATCTACGAGTCGTCGAAGAACCAGCGCGAGTGGATCCACGCCATCGATCACTGCCACGCCATCGACCTCGTGCTCGACAAGGGCCGCGAGGGCGAGACGTACCACGTCGGCACCGGCGTGGAGCGCACGGTCGAGGAGATCGCCGACGCCGTGCTGGGCGCCCTCGGTGCGCCGCAGTCCCTGAAGATCACCGTGCCGGATCGTCCCGGCCACGACCGTCGCTACGTCCTCAACTCCGACAAGATCCGCGATGAGCTCGGCTGGACGCCGACGATCGACTTCGAGGCCGGGATGGCCGAGACGGTCGCCTGGTACGTCGCCAACCGGGCCTGGTGGGAGCCGCTCCTCGACCGCGCGCCGGTCGCCGAGGGGACGGCCTGGTCGACGTGACCCAGCGCTCGGTCCTCATCACCGGCGCCGGCGGCCAGGTGGGCCGGGAGGCCGTCCTGCTCTTCGACGCCGCCGGCTGGTCGGTCACCTCAGGTGACAGCGACGTCCTCGACATCACCGACCGCGCCGCCGTGTTCGAGGCGGTGACCGCCCTGCGTCCGGACGTCGTGCTCAACCTCGCGGCCTACAACGCGGTCGACCAGGCCGAGTCCGACGTCGACACCGCGATGCTGATCAACGGGATCGCGGTCCGCCACCTCGCCGCCGCCAGCCACGCGGTCGGCGCCCGGCTCGCCCACGTCTCCACGGACTACGTGTTCGACGGGACCAAGGCCACCCCCTACGTCGAGTGGGACCACACCTGCCCGGTCTCGGCCTACGGCCGCTCGAAGGAGGCGGGGGAGCAGGAGGTCGGGCCCGACGACCTGCTGGTGCGCACCTCGTGGGTCTGCGGTCGCTACGGCACCAACGCGGTCACCGCGGTGCTGGGCCTGGCCGCGAACCACGAGGCTCGCCTGCGCTTCGTCGACGACCAGCGCGGCTGCCCCACCATGGCCAAGGACCTCGCCCAGGTCCTGCTGACCCTGATCACCGAGGGCATCACCGGGACGTTCCACGCCACCAACCAGGGCGCCGTGTCGTGGTGGGAGTTCGCCCGGGCGATCATGGCCGCCGCGGGCCACGACCCCGACCGGGTCGACCCGATCGCCACCCACGAGCTCGATCCGCCCCGTGCCGCCACCCGGCCGGCGAACTCGGTGCTCGACAACATGGCGCTGCGCCTGCACGGCCTGCCCCCGACGCGCCACTTCACCGAGGCGCTCGACGAGCTCGTCGCGGACCTGCGGGAGCTGGGTCGGGCGTGATCGTCCCGCGCCCGGGCTGATCAGCCGGGGCGCTGCCAGAACGCCCGGGTGCTGTTCTCGGAGGGGAACGGTTCGGCGGGCACCGGCCGGCCGAGGAACGTGCACAGCGGCTCCCAGCCCTCGCGCACGTCGTACACGAGCAGCCGCTGGGGATCGGTGCCCGCGACGACCGCCGCGTTGTGCGCCTCGAACGCGGCGATGGCGGCGGCGCGGTCCGGGAAGATGTCGAGCATCCGCCCGTCCATGATCAGCTGGCTGCCGCGCTGGCCCTCCTCGTCGCCGCGGGCGACCGCGTCCTCGTGGAGCTTGCGCAGGATCCCGTACCCGGTGGCCATCACGCTGTCGAACCAGGCGTCGGGGTCACGGACGGACAGCAGCACCTTGGCCTCGGGGTAGCGGTCCGCGAGCTCCCGCCAGCGGTCGCAGGCCGGCCAGTCGAGCGTGGCGTCGTAGGGGCCGAGCAGCGCGTCCCAGTCGACCGGCTCACCCCGGCTCGCGGCCAGCCACACGGGCACGTGCTCGGGGTGCGCCTGGATCTCGGACATGTGGTAGCAGCGGCCGAGGCCGAGGACGGCGAACGCGGCCTTCAGCGACGTGGTCCCGGTGCGCCCGTAGCCGGCGCCGATGACGGTCAGCGCCACGGGACGCTCGGGGCAGAGGTGGGGGCGGGCACGGGCGGAGCCTACCGACGCCCCCCGGCGCGGTACGGTCCGACCCCATGACCGATCTGGCGGCGCCCCCCGCCGAGGCTCCAACGCCCGAGGAGGCCGCCGGCCCGTCCGGCGACGGCTACCGCCCGCACCTCGACGGCGTGCGCGCCGTGGCCGTGTACCTGGTGGTGCTGTTCCACGCCGGGCTCCGCGGGTTCGACGGCGGGTTCGTCGGCGTCGACGTCTTCTTCGTGCTCTCGGGCTACCTCGTCACCCGGATGCTGATGAAGGACGTGGCCGCGGGCGGCACGATCCGCTTCCGCCGCTTCTACGCCCGCCGCTTCCGGCGCCTGCTCCCGGCCAGCGCGGTCGCCCTCACGATCACCGCCATCGCCTACTCGGCGGTGGCGGACCCGATCGCCGTCTCGAGCGCTCGCCGGGCGTTCCAGGCGTCGTTCCTCTATGTCGCCAACTGGTACTTCATCCACCAGTCCACCGGGTACTTCGGCGCCGAGGTCGCGACCAACCCGGTGCTCCACGTGTGGTCGCTCGCCGTGGAGGAGCAGTTCTACCTGGTGTGGCCGTTGCTGCTCGCCGGGCTCATCGCCCTGGCCCGGCGCAGCCCCTGGCGCCCCCTCGCCACCGTCCGCGGCGCCGTCGCCGTCGGCGGGGCCGCCTCGCTCGCCTGGGCGCTCCTGCTCCAGCACAGCCACCCCGACCGCGCCTACTACGGCACCGACGCCCGGGCCTACCAGCTGTTCGCCGGCGCCCTCCTGGCGCTCAGCCCGACCGTCGTCGGCTGGGTGCGGCGCCGGGGACCGCTCGGGCTGGGGGCGGGCGCCGCCGGCATGGCCGCGATCGTGCTCCTCGCCACGTCGCTGCTCGACGTCGGACCGATCACCCGCGGCGCCCTCGTCACCGTCGCCGCCGTCGCACTGCTCGCCGGCCTCGAGGCCGCCCCGCACGGTCCGCTGCACCGTGTCCTCTCGATCCCGCCGATCGCCTACCTCGGTCGCATCTCCTACGGCACCTACCTGTGGCACTGGCCCGTCATCGTCATCGCCCTCATCGTCGGGGAGCCGGGCCCGATCGGCCTGACCGCGCTGACCCTGCTGGTCGCCACCGGGCTCGCGTCGCTCAGCTACGAGCTGCTCGAGATGCCGATCCGGCGATCGGCGGCGCTCGACCGGGTGCCGATCCCGGTGATCGCGATCGGGCTGGCCACCAGCGTGCTCGCCGCCGCCGTGGTCATCCCTGCGGTGATCGACCGCGCCCACCGCTCCCCGGCGGCCGATGCGGCGGCGACACCCGCCAAGGAGGGCTTCACGCCGGTGCCCGCCGACCTCGACATCCTCGGCATCGTGGGTGCCCGCTTCGGCGAGACCGTCGAGTGCATCGACCGCGAGCCCGACGCCTGCACGATCGAGCGCGGCACCGGCAAGCACGTGCTGCTCATGGGTGACTCCAACGCCGAGATGCTCATCCCCGCGTTCCGTGCCATGGCCAAGGCCGAGGGTCTCACCCTGTCGCTCGCCGTGACCGAGGGGTGCCCGTGGCAGCGCCACTTCGACTTCGGGCGCGAGCGGGTCAAGGAGCGCTGCCAGACCAACAAGGAAGACGCCTACCAGCGCGTGATCCCCGCGCTCGACCCCGACGTCATCGTCCTCGCCAACGCCGACTACCCGAAGAACCTCGTGGCCTTCGACGAGATCCGCACCACCACCGGCAACTCGCTGAAGGAGCTGCGCTCGCCCGGACGGCGCATCGTGATGGTCGAGCCGATGGTGCAGGCGCCCACGAAGCCGGGGCCCCTCGAGTGCCTCGACGACGCCCGGTTCGTCGAGGAGTGCCGCTACGTGGCCGACACGACCCCGAGCCCCGTCGACCAGCTCTACCGTCGCCTCGCGGGGAACAGCACCGACCTCGTCTCGGCCGACCTCGACCGGCTCGCCTGCCCCTTCCTGCCGATCTGCGACCCGATCGTGGGCGGCAAGGTGGTCCGCTGGGACTTCCAGCACCTCGCCGAGGGGTATGCCGCGACCCTCGGAGACGAGCTGGCGACCTACTTCCGCGCGATCGGCGTCCTGCCCGCGTAGCCCCGCGGCGCGGTACGGTCGCGGCGACCGAGGAGGTTGGCCCATGGGATGTGGCTGCATCGTCGCCCTGATCGGCCTGGCGGCTCCCCGCTTCGCCCTGTTCATCACCTGGCTGTTCACCGATCGCCTGTCGATCGCGTTCGACAGCTTCGTGCAGGGCTTCCTGGGGTTCCTGGTCCTGCCGTTCACCACGTTCTTCTTCGCCCTGTCCTACGCCCCGGCGCGCGGGGTGCGGGGGTTCGGCTGGATCCTCGTGGGGTTCGGGCTGCTGCTCGACCTGAGCTCGTGGTTCGGGGGCGGGGCCGCCCAGCGCCAGCGCCAGCACGCCGCCTAGCGGGTCGCTCCCGAACCCGGACGCGCCGAGGGGGCGGCGCTCGTGGCGCCGCCCCCTCGGGCTCCGGGCCGGGCGGAAGACCCGGAGGGATGGATCAGGCGGCGGGGGTGACCACGCCGTCGATCACGTGGATGACACCGTTGCTGGCGGCGATGTCGGTCTTGACCACGTTCACGGTGTTGCCGTTGGCGTCGGTCAGGGTGACCTTGTCGCCGTCGATGCCGACCTTCAGCTTGTCGCCCTGGACGGTGGTGACCTCCTGGCCGTCGGACAGGTCCGCGGCCATCACCTTCCCGGCCACCACGTGGTACGTGAGGATGGCGGCCAGCTTGTCCTTGTTCTCGGGCTTGAGCAGCTCGTCGACGGTGCCGGCCGGCAGGGCGGCGAAGGCGTCGTTGGTCGGGGCGAACACCGTGTAGGGGCCCTCGCCGGACAGGGTCTCCACCAGGCCGGCGGCCTTGACGGCGGCGACCAGGGTCGAGAAGTCCTCGTTGCCGGCGGCCACGTCGACGATGGTGCCGGCGTCCATGGCGCCCTCGTCCATCTTGTCGCCACCCATGCCGGCGGCCTCGGGGAGGACCACGCCGTCGATGGCGTGGATGACGCCGTTCCCGGCCTCGACGTCGGTCTTGACGATGTTCACGGTGTTGCCGGTGGCGTCGGTGAGGGTCACCTTGTCACCGTCGATCCCGACCGTCAGCTTCTCGCCCTGGACGGTCTCGATCTCCTGGCCGTCGGACAGGTCGGCAGCCATGACCTTCCCGGCCACGACGTGGTAGGTCAGGATCGCCTTGAGCTTGGCCTCGTTCTCGGGCTTGAGCAGCTCGTCCACCGTGCCGGCCGGCAGGGCGGCGAAGGCGTCGTTCGTCGGGGCGAAGACGGTGAACGGGCCCTTCGAGTTGAGCGTGTCGACGAGCTTGGCGGCCTTCACGGCGGCGACGAGCGTGGAGAAGTCCTTGTTCGCCGAGGCCACGACCACGATCGTCTTCGACGAGCTCGTGGCCGCCTGGGTGGTGGTGGTCTTCTCGGACGACGAGGCCCCATCGCTGTCGCTGCCGCAGGCGGCGGCGGTGAGCGTGAGGGTGGCGGCGAGGCCGACGGCCCCGACCGCACGGAGGGCGGAACGACGGTTCATGGGAACTCCTTGGTGCAGGGTGTGCGGGGTCTACGGAGCCCCCTCCCGAACCGGATGACACCCGGGTGCGATTCGTCGGCAACGTGCTCCTGAACCCCGTCCCGGGGCGCGTGCTCCGGCTGGCCGCACCGGGGCGGATCTGGTCCAATGTCGCCCGTGTCCGATCCTGATCCCGCCGCTCCGCCTGCCCCGCCGCAGCCCGCCAGCCGGGTCGAGCAGCTGCGCGGCCGGGCCGAGGCCCTCGGCGAGCAGCTGGCCCGGCGGCGCGACGAGGCGCGCGCCGCGCTCCCGCCGGTCGACATCGGCCTGTCCGCCGTCGAGCACGACAACCGCATCGGCGGGTTCATCGTGGCCGGGGCCATCGCGTTCCGGTTGTTCGTCTACGTGCTGCCCCTGTACCTGCTGGGCCTGGTGATCGCCGGTGCCGCGTTCTCGGTCGACCCCGACAGCCCCGACGCGCTGGCACGCGACGCGGGCATGTCGACCTACCTGCGCGGCACGGTCGGCGAGGCCGCGGCGACCTCGCACAAGAGCCTGTGGATCCTCATCCCGGTCACGCTCTACGCCCTGGCATCCGCGGGGCTCTCGGCCCACAAGGCGATCGCCGCTGCGCACACCTCGGCGTGGAACCTGCCGGCCCGTCCCAAGGTGAAGCCCTACGTGGTGGCACCGCTCTTCTTCGCGTTCGCCATCGTGGTCGGGATGGCCGCCCTGGCGTTCGGCCGCCTGCGCGAGACGCCCGTCGGGATCGTCGTGATGGTGCTCGCCGGCGCCACCTACGGCGGGCTCTGGCTGGCGGCATCGCTGCTGCTGCCCCGTGCACGCGCCGCCACCTGGTGGCACCTGCTGCCCGGTGCCGTGCTGGTCGGCGCGGGCACCCAGGCGCTCTACCTGTTCAACGTGCTGTACCTGAACCACAAGATCGAGACCGCCTCGCAGGCCTACGGCGCGCTGGGCGTCGCCGCCTCGGCCCTCCTGTGGCTCTACCTGCTCGGCCGCTTGCTGGTGGCCGCCCCCGTGCTCAACGCCACCCTGTGGGAACGAACCCGACCGCCCGAGCCCGCCGAGCCCGAGCCCGCCGAGCCGGCCTGATCAGCCCGCGCCGCGCAGCGCCGCCTTCGCCGCCTGCTTGGCCTTGGTGAGCGCCACGCGCTGGGGGTGCTCCTTGTAGAACGGGTCGATCGGGAAGCACCCCGACACCAGCCCGTTGCGCGGCGCCGTGGTGCAGTCGCTGAACGTGCGGCACACGAGCCGGGCGTCGAGCGGCCGACCCGCCAGGACCGTGGCGGGCAGGTCCGGGTAGGAGAGCGCCATCCGGCCGAGCCCGACCGCCGTCGCGCCGCCACCGTCGACCACCGCCTGCCCGACGTGGGCGACCCAGTCCTGGAGGTACGAGTACCCGGACCCGACGATCGCCAGCGAGGGGTGGGCGGCCGCCAGCTCGGCGGTGGCGGTGATCTGGCGGGCCACGCCCACGAGCGGGTCCTCGGGCGGGCGGTAGCCGTCCGACGGCGGGAAGTACGCGGGCCGCTGGACGTGGGGGTTGTAGTACGGGCTGCCGGCGGTCGTGCACACCAGCCCGATGCCGAGCGCCTCGAGGTGGTCGAGCAGGGCGTGCGGTTCGGTGAGGTCGATGCCCCGGCCGGTGCCGTCGCCGCCGAACGCGTACGGGTACCGCTCGCCCGCCTCGCACGTGCCGACGCCGTCGGGGCCGGTCCCGAACGGCGCCAGGTCGAACACCGAGAGCCGCACGGCCACGGCGACCTGGGGTGCCCGAGCCCGGATGCCGGCCACGACGGTGCGCAGGAAGCTGGTGCGCCCCTCGAGATCGCCGCCGAAGCGATCGCCCCGGTCCCGGCTGCTCAGCAGTTCGTGCAGCAGGTAGCCGTGGCAGTGCTTCACGTCGACGAAGGCGAAGCCGGCCTGGCCGGCCAGCACCGCGGCGGCGATGTAGGCCTCGGCCAGCTCCTCGAGCTCATCGGCACCGAACACCGCCTCGGCCCCGACGCCCACCCGGGCGTCCAGGAGCGGGTGGGCGTAGGCGGTGCGGGGCTGCGGCGTCCCGTCGGGGCGGGACCAGCGACCGGAGTGGGTGAGCTGGAGGCCGACGAGCTGATCGGGTGCGAGCAGGCCGCGCAGCTCGGCGAGATCGGCGACCGTGCGCTCATCGAGGACGAGCTGGTGCGGGTTCGCCCGCCCGTCCGGGCGCACGGCGGTGGCCTCGGCCCACACCAGCCCGGCGCCCGACGTCCCGAACCGGGCCCAGCGCCGCCGGACCAGGTCGGTCGCGCCGCCCTCGGCCGTGCCGTCCCAGCCCTCCATCGGCAAGATGGCGAACCGGTTCGGGACCTCGAAGGTCCCCGCCGACCCGTCGTGCACGGTGAAGGGCTGGGCGAGGGCACCGGCCGGATCGACGTCGTCGGCGACGGGCAGATCGAGCCCGAGCTCGGCGAGGCGGTCGCGCAGCGCGGCCGGCGAGGTCAGCTTCTTGATCTGCGGGTACCTCATCGGGCCTCCTCCACGGGGATCGGCTCGGCCTCCCAGGCCTCGAGGCGCTCGACGATGTCGGCGAGGATCGCCCGGTCGGCGTCGGGCCGACGGGGCGCACCTGGCGGGGTCCGGTCCCCGGTGGCCCAGCCCCGCAGGTCGAAGGTGATCGCGGCGTCGTGGCGGTACCCGGGCACCGGCGCCCGGAACGTGAACATGCCGAGGTACTGGAGCAGGTCGTTGAGCTCGTGGAACCGCGGGTCGCCGGCGGCCCAGAAGGCGTCGCGCCGGGCGAACGCGGCGGGCGCGAAGGTGGACAGGCCGAGCAGGTAGTCCGACCCGTAGACGACCATGTCGATCGCGAGGTCGTTGCCGGTGAGGACCAGGAAGTCGGGCCGGTGGGCGTCGCGCTGGTCGAGCCGGTCCCATTCGGCCTGGCGGCTGAGCGACGAGTGCTTGGCGCCGATGCACGAGTCGATCTCGAGGAGCCCGCCGTAGGCCTCCAGCGGGTAGATCCGCCCGTACGGCACGAACTGCGGGCCGAGCTCGAACCCGATGAAGCGGTCGAGCTCCGCGCCGAGCGCGGCCTGGGCCGCCACCCACCCGGCGGGATCGAGGGCGTTGAGGCCGTGGGACGGGAACACCACGGGCGTGCCGCCCCGGCGGGCGATGGCGGTCGCGGCCGCGACGTAGGCCGTGTGGTCGACCGGGTCCCCGGGCCGGTCGGCGACGAAGGCACCGGCCACGAAGCGACCGCCGGTGAGCGCCGCCGTGCGGTCCAGCACCTCGGTGGCGTCGGCCGGGTCGAGGAGCTGGACGTAGCCGGTGTCCATGTTGACCGCCGGCGTGAGCCCGGCCGCGGCGGTGCGGATCACGTGGGCCTCGAACGCGGCCCAGTCGATCGCGCCCTCGGGGGTGAACGGCAGCAGGATCGCCGACATCCCGGTGATGGCGCGGCGTGGACGGATCCGCTCGTGCGGCGCCCGCGGTGCGGACGGGTCGGGTGGGGCGGGGGTGGCGCTCACCCCGGCATGGTCGCGCACCGCGCGCCCCCTGTGTGCCGGTTGCCCCGGCTGGGGCGCCATCCCCGCGCGGATCCCCGCGCCCCGTGGCCCTGCCCGGTAGACAGTGGCGGCGTCGGGCGCGTCGCCACGAGGGGAGCACGGTTGTCCAAGCACGAAGCCACCCCGGCTGCGACGACGGCCAGCGCCGCCGAGGCCACGACGACCACCGTGATCAAGCGGGGCCGGTCGAGCCCGGCGTCGAAGCTGGTCAGCACCGCGCTGTCGGTGCTGGTGCTCGTCCTGATCTTCACGACGATCATCCCCGCGCTGGGCGACTACGGGGACGTGTGGGAGACGATGCGCACGATCAGCATCGCCCAGCTCGCCCTCATGGCCGCGGTGTTCCTGGCGGGTGAGGTCATGAAGGCCCTCGTGCCGGCGGTGATCCTCCCCGAGCTGCCCCTCACCAGGTCGGTGGTGGCCGAGGAGACGTCGTCGGTGATGTCGAACGTGCTGCCGGGCCCATCGGGCACGGCGACCCGCTTCGCGATCTACCAGTCCTGGGGGGTCGACGCCGAGGCGTTCGGTCGCGCCACGGTGGTGAACAGCGTGATGAACAACGCCTGCCTCCTGCTCATGCCGCTGCTCGTCTCGCTCCCGATCGCGCTCGAGTACGCGATCCCCGGCAAGCTCTGGGCGGTGGCGATCGGCTGCGGGCTGGTCAGCCTCCTCGGCCTCGTGGCCCTGGTGGCGATCCTGCGCAGCGAGGCGTTCGCCCGTCGCCTCGGGGCGACCGGCGGTCGCTTCGTCACCTGGTTCCGCGGCCTCCGGCACCGCCCGCCGCCCGAGGACATGGGCGAGGCGGTCATCGAGTTCCGTGACACGGTCAGCGAGGTGGTGCGCGAGCGCTGGCTCCCGATCGCCGCGGTGATCATCGGCAAGTACCTCCTCATGGCGGCCCTGCTCCTGACCTGCGTGCGGGCGGTGGGGATCTCGTCGTCGATCCTGCCGCCGGGCCTGGTGCTCGGCGCCTACGTCTACGGCCGGGTGCTCTCGATGATCGAGGTCACGCCTGGCGGCATCGGGGTGACCGAGGTGATCTACATCTCTCTGCTGCAGCTCGCGTCGGGCGGGCGGGCCGAGAGCGAGATCGTGGCGGCGGTGTTCGTGTTCCGCGCGTTCACCTACTTCGGACCGATGCTGCTCGGCACGTTCGGCTACCTCGTGTGGCGGCTGAAGCGGAGCTGGCGGGTCGAGGGCGCGCTCGGCAACCCGAACCTGGCCACGGCCGGGGTGGAGATGGCCTGACCGGGTCAGCACCATCGCTCCTGCCCCTCGGGTGGGGGTGACGGCCCGGCTCGCGGTGCCGGCTCCACGCCGGGCGGCAGGAACGCTCGGGGTCCCCGGCCGGGCGCGAGGTGCCAGCCGTGGTGGGTCTTCTGCCGGTGGCAGGCCGGGCACAGCGGGTCCTGGTTGTCGAGCTTGGTCTCGGGCACGTCGGCGTAGGGCACCCGGTGGTCGATCTGGAGGGCCACCGTGCGGTTGCACGCCTGGTTCGTGCAGCGGAGCCCGAGCGCCTCGATTGCGGTGCGCTGGTGGGCGTTGAGGCCGCGGCCGAGGTGGGCGACGGTGAGCACGTCGCGCCCGCGGGTGATCACGGCGGCGAGGAAGGCGTCGCCCATCAGGGCGGTCGCGGTGCTGACGGGGATCGGGCCGAGCCCGGCGACCTCGCAGGTCTCGCCGGCGATGGTGTGCCCGCGCACCAGGGCGCGGTGGTCGATGCGGACGATCACCTTGGTGTTCTGGCCGCCCGGCACCGTGGCGAGGGCGCGGGCGAGCGGGCTCGACGCGGGCTGACCGCTGGGCGCGGGCGCCGAAGCGTCGGGTGCTGCGGCAGGCTCGGCTGACCTCGCGGCGGCCAGGGTGCCGAGCATGGCGAAGAAGGCGTCGTAGCTCCGGTTGTCGTAGGTGGGGCGGGTGCCGTCGGGCTCGGGTCGCGCGGTGCGGAACGCGTGCTCCTCGAAGGGCTTCAGCAGGGCGGTCAGCCGGGCGCCGTCGATCGCGGGACCGTGGAGCGAGAGGTGGAAGGCGCCGTCCCCGTCGATCCGGGTGCGCAGCGACCGCTCCCGCCGGACCCGGGCCTCCCGGGCCCGATCGTCGGTGGCGGCGGCCTTGCGCCGCGCCGCCTCGGCGCGGAGCGCGGCGTGGGTCTGGTTGCGGGCGGTGTCGAGCAGGTCGCGCTCGCAGGTCGGGTCGGCCTCCGCGGCGTCGGTGATGGCGGCGGCCTCGTCCGGTGAGAGGCGGCCCTGGTCCATCTCGGCCTTGGTGCGCGGATGGCGCTGGGCCCGCTTGGCGGTGCCCAGCTGGGTGCGGGCCGCGGCGACCGTGCCGCCGTTGACCGAGGCCAGCCAGTCAGCCGCCGAGGCGTGGCCCTGGCCCCGCCAGGCATCGGTGGTGGCGACGCGATGGGCGCAGAACATGCGGGCCGCCGCCACCGCCTTCTCGATCTGGGCCAGCTCGTGCACGGCGGCCAGCGCACCCTCGCCCGACAGCGCGCTCGGGTCCAGGTCGACCAGCTGGCGCAGCACGTGGGCGCGCAGCTCGCCGGTCCGAGAGGCGGTCGCGGTGGTGGACATGCCACCATGGTAATCGAACAGGTGTTCGATCGCAAGGAATGGGCCGAAGATGTCCGAAAGGTGCGAAACGGCCGACCGCGGCCGGCGGGTCAGCCGACCGCGGCCGGTGGGTCAGCCGACCGCCGTCACCTCGGCGAACCCCTCCCGCAGGCAGGCGAGGAGGTGGTCCGGGTCCGGCACCGCGCCGACATCGGTGGTGACGCCGAGGTAGCACGTGCCGCGGTAGGACAGGAGCGTGATGTTGGCTGCCGCGCCCGTGGTCGGCCCGAAGGCGTAGAAGGCGTCCACCCGACCGCCGGCCACGAAGATCTCGGCGTCGAAGCCCGGCACGTTGGACGCGAGCAGGTCGACGTGCTTGAGCATCCCGCCGGTGACGCTCACCGGGAGCAGGTTCAGCACCGCGGCGATCGCGTTGGAGTACGGGATCGCGGGCTCCTGGCGGAGGGTGCGGCACTGGTCGTGGACGGCGCGCATGCGCTCGAGCGGGTCCTCGATGCCGACGGGCGCCTCGAAGCGCACCAGGGTGATGTGGTTGCCACCCTCGGCGTCGTGGTCGGTGCGGATGCTGATCGGCATGGTGATGCGGAGGGCGTCGACCGGTGCGTCGTGGTCGGCGTGGTACAGGCGGAGCCCGCCGGCGATGGCGGCCACGAAGGCGTCGTTGAGCGTGCCGTCGATCGCAGCGCCGGCCGCGTGGAGGTCGGCGAACGGGACCTCCATCGCGTCGTAGTGCCACTGGAGCCGGCGCTCGGTCATCACGGGAGACCGGGTGTCCTGCACCGGACGCACCATGCGGGCGATGGAACGGACGGTCGCCGCGGCACCGGTGGCCGACCCGATCGGGTCGCGCAGCGCGCCGAGCGCGAGGCCGGGGACGGCGCGCGCCACGCCGGCACCGAGGTCGACGGCATGGCGGAGGTCGTGGGTGATCGTGTCGGCCACCGTCTCGAGGAGGCCGTGGTCGCGCGGCGATGGCGCCGGTGGCAAGGGACCGAGGTCGGGCCAGTCGCGCTGGAGGTCGACCACGTGGGCGGCGAGTTGGATGCCGCCGATGCCGTCGGTGAGGGCGTGGTGCACCTTGAGCACGAGGGCGGCGCCGCCGTCGGGGAGGCCCTCGAGGAGGGTGAACTCCCAGAGCGGGCGCTCCGGGTCGAACGCCGTCATCCCCGCGGTGCGGGCGAACTCGACGACGTCGGCCAGGTCGCCGCCGGTGCGGACCGCGCCCCGGCGCAGGTGCCAGTCGAGGTCGAAGTCGGCGTCGACGATCCACCGGGGCGGGGCGAGGCCGAGGGGGGTGGGCACGAGCTTCTCGCGGAAGGTCGGCGCGAGCCGGGTGGCCCGGTCGATGCGGTCGCGGAGCACGGGCCAGTCGGGGGTGCGGTCGAACACCGCGACGGCCACGATCGTCGAGCGCAGCAGCGGGTCGCGCTCGAGCGCGAGGGTGAACGCGTCGGTCTGGCTGACGTGCGCTTCGATCGATCGGCCCATGCCGTCCCCTTCCGGTGGAGATCCCGACAGATCGTCGCGGGCACCGCCCGAGACGGCCAGGGTCGAAGGACCCCGGGGCGTGACATCGGTCTCGTTCCTTGCTGAACGAACGTTCAATTGGTTACGGTCCGCGCCAGCCACCCCGTCCGTCGGAGGACCCATGACCACCATCGACCAGACCGCCGGGATCGACCTCGACGCCATCGATTTCTGCGA
>CAZUYW010000030.1:0-12688 GCA_964624775.1 uncultured Iamiaceae bacterium
GGGGTTGGTGCCGTCGGATCCTCGGGATGCGATCCAGCTGGTGCGGGATCTGGAGAGGGTCGGGCGGGTGGTCTACGGGTTGCAGGCGGTGGCGGTGGGGGAGATCGATCGGCGGGGTCTGCACCGGGCCGATGGGCACAAGTCGGTGCGGGCCATGGTCGGTTGGGCGGCCGATCTCTCGAGCGGAGATGCGACGAAGCGGGCGCGTGCCGCTCGGGTGTTGCGAGACATGCCGTCGGTGGCCGCGGCGGTGGCGGCGGGGGCGATCAGCGTGTCGACGTTGGATCGGATCGGGGTCACCCATGCCAACACGCGGGTGCGTGATCAGTTGGTGGCGAGCGAGGATCACCTGGCGGTGGTGGCGGGGGCGATCTCCTATGGGCACTTCCACCAGTACCTGAAGCACTGGGAGGCGATGGCCGACGCGGATGGCCTGCGCGACAAGGCGGAGCGTGACCATGAGCGTCGTGATTTCTCGGTGCGGCAGAACCTGGATGGGTCGTTCCGGTTCGAGGGCGGCTGCGGGTCGGTGCAGGGCACGGTCACCTTGGCGATCTTCCAGGCCTATGTGACTGCGGAGTTCGAGGCTGATCTGGCCGAGGCACGCGCCCGGCTCGGTGACGGGGCGTCGCTCGATGACCTGTGCCGCACCGATCAGCAGCGCCGCATGGACGCGCTGGCCGCGATCTTCGACGACGCCGTCTCAGCCAGAGGCGAGCGGACCGGGCAGCAGATCATCACGAACCTGGTCATCGACCACGAGACGGTGGACCGGTACGCGAAGACCTTCACCGGTGAGCCCCTCGACCCCGACCCGCGCCTCGAGTCGTGGTGGCAGGACCTCGCCGCCAAGCACGGCACCCACGACCACGACACCGACGCCGGCAAGAACGAGCCCGAGGCCGACGACGACGTCGAAGCCTGGACCGAACCCGACGACGCACCCGAGAACACCCCCGACGACGCCCCCGAAGACGGACCCGAGACCGAGACCGAGGGCGCCCCGGTGCCGATGACGGGGTTCCGGTGCTCGGACATGGACGGGCATCCGATCGATCCCACCGAGGCCACGGGCTACGCGCTGTTGCACACGCACATTCGCCGGGTGGTGCTCGGCGGGGACGGGGTGGTGTTGGACATGGGGCGCAAGCGCCGGGTCTTCACCGGAGCCCGCCACACCGCCGTCCTCCTCTCTTCCACCACCTGTTGCTGGCCGGGGTGCAACGCCCCGGCCAGCACCTGCCAAGCCGATCACATGCTCCCCTGGGCCCACCCGGAGAAGGGGAGAACCGACCCCGGGAACGGGGCACCCACGTGCGGGAAGCACAACCGGTTCCGGAACCACGGGTTCACCGTCCACCGCGACGCTGACGGGACCCTCCACGTCCACCGCCCCGACGGCACCCGCATCGAGTGACCGCGCCGCTCGCCGCGGCGCGCGCCGCGGCCCGGGCGCCGATGGACGGGGTCGCCGATAGACAGGGCCCATGGCCGCACCGGACGGGTACCGCACCGAACACGACACGCTCGGGGAGGTGCTCGTGCCCGAGGCGGCGCGGTGGGGCGCCCAGACCCAGAGGGCGGTCGACAACTTCCCGATCTCGGGCCGCCCGATCGATCGCCGCCTGATCCGGGCGCTGGCCCTGATCAAGGCCGAGGCCGCCACCGAGAACGGGCGGCGTCGCAGCGTCGAGGCGGTCGACAAGGCGACGGCGGCGGCGATCCGCGAGGCGGCGGAGTCGGTGGCGGCAGGGGAGCACGACGACCAGTTCCCGGTGGACGTGTTCCAGACCGGGTCGGGCACCTCGTCGAACATGAACGCCAACGAGGTCATCGCCAGCCTCGCCGCCGAGGCGCTCGGCCGGCCCGTGCACCCCAACGATCAGGTCAACGCCAGCCAGTCGTCGAACGACGTCTTCCCGTCGGCCATCGGCCTGGCCACCGCGGCGGCGCTCGTCGAGGAGAGCCTGCCAGGGCTCGACCACCTCGCGGCGGCGCTGCGGCGGCGGGAGCGGGCGTTCGCCGATGTCGTGAAGGCGGGCCGCACCCACCTGATGGATGCCGTGCCGATCACGCTGGGTCAGGAGTTCGGCGGCTACGCCACCCAGGTCGAGCAGGCGGCGGTGCGGCTGCGGGCCTGCCTGCCCCGCGTCGGGGCACTGCCCCTCGGCGGCACCGCGGTCGGCACCGGGATCAACGCGCCAAAGGGCTTCGGCGGTGCGGTGACCGCCCGCCTGGCGGCCCGCACCGGGCTGCCGCTCACCGAGGCCGCCGACCACATCGCGGTGCAGGCCGCGCCCGACGCGCTGGTGGAGGTGTCGGCGCAGCTGCGGGGCGCGGCGGTGGCGCTGGTGAAGATCGCCAACGACATCCGGTGGATGGCGTCGGGGCCGGTCACCGGGCTGGCCGAGATCCACCTGCCCGATCTGCAGCCCGGGTCGTCGATCATGCCGGGCAAGGTGAACCCGGTCCTGTGCGAGGCGGTGACCCAGGTCGGCGCCCAGGTGATCGGCAACGACGCGGCCGTGGCGTTCGCCGGGAGCCAGGGCACCTTCGAGCTCAACGTGTACCTGCCCGTCATCGGGCGCAACGTGCTCGAGTCGGCGGCGCTGCTCGGTGCGGTCACCACCGTGTTCGCCGACCGGTGCATCGACGGGATCGAGGCCGACGTCGACCGGCTGCGGGCCTTCGCCGAGGCGTCGCCGGCGATCGCCACGTCGCTGAACCCGTACCTCGGCTACGAGCGGACCGCGGCCCTCATCAAGGAGGCGGCGCGCACGGGCACGCCGATCCGCGAGCTGGTGGCGGCCACGGGCGAGGTGTCGCCCGAGGACCTCGATCGGGCGCTGGACGCACTGGCCCTGGCGACGGGCCGGCAGGCTCGCGGCGCGAGCCGGGGCGCGGTCAGCCCTGGGCGGGGGAGCCGTCGTAGGGGCCGGGGTCGCCGTTGACGCCCACCTTGGGGTGGCTCCACGACATGACCTTGGCGGCCAGCTGGCCGATGTGGTCCCACTCCTCGGGGTGCCAGCCCTCGGCCTTGCCGATGAGGGCACGGTCCTGGCGCAGGTAGACGAGCGCCGGCAGCGCCTCGATGCCGACGCCGGCCACGAACTCGCGCTTCGGATCGGCGAAGGTCAGGAACTCCTCGGCCCAGGGGCCGAGGAAGCGGCGGGTGTCGCTCTCGTCGGCGGTGACCACGAAGGCCACGCGGCAGTCGGCCCCGCGGAAGTGGGCGAGGAACCGCCCGGCGGTGGCGAGCAGCCAGCCGCTCTCCTTGGTGTACGGGTCGAGCACCACCGTGAGGAGCTGGAAGGTGGTCAGCCACTCCTCGATCGTGCCCGTCTCGCCGCCGAGGGCGGTGAGCTTGATGTCGTCTGCCACCTGGGTAACCACGGGTCGAAACGTAGCGCGAGCGCCCCGGCGCGCACAGATCCGGCGTTCCGGTCGGACAGCGGTCCTCGCGGGCTAGGTTCACCCCGGACCAACTGGGAGGCTCCATGGACTCGTTCGGCTACAAGCTCTTCTTCCTGCTGCACATCCTCGCGGTGATCGTGGCGTTCGCACCGGCCTTCGTCTGGCCGGTCGTGTCGGTCCAGCTGAAGAAGCAGGGCAAGCCGGTGGGCCCGGCGATCGGCGCCCTCGCCGCGGGCAACACCACCAAGGTGCACGGCCCCGCGCTGATCGGCGTCGGGATCTTCGGGTTCGGCCTCATCGGGATGAGCGACAAGTACTTCGAGTTCAGCCAGATGTGGGTCTCGCTCGCCTTCGTGCTGTGGTTCGCCATGCTCGGCGTGCTCTACGGGGTCATGCTCCCCGCCGAGAAGAAGGCGGCCGCGGGCGACGAGGCGGGCGACAAGCAGGTGTCGATGGCCGGCGGGATCCTCCACCTGTTGCTCCTGCTCATGCTCATCGACATGATCTGGAAGCCCGGCCTCTGACCGGCTCGGGCCCGGCGACCCGAGGCTGAGCATGCACCCGATCGAGCGCCTGCGGTTCGTCGCCCGGTCGGACGGTGCGCCCGGCGATCAGGTCGTGCGGGAGGCGGCGGCCTCGCTGGCCGGGTTCTCCCGGGACCCCGCGTCGCTGCTCACCGCGTGCCGGCGCCTCGTCGACCGCCACGCCGCCAACGGTGCCATCTGGTGGGTGTGCGCCCGCACGCTCGCCGCGCCCGACGCGGGCGACGAGGCGTGGCGCTGCCTCGACGAGCTCGTCGAGGACCCGACGGTGGCCGAGCTCGCGTTCGCCCTGCCCGAGGAGGCGTGCGTGGTCCTGGTGGGCTGGCCGGACCGCCTCGGCGCCGGCCTCGCCCGCCGGGGCGACCTCGCGGTCCGGGTCGTCGACCTCGAGGACGATGCCGCTGGGTTCGTGCGCCAGCTCGCCCGGGCCGACGTCGAGGCCACCGAGATCCCCGCGGCCGGGCTGGCCCCTGCGGTCGCCGAGGCCGACGTCGTCCTGCTCGACGCGTGGGCGATCGGCACCGACCACCTGGTGGCCGAACCGGGCAGCTGGGCAGCCGCCGCGGTCGCCCGGGCCGCCGGCGTGCCGGTGTGGGCGGTGGCGGGTGCGGGGCGCATCGTGCCCCCGGGCCTGTGGGGCGCGCTCGAGGCGCGCCTCGGTCGTGGGGCGACGGCGCCGTGGGACCGCCCCCACGAGCTGGTGCCGCTCCCGCTGGTCGATCGCCTCGTCGGCCCGCGAGGTCCCGAACCGGTCACCGATGGCCTCCGACGGGGGACCACCCCGGACCTCGCAGAACTCCGCCGCTGAGGTCCCGGCGGGCGTAGGGTCGCGCCCCATGAGTCGCCGCGACCAGATCCGCATGACCGACGCCGAGATCACCGAGTTCCTCGGCGGGCGCCACACCATGAACGTCGCCACCTACAACCACGACGGCACCATCCACCTGGTGGCCATGTGGTACGGGTTCATCGACGGCGACCCGGTCTTCGAGACCTTCGCCAAGTCGCAGAAGGTGGCGAACCTGCGCCGCGATCCCCGCATCACGGTGCTGGTCGAGGACGGCGACGAGTACGGCGAGCTGCGGGGCGTCGAGCTCGTCGGCACCGCCGAGATCATCGAGGATCCGGCCGACGTCGTGGCCGTCGCCCGCAACGTGCTGGTCCGCTACCACGACATCACCGAGGAGGCCGACATCGAGGCCGCCGCCCAGCTGATGGCGAACAAGCGGGTGGGCGTGCGCATCCGGGCCGACCGGGTCGTGTCCTGGGACCACAACAAGCTCGGCGGCGGGTACTGACCGTGGACGACGGGGGGCTCTGCGAATCCTGCGCGACGGTCCTGCCGCCGGCGGACGTCGACGGCCTGAGCGTCTGTCCGTCGTGCGGGCGCGTCGACCGGTCGGTGGCCGATGAGCGGGCTCGGCTGGCGGCCGAGCAGGCCAAGGCGGAGGCCGACCGCCCGCAGATCAACTCGAGCATCACGATCGACCTGGGCGACCTCTCCAAGATCGAGGGGCTCTCGACCTTCGAGGGCACGGGCGAGGCGGTCAAGGACGCGGCGGTCACCACCGCCAAGGTCGGCTGCATCGTGCCGATCATCATCTTCGTGGTGATGGGGATCATCGGGTTCTCGGTGTTCCGCTCGCTCTCGTCGGACAACGCGTTCAAGTCGATCATCGACAGCGCCACCGGCAAGGGCGACCTGCTGCCGCTGTCGTCGTCGGTGATGCAGGCCCAGACCGACGCCAAGGGCACCACCGACCTCGTGCTCGAGGTGCAGGACAACGGCGCCAGCGAGCGGATGGTCATGCGGATGACGATCGGCCCCGACGGCACCAAGGAGCTGTGGCGCTCCAAGCCGCTCCCCGCGAACGCCTACAACCTGACGACCGCACGGGCCGGGAACACGCTCTTCGTCGGTGCGGCCGACCAGCTCCGCGCTCTGGACTGGCGCACGGGTGAGGAGCGGTGGCGGACCACCCTGTCCGACAAGGTGGAGAACGCGTGCGAGTCCTGCTTCGACGTGGTCGGCGACGGCGTGCTCGTCCGCACGACCGACGCCGTCATCTCGATGTACGGGCCGACCTCCTCCGAGGCCCGCTGGTCGCGGCGCCTCGCGTCGGCCCAGGGCCGGGCGTCGGTCGTGAACGGGGCGATCTACCTGGTGGACGACGCGGCCAAGTCCTCGGACCCGGCCCCGGTCGCCACCCTCGATCCGCCCACGGGCAAGGTCCTGCGCTCGGCCGCGCCCACCTGCAAGCCCGCGGACGGGGAGCCGTGGACGCTCGCCATGGACGCGGGCGACCGCGTGCACGGCGTGCCCGGCACCAAGGACCTCGTCGCCGCGTTCGGGTTCGGGTCCACCTGCGTGATGCGGTGGGACCCGGCCACGGGTGGGGTGCGCTGGGCTCGGGCCCTCGCCGACATCTCCTCGTTCGACCAGGACAAGGTCGTGGTCCAGGGGAAGTGGCTCGTGTTGGCCTCGAGCAGCGGCAGCTACCGGGTCGACCTCTCCAGCGGTCAGCCGCTCGCCCTGGCCAAGCCCGCCGACGCCAACCCCGAGGGTCGGGCGCGCGTGTTCGGCGGGGTGGTGGTCGTGCCGATCACGTCGACCCGCGGGTCCACCAAGGCCGGGTTCGCCGGCTGGGACCTCGCGTCGGGCCGGCTGCTCTGGTCGGTGCTGCTGAAGGGCGACAGCCACATCATGGACACCGACGCCAACCGCAGCTCCACCACGCTCTTCCCCGGCGCCACGGGCTCGGTGCTGGTGGCGAACCGCGGCCAGGCCCGGCTCGTGACCTTCGCCGAGAACAAGGCGATGCTCGTCCAGGACCTGAACCTGCGCACCGGCGATCTCGGCTCGCCCGACGCCCGGAACTACGCGTACTCGTGGTCCGGCACGCCGTCGATCACCTGGGAGCACGACGACCCCGACGCGATCCTCGTGAACGTCGACTCCAAGCTCCAGCGCATCCCGCTCACCGGCACGGGCAAGATCGTCACCTACGGCTGACCTACGGTGGCGCCCATGGGTGACATCGTCGACTTCCCGAGCAACGGCCACGGCGCGAGCGGGTACCTCGCCATCCCCGCATCGGGGTCCGGGCCGGGCCTCATCGTGATCCAGGAGTGGTGGGGCCTGGTGCCCCACATCAAGGACCTGTGCGACCGGTTCGCCGCCGAGGGCTTCGTGGCCCTGGCCCCGGACCTGTACCACGGGGAGACCACCACCGAGCCCGACGAGGCCGGGAAGCTGATGATGGCGCTCAACCTCGAGCGCGCCGGCCAGGACCTCGGCGGCGCGGTCGCCTTCCTCCAGGGCCACGAGGCCGTCACCGGCTCCAAGCTCGGCGTCACCGGCTTCTGCATGGGCGGCGGGCTCACGCTCGTCGCCGCCTGCGCCTACCCCGACGCGTTCGGCGCCGTCGTGCCCTGGTACGGCCTGATCCCGTGGCCCGATGCCGCACCCGACTGGTCGAGGCTCGCCGCCCCCGTGCTCGGGCACTACGCCGAGGGCGACGCCTTCTTCACGCCCGAGGCGGCCCGGGAGCTGGCGGCCACGCTGACCGACCTCGGCAAGGACGTGGAGATCCACGTGTACGAGGGGGCCGAGCACGCGTTCTTCAACGACGCCCGCCCCGAGGTGTACGCGCCCGAGGCGGCGGCGCTGGCCTGGTCGCGCACGCTCGACTTCCTCCGCGCGAAGCTCGGCTGAGCGTGCCGGTCGACCGGTACCTCGAGCTCGGCCTGCGGTCCGGCCGCCACCTCGACGGCCTGGTCGACGCGTACTACGGCCCGGCCGCCCTGGCCGAGCGGGTCGACGATGAGTCGCTGCGACCCCTGCCCGCCCTCGTGGCCGACGCCCGCTCGCTGGTGGCGGACCTCGACGCGGGCGACGGCGACCTCGACGACCGGCGGCGCCGTTGGCTGCGGGCCCAGGCGGCCGGGTTGCACACGGCGCTGCGGAAGCTGGCGGGGGAGGACGTGGCGTTCCTCGACGAGGTCGAGCAGTGCTACGGCGTGCGGCCCGCCTTCGTGGAGTACGAGGAGCTGGCCGCCGCCCACGCCGCGCTCGACGAGGTCCTGCCCGGCTCGGGCTCGTCGGCCGCGTCGCTCGCCGAGCGCTACGACGCCTGGCGGACCACGCACCTGATCCCCGCCGACCGCCTGCCCGACGTCGTGCACACCCTGGCCGAGGCCTTCCGGGAGCGGACCGCCGAGCGGTTCGGGCTGCCCGAGGGCGAGGTGATCGACTTCGAGCTGGTGTCGGACCAGCCGTGGTCGGGCTTCAACTACTACGAGGGCGGCCTGCGCAGCCGGGTGGCGATCAACGTCGACCTGCCCGTGTCGTCGACGGCGATCGGCCACCTGATCGCCCACGAGGCCTATCCGGGGCACCACACCGAGCACTGCCGCAAGGAGGTCGGCCTGGTCCGGCGCCAGGGGTGGCTCGAGGAGTCGATCTTCCTGGTCGGCACCCCGCAGTGCCTGCTGGCCGAGGGCCTCGCTGATCTGGCCATCGACGCCCTGCTCGGCCCGGACCACGAGCCGATCCTCGCCGAGCTGCTCCACCCGCTGGGCGTCCGGTACGACACGGAGGTGGTCGCCGCGATCGCCCGGGCGGGGGAGGCCCTGGCCGCGGTGCGGGGCAACGTCGCCATCCTCCTGCACGACCGGGGTGCGTCCGAGGACGACGCGGTCGCCGAGCTCGAGCGGTGGGGCCTGCTCTCCCACGAGCGGGCGGTGAAGTCGCTCGCGTTCCTCACCCACCCCACCTGGCGGGCCTACGTGTTCTGCTACGTCGCCGGCCTGCCCCTGTGCCGGAGCTGGGTCGACGGCGATGTGGCGCGGTTCGAGCGCCTGCTCAGCGAGCAGTTCGTCCCCGCCGACCTCGTCTGAGCCACTTGACCCATGGGTCAAGTGCGACGTCGCGCCCTATGCTGGGTGGACTGAATCCGAGTGATCGCTCGGATCACCGCAGCGGGCAAAGGACCACCCCACCCATGAGCGCCTATCCGTACCAGGACCGCTTCCCCGTCAACCGCACCCTCCCCGAGCACGGGCGGCCCCGTGAGGAGGTCCTCGCCGAGATGGCGGCGCTCGCCCACGAGGAGGATCGCTCCTGGGAGGGCGGCCGGGTGTCGGGCACCATGTACTGCGGCGACCACGACCACTACGCGTTCATGAACGAGGTGTTCGGGCTGTACGCCCACGTGAACATCCTCCAGCGCGACATCTGCCCGAGCGCCACCCGCTACGAGGGCGAGGTCATCGCCATGGCGCTCGACCTGTTCAACGCTGGGTCGGTGACCGACGGCGAGCCCGCCGGCCTCGTCACCAGCGGTGGCACCGGCTCGATCTGCCACGCCGTCCTCGCGTACCGGGAGGTCGCCCGCGAGCAGCGCGGCATCACCCGGCCCAACTTCATCAAGCCCGAGACCGGCCATCCCGCGTTCGACAAGGCCTGCCACCTGTTCGGCATCGAGATGCGCCACGTCCCCGTCGACCCGGTCACCTACCAGGCCGACGTCGAGGCGATCCGCGCCCAGATCGACGACCAGACGATCGGCTTCATGGGGTCCGCCTGCAACTACGGCTACGGCACCGTCGACCCGATCGAGGCGATGAGCGACCTTGCCGTCGAGACCGGCGTCCCGCTCCACGTCGACGGCTGCCTCGGCGGCTTCATCCTCCCGTTCGGCCAGGAGCTCGGCTACGACATCCCGGTCTTCGACTTCCGACTGCCGGGCGTCACCTCGATCTCGGCCGACACCCACAAGTACGGGTACGCCTTCAAGGGCACGTCCACGGTGCTGTTCCGGGACAAGTCGTGGCGCAACAGCCAGTACTTCTTCCTCACCGACTGGACCGGCGGCAAGTACTGCTCGCCCGGCATGGACGGCAGTCGCTCGGGCGGCCTGCTCGCCGCCACCTGGGCCGCCATGGTGCAGCTCGGCCGCGAGGGCTACCGGGCCTACGCCGAGAAGATCTTCTCGACCTCGATGGCCATGCAGGACGCCGTGCGCTCGCACCCCGAGCTGATCCTGATGGGCAACCCGTCGTTCCTGTTCAGCTTCCGCAGCGACGAGTTCGACGTGTACCACGTCAACGACTTCATGCGGCCCAAGGGCTGGCGCTTCAACGGGCAGCAGTACCCGAACGCCCTCCACATGGCCGTCACACGCCCGCAGACCCAGGACGGCGTCGTCGAGGCGTTCGCCAACGACCTCGCCGCCGCCGTCGAGTACGCCAAGGAGAAGGGCCACGAGCCCGCCGCCTCGGGTGCGATCTACGGCGGCGTCGCCGGCGGGATGAACGACGAGGCCGACGAGTTCATCAAGATGGTGATGGCCTCGATGCTCGACGAGCAGCAGGCCCTCCCGCCCGCCTGATCCCGAGCCGTCGTGCGGCGCGTTCGGCGGCGTCGGGGCCGCCGAGCTGGCGCAGGAGCAGGAGGCCGTCGAGCAGGGCGATCGCGGCCTCGGCCTCGGCGCGCCGCTGCGCGGGTGGGCCGTGGAGGTGCTCGGCCACCCAGGCGACCCAGCCGTCGAGGAGCACCGTGACCAGCTCGCGGTAGGGCTCGCGACCTGCTGCCGCCAGGCCGTTGGCCTCGAAGAAGAGCGCGAAGGCCGGGTCGGCCTCGGGGCGGGCGAGCACGGGCCAGGCCATGGCGGCGAGCGCCAGGTGGTCTTCGGCGGGGCCGGTGAGCGCGGCGCCGAGCGATGCCTGGAGCTGCACCCCGACGAGGACCATGACCTCGGTGACGAGGTCGGCGACGGTGGGGAAGTAGTACGCGACCATGCGGTCGCTGATGCCCAGCTGCTTGGCGACGCGGCCGAACGTGAGGCGGCTGAGCCCCTCGGCCTGCGCGGTGGCCAGCGCTCCCTCGAGCAGCTGCTCGCGCGTGTGCTTCGGGCCCATGCGGTTGATGGTAGTGACCACTACAACTACAGTCATGTAGCAATCACTACATGAGGAGTCACCATGCGTCGCGAACCGGGACCGATCACCAACGTCCTCTCGCTCACCCGTGCCGCCGTCGGCGTCACCGTGTGGGCCAGTCCCCGGCATGGGGCGCGTGCGTTCGGCCTCGGCGATGTGGCCGTGGACCCGTCCGCCGCGTTCATCGGGCGGCTGTTCGGCGCGCGCGACCTCGCCCTCGGAGTCACCGCCCGCCATCCGGACCCGACCCTGCGACGGGCCGCCATCACCGTCGGCATGGCCGTCGACTCGGTGGACGTCGTCGCCGGGCTGCTCGCCCTCCGCAAGGGCGCCCCGAAGCTCGGCGTCCTCATCGGCGCGGGTGGTGCTGCCACCCTCGTCGCGCTCGGCGCACTCGCCCTGCGCGAGCTCGACGGGGCGGCCGAGGAGGCAACCGAGGCAGCCTGATCTGCCACACTGGCGCCCTCATCACGCAGGGGGCTGCCATGGCGACGAACTCGGAGATCCTCGACCACTCGGCGGCCATCGTCGACGCCTGGTCGACGCCTGGCGGACCGCCCGCCGGCGCGCCGGAGGGACCGACGAACCGGGTCACCAACGAGTTGTCGGCGATCGACGACGGCCTGGCCGTCGTCGAGTCGTTCAGCCACATCGTCGCCTTCCGCACCGACGACGGCCTGGTCCTGTTCGACGCGTCGAGCGCGTTCACCGGCCGGGGCGCCACCGCCTCGCTGCGGGCCTGGGCCGACGACCCGATCAACACGCTGATCTACACCCACGGCCACGTCGACCACGTGGGCGGCAGCGGCCACCTGCTGCGCGACGGGCGCGAGCGGGGCCACGACCGGCCCCGCGTCGTGGGCCACGAGAACATCCCCGGCCGCTTCACCCGCTACCGCGCCACCGAGGGCTGGAACCTGGCCATCAACGAGCGCCAGTTCGGCCCGGGCTTCGCCGGCACGCCTCGGGAGGGCCAGCGACCCCAGTTCCTGCCCGACAACGTGCTCGCCTGCACCGACACCTACACCGAGCGCATGACGCTCGACGTCGGCGGGCTCGACGTGGTGCTGCACCACGCCCGCGGCGAGACCGACGACCACACGTGGGCGTGGATCCCGTCCCACAAGGCGGTGGCCGTCGGCGACTTCGTGGCCTGGGTGTTCCCGAACGCCGGCAACCCGCAGAAGGTGCAGCGCTACCCCGACGAGTGGGCCCGCGCCCTGCGCGAGATGCTCGCCTACGAGCCCGAGCTGCTCCTGCCCGCCCACGGCCTCCCGGTCGCGGGCAGGGAGCGGGTGGCCACGGTGCTCGGCGACCTCGCCGGGGCGCTCGAGGGCCTCGTGACCGACGTGGTCACGATGATGAACCGGGGCGCCACGCTGGACGAGATCGTCCACGGCGTGCGGGTCGACGATGACCTGCTCCGCCGGCCCTGGATCCGCCCGATCTACGACGAGCCCGAGTTCGTGGTCCGCAACATCTACCGCCTCTACGGCGGCTGGTGGAGCGGCGACCCCGCCCAGCTGAAGCCGCCCCCGGCGGCCGCGCTCGCGGTCGAGCTGGCCGACCTGGCGGGGGGCGCCCACCGGCTCGCCGAGCGGGCCCAGGCCCAGGCGGACGCCGGCGACGATCGCATGGCCTGCCAGCTGATCGAGCTCGCCGCCCAGGCGAGCGACGACCCGGGCATCTGGCGCCAGCGCAGCGCGCTCTACCGGGCCCGAGCCGAGCGCGAGACCTCGCTGATGGCCAAGGGCGTGTTCACCGAGGCCGCCCGCTCCGGCGACCCCGAC
>CAZUYW010000030.1:12788-20294 GCA_964624775.1 uncultured Iamiaceae bacterium
GGTGTGCCAAGGTGCGGCGATGCGACTGGTCCCGAAGGCGTGGCACACCGAGACCTGGATCTGCTCGATCCGCGGCCACGTCGTGCCCGCGGCGCGGGCGGTCCACATCGACGAGGACGACCGGCGCCTCGGCGTCGAGCTCACCCACGACCCGGAGCGGCGGCTGGGACGGTGCCTGCGCTGCGACGTGTGGCTCGAGGTGCCGGTGCCGTCGGCAGGCGAGACGGGCGTCACCGACGAGCTCCCGCCGACGGCGAAGCTCCCCAAGCCGCGCCGCGGCAAGGTGCTCCAGGACGCGGTGCTGCTCCGGGTGATCGCCCTCAACAAGGCGCTCCACGCGCTGGCGTTCGGGCTGCTCGCCGTCGCGCTGGGCGTGCTGCGCTTCAAGCTCCCGGGCCTGCAGTCGAGCGCCCGCACGCTCGACGAGCGCCTGCGGGCGACCGTCGACCAGACCGGCCAGGCGCCGAGCCGGGACCGGCTCGGCGACGCCCTGCACCGGGTGATCGGCCTGCACCGCTCCGAGCTCACCGTGCTGTTCGTCACCGCGGCGATCTACTGCATCATCGAGACCGTGGAGGCGGCGGGCCTGTGGCGCGAGCGCCGCTGGGCCGAGTACCTCACGGTGATCGCCACGGCCGGCCTGCTGCCGTTCGAGATCCGCGAGCTCATCGCCCGGGTGACCGTGATCCGGGTCGGGGCCCTGGTCGTGAACATGGCCATCCTGGTGTGGCTCGTCAACGCCAAGCACCTGTTCGGCGTGAAGGGCGGCCACGCCACCCTCCACGAGCACGTGGACTGGGACGAGATCCTCGCCGGCTCGGCGCCGGCGGCGCACCGCTGAGGGGGTCGAGCCCCGGCCGGGTCAGGCCTGGGCGTCGGCCACCAGCTTGCGGGCGATGACCTTGATGCAGAGGGTCTCGTCGGCGCCCTCGAAGATCGAGAGCACGCGGGCGTCCACGAAGTAGCGGCTGACGTCGTACTCCTCGGCGTAGCCCATGCCGCCGTGGATCTGCATGGCCTCGCGGGTGACCCACTCGGCGGCCTTGCACACGTAGGCCTTCACCATCGAGGCCTCGGCCTGGCCCTTGCCGTCGGCCATCAGCTTGGCGACGACGTAGGAGAACTGGCGGCAGGCCTGGATGATCACGGCCATGCGGCCGAGCTTGGCCTGGGTGAGCTGGTAGTCGCCGATGGGCGAGCCGAACACGACGCGATCCTCGGCGTACTGCTTGGCCGCCTCGTACGCCGCCTGCATGACACCGATGGCGCGGGCCGCGGTCTGGAGCCGGCCGTTCTCGAAGCCGGCCATCTGGTAGTAGAAGCCGCGGCCCATGCCGCCCTCCATGCCGATCAGGTTCTCGGCGGGGACAAACCAGTCCTCGAGGGCGATCTCATAGGAGTGCATGCCGCGGTAGCCGATGGTGTCGATCGGGCGACCCTCCATCTTCCCGCCGCCGGGGGCGCCGCCCTCGGCCCGCTGCACCAGCTCGAACCCGTGGCTGTCGCCGCGGTCCTTGGGCACGATGAACATCGACAGGCCGCGGTGGCCCTTCGAGCGGTCGGGGTCGGTGCGGGCGAGCAGGAGCAGCACGTCGGCGCGGGCGCCGAAGGTGCACCAGGTCTTGACGCCGTTGATCAGCCAGCCGCCCTCGGTGGGGGTGGCGGTGACCTTCACGCCGGCGACGTCGGAGCCGTAGTCGGGCTCGGTGACGGCCACGGCGTTCATGACCTCGACGGTGGCGAGCTTGGGGAGCCACTCGTGCTTCTGCTCCTCGGTGCCGCCGGCCATGAGGGCCCGGGCGAGGATCTCGGGGCGGGTGATCAGCGAGCCGCCGGCGCCGAGCGAGCCGCGGGACAGCTCCTCGGTGGCCACGACCATGCCGATGTACTCGCCTTCGCCGCCCTCGCCGTAGCCGCCGTACTCGGTGGGGATGGAGAGCCCGAAGGCGCCCATCTCGGCGAGGCCCTCGACGATCTCCTCGGGGATGTCGCCGTTGGTGCGGTGCAGGTGCTCGGCGATCGGCTTCAGCTTCTCCTCGGCGAAGCGGCGGAACGCGTCCTGGACCATCTCGAAGTCGTCGTCGAGGTGGCGGGGACCGGGATCGGTGATGGCGGCGAGGAACTCGGCCGAGCCGTAGGTGCCGAGGAACTCGCGGGCGCCGTCGAGGGCGCCGGGCTCGACGCCCCACTCGGCCTCGTGGCCGAAGATCGTGCCGGCCAGCGAGCCGACGGCGTCGGCGACGAAGGCGCAGGTGATGCGGCCCTCGATGTCGCCCTTGGAGCCGTAGTCGAGCAGGCCCTTGGCGGTGGTGACCGCGGCGGCTGCGTGGGCCAGCTCGTAGGCGAGGACCTGGTTCTGGTCGACCGAGCCGGTGGTGGCGAGGCGCTTGGTGGCGGCGTCGACGACCTGCGAGGCCAGATCGGTGACGTGGGCGGCTGCGGCGAGATCGGGTGCGGTCATGGGGTCGAAGCGTACCGACGCACCCGCGGAACGGGCGAGCCGAGGACGGCTCAGGAGACGGGCACGACCTCGTGGCGCTCGAGCCAGTCGAGCAGCTTCGGCAGGGGCAGCGGATGGCTGATGTGGAAGCCCTGCGCGTAGTCGCAGCCGAGGCGGCGCAGCAGGGTCAGGTCGTCGCCGTACTCGACGCCCTCGGCCACCACGTCGAGCCCGAGGTTGTGGCCGAGGTCGATCATCGAGCGCACGATCGTGAACTCGTCGGAGTTGGCGTGCATGCCGCTCACGAACGAGCGGTCGATCTTCAGCTCCTGCAGCGGGAGGTCGCGCAGGTAGGTGAGCGACGAGTAGCCGGTGCCGAAGTCGTCGATCGAGGTGGCCACGCCGAGCTCGCCGAGCGCGTGGAACACGTCTCGGGCGAGCGAGGGATCGTCCATGAGCTCGGTCTCGGTGAGCTCCACGACGAGGCGCTGGGGCTCGACGCCGTGGACTCGCAGCTGGTGGGCGATGAAGGGGACCAGGTCGGGGTCATAGAGGTTGCGGACCGACAGGTTCACGGCGAGCCCGAGCCGGTGCCCCTCGCGGGTGAGGGTGGCCGCGGCCCGCAAGCCCTCGCCGATGACCCAGCGGGTGATCGGCTGGATCGCGCCGGACAGCTCGGCCAGCTCGATGAACTGGTCCGGGCCGAGCAGGCCGAACGTCGGGTGCTCCCAGCGCACGAGCGCCTCGACGCGCATCGGGCGCCCACCCCGCAGGTCGAGGCAGGGTTGGTAGTGGAGGCGGAGCTGGTCGAAGTCCGCCGCGTCGGGCAGGTCGCTGATGATCGTGAGCCGCTCGACGCTCGATCGGTCGTGGTCGGCCCGGTAGGCCGCGACGCCGAGCCCGCCCCGCTTCGCCAGGTACATGGCGACGTCGGCCCGCTGGATCAGGGTGGCGACGTCGGCGGCGTGCTCGGGGAACAGGGCCACGCCGATGCTGGCGTTCGACTGCAGGCGGACCTCGTCGAGCAGGAACGGGGAGGCCAGCGTGGCCCGGATGCGGTCGGCGACGGCCCGGGCCTGCGCCTCGTCGACCTGGCCCTGCAGCACCACCGCGAACTCGTCGCCGCCGAGGCGGGCCACGAGGGCGTCGTCGAGCAGGTCGGTGAGGCGGTCGCCGATGGCCCGCAGGAGCTGGTCGCCGATGTGGTGGCCGAGGGCGTCATTGACCTCCTTGAACTGGTCGAGGTCCATCACGAGGAGGGCGACGCGCTCGCCCGTGGCGGGGGAGCTGCGCACGAGCCGGTGGAGCTCGGCGTCGAGCAGGCGACGGTTGGGCAGGCCCGTGAGCCCGTCGTAGAGGGCCTGGCGGCGCAGCGCCTCGGCGGCGGCGACGGCCTCGGTGACGTCCTGCAGCGACACGCCGACGGCGCGATCGGGGAGCGGGAAGGCCCGCAGCGTCACCACGCGTCGCTCGCGGCCCTCCGGCTGGAGGACCAGGTCGTCGACGACGACGGGGTTGCCCGTGGTGGCGACGTCGCCGAGCTGGCGGCGCAGGCGCGAGCCGGCCAGCGCGGGGAACGCCTCCTCGACCGTCGCGCCGATGAGCCCCGACAGCTCGCGCGTCACGAGGCGCTCGGCAGCGGGGTTGGCGGCGACGAGGCGGAGGGGCTCGTCCGGGTCCGGGTCCGCGCCGTGCTCGTCCTGTCCGAGCACGAGCAGGGCCATGTCGATGCGGTCGACGATGTCGGCGTACTGGCGCACCCGCTGCTCGATCTGCACGCGATCGGTGACGTCGACGCTCATGCCCTGGAGGACGATCCCCTCGCCACCCGGATCCTCGACCACCTGGATGCGGTCCTGGAGGTTGACCCAGCGGCCATCGGCGGCCTGGAACCGGTACCCGATCGCGATGTCCATCGAGAGGTCCACGCAGCGGCGCACCGTCTCGGCCACCCGATCCCGGTCCTCGGGGTGGATGTTGGCCGGCCAGAAGCCGGGCGAGAGCCAGTGGTCCTCGGGCCAGCCGAGCAGGTCGGGGCCGCGCCGGCTCACGTAGGTGAACCGGTCCTCCCGGGGGTCGCGCACCCACAAGATGGCGTCGAGGTTGTCGACCACGTCGCGGAGCTGGGCGCGGGCGTCGTCTTCGGCGGTGGCGAGCCGGCCGACCGAGGTGGCGATCATCAGCGCCGTCACGCCGAACCCGAAGGTCACGAGGATCAGTCCCGTGTCGGCGATCTCCATGTCGATCCCCAGCGCGCCGTGCACGAGGGCGAGGCCGGCGGCGCCCATGGCCGCGACCACCACGGCGAGTCGCACGCCGCCGAGCGTCGCCGCGAGGGACACGACGGTGAGCATGACGAGCAGCACGGGCACGATCGACTCGGGCGAGAGCGACACGAAGGCCAGGCAGGCGACCATGTCGAGGGGCTGGAGCCAGATCGGGTAGCGGTGGTCCCGGACGGTGATGCGGTGCGCGAGCCAGTTGGACCCGCCGGCCACCACGAGGATCACGACCGGCAGGTACGGGGAGAAGCCCGGCACCAGCAGGGTGCCGATCGCCAGCACGACGATGGCGACGTAGCGCTGGGTGTAGAGGCGGTCCACCTCGCCGTCGGCGATCTCGACCCGGCGCGCGGCGCGGCCACCGAGGAGGGCCTGGACGCGGGTCGGTTCGGACATGGCCGTGATCCTCTCACTACTGAGCGTGTCGGTGGTACCACACCGGCCTGGCCGCTACCGTCCCGGCCGTGCGCCCCTCGACCGCCCGGCCGGTGCTGCTGGTCCTGGGGTCGATGCTGTCGCTGCAGTTCGGTGCCGCGATCGCCACCCACCTGTTCGAACAGGTGGGCGCGATGGGGGCCTCGTCGCTGCGACTCGGCCTCGCCGCAGCCGTCCTGTGGGCGTGGGCCCGGCCCGACGTGGGGTCCTGGACGCCGGGGCACCGTCGGGCGGTCGCCCTGCTCGGCCTCACCCTCGCGGTGATGAACGCCGCCTTCTACGAGGCGGTCTCCCGCCTGCCGCTCGGCGCGGCCATCACGATCGAGTTCCTGGGCCCGCTCGGCCTCGCCGTGGCGCTCACCCGCCGGCGCCGCGACCTCGTCTTCGTGGCGCTCGCGCTCAGCGGTGTGGTCGCCCTCGCGGCGGGCCAGCACGGTGCCGTCGACGGCCCGCTCGATCCGTGGGGCGTGGTCGCCGCGCTCGTCGCGGCCGCGTTCTGGGCCGCGTACATCGTGTCGGGGTCGCGCCTCGCCGAGGTCGACCACGGCCCGGCGGGCCTGGCCGGAGCCTGCGCCGTGGCGGCGGTGCTCGTGGTCCCGATCGGTGTCGCCACGAGCGGGACCGCGCTGATCGACCTCCGGGTCCTCGGCCTGGGCCTCGCCATGGCGGTCCTGGCGTCCGTTGTGCCGTACTCGTTCGAGCTGCGGGCGCTCGCCACGCTCGAGAAGCGCACGTTCAGCATCCTCGTGGCGCTCGAGCCCGCGATCGGCGCCCTCGTCGGGCGCCTGATCCTCGGCCAGCACCTGGGCGCCCTCTCGTGGGTCGGTGTGGCGTGCGTGGTCGCCGCCGGGATCGGGGCCACCGCCACCGCGCCGCCCAGCCAGCCACCGATCCTGCCCGAGTCCGCCTGACCCGGGTCTCTCGGCGAGCGGGTCCCGTACCATGCGAGCCCGGAGGTCGATCATGGGCATCAACGATGTGGCAGCGGACGGGTTCGGGGCGGGCGCCGACGCCTATGAGCAGGGTCGGCCGAGCTACGCCGACGATCTCGTCGCCTTCCTGGTCGACCGCCTCGGCATCGCGCCGGGCCGCCGCGTCGTCGACCTCGCCGCCGGCACCGGCAAGCTGACCCGCCTGCTCGTGCCGACCGGCGCGTCGATCACCGCGGTCGAGCCCGTCGACGCCATGCGGGCCAAGCTCGCCGAGGCCTGCCCCGCCGTCGTCGCGGTCGAGGGCACCGCGGAGGCGATCCCGCTGGCCGACGCCTCGGTCGACGTGGTGACCGTCGCCCAGGCGTTCCACTGGTTCGACACCCCAGCCGCGCTGGCCGAGATCGCCCGGGTGCTCGCGCCCGGCGGTGGCATCGGCATCGCGTTCAACGAGCGCGACACCCGCGAGCCCTGGGTGGCCGAGCTCTCGAAGCTCATCCGGTGGGACGAGCGCGAGCGGTGGCGCGTGCCGTACACGGTCGAGGTGGATTGGGGCGCGGCGCTGGCCGAGCACGGCCCGCAGTTCGCCCCCGCGGAGCGCTACGACACCACCTACCGCCAGCCCGTGGACCCCGACACGCTGGTCCAGCGCGTGCTGTCGACCTCGTACCTCGCCGTGCTCCCGGCCGACGAGCAGGCCGCCCTGGCCGATCGGGTGCGGGCGCTCGTGGCGCCGCTGGGGGAGCGGTTCGAGCTGCCCTACGTGTCGGTCGCCTACGCGGCCCGCCTGCGCTGAGCCTGGTGGACCTGCTGACCTGGTTCGCCGAACGGCAGCGCGACCTGCCCTGGCGCCGGACGCGCGACCCGTGGGCCGTGCTCGTGTCCGAGCTCATGCTCCAGCAGACCCAGGTCGCCCGGGTGCTGCCTCGCTACGAGGCGTTCCTCGAGCGATGGCCCACGCCCGCCGCGTGCGCGGCCGCGCCCCTGGCCGACATCGTCACCGCCTGGTCGGGCCTCGGGTACAACCGCAGGGCCGTCGCCCTCCACCAGTGCGCCAGCGTCGTGGTGGCCGAGCACGGCGGGGTGCTGCCGGATGACCTCGCCGCGCTGCTCGCCCTCCCGGGCATCGGTCCCTACACCGCGCGGGCCGTGCTGGCCTTCGCGTTCGAGCGCGACGACGTCGGCGTGCTGGACACCAACGCGGCGCGGGTGCTCGCCCGTCGCGCCGGGCGGCCGCTTCGCCGGGCCGAGGCCCAGGCCGCGGCCGATGCCGCGGTCCCGCCGGGGGAGGGCTGGGCGTGGAACCAGGCCATGCTCGACCTCGGTGCCACCTGCTGCACCGCCCGCGCCCCGCGCTGCGAGGCCTGCCCGGTCGCCGAGGCCTGCGCGTGGTGGCGCGCGGGACGGCCCGAGCCGGACC
>CAZUYW010000031.1:0-19951 GCA_964624775.1 uncultured Iamiaceae bacterium
GTGCAGGGCGACACGATCGAGATCTTCGGCGTCGAGGAGGCGCGAGGCCGGGCGTGGGCCGCCGCCGTGGGGGGCGAGCCCGCCGAGGCGCGCCGCCTCCTGCTGGAGGCCGCGGCCGCTGCCGAGGTCCGGGGGATCGTGCTCCAGGGGGCGCTGGCCCGCTTCGACGCCCTGCGCCTCGGCGACCCCGACCAGGCGGGAGCCCTCGTCGCCGCGGCCCCGCGCTGCGACAGCGCGATCGTCGATCTCGCGGCACGGTGGGCGAGCGCCCCGAACGACGCCGACGAGCTCCGCTCGGTCGGCGAGGCCTTCGAGGCCACCGGATGCCTCATGTACGCGGCGGAGGCGTTCGCCGCTGCGGCGGTCGCGGCCCGCCGGGCCGGCGCCCAGCGCGCCGCCAACGCCGACGAGCAGCGAGCCGACGCCCTCGCCCGGCAGTGCCGGGGCGCGGCGACGCCCGGGCTCACCACGGTCGAGTCCGTGGTCCCGCTGACGGCCCGGGAGCGCGAGATCGCGGTGCTCGTCGCGGACGGGCTCACCACCAAGCAGGTCGCCGAGCGCCTCTACCTGTCCGCTCGCACGGTGTCGAACCACCTGCAGAACGCCTACACGAAGCTCGGCATCTCCAAGCGCACCGAGCTCGCCGACGCGCTGAGCCGCCTCGGCGCCGATCCCGAGGAACCCTGATGGCGGACCCCGCATGACCCCCGAGCAGATCGAGCTGGTGCGCCAGGTCGCGGCCCGCGCCGCGGCGTCGCCCGCGTTCGCCGCCGCCTTCTACGAGCGGATGTTCGAGGTCGCCCCCGAGGCGACCCAGATGTTCGAGGACCTCGAGGCCCAGCAGCGCAAGCTCACCGACGAGCTGGGCGCCATGGTCGAGCTGCTCGGTGACCTGAGCGCGCTCGACGGCCGGGCGGCCGAGCTCGGGGCCCGGCACCGTGGCTACGGGGTCAGCGCCGTCCACTACCGCTACGCCCGCGACGCGATGCTGGCCGCGCTGGAGGAGGTGCTCGGCGACGACTTCGGCCCCGAGGAGCGTGCCGCCTGGTCGCGGGCGTCCAGCCTGATCACCGAGCTGATGCAGGGCCACTGATGGCGGGCCGGGTGCACCTCGAGGTCGACGGCGCGATCGCGGTGCTGACCAACGACAACCCGGACAAGCACAATGCGTTCGACGACGACATGGACGCCCAGCTCTTCGCCGCGCTCGGCGAGCTGGTCGGTCGCAACGACGTCCGCGCCGTGATCTGGCGGGGCGAGGGGAGGTCGTGGTCCTCGGGTCGCGACGTGGGGGCCATCGGCGGCCACCAGGTCGAGCTCAGCCACCACGAGCTCATGAGCCGGGGCCACCGCGGCATCCAGCAGCTGTGGGACCTGCACGCCCCCGTGATCGCGGCGATCCACGGCTGGGCGATGGGCGCCTCCTTCCAGCGGGCGCTGCTGTGCGATCTGCGGATCTGCTCGCCCGATGCCCGCTTCATGCTCCCCGAGGTCGGCCACGGCGTCATCCCCGACACGGGCGGCGTCGGCGTCCTCTACGAGATGGTGGGTCCGGGGCTCACCGCCGATCTGGTGCTCACCGGTCGCCCGCTCACCGCGGACGAGGCGCTGGCCCACGGGATCGTCTCGCGGATCGTGCCCCGCGAGGAGCTCGACGCCACGGCGCGCGAGATGGCCGAGCGCATCGCGGCGGCCCCGACCGCGACGGTGAAGATGGCCCGCCGGATCCTGGGACACCTCAGCCGGCCCGACATCCGCTCGTCGATGGCCGAGGAGCTCATCGCCCAGACCTACCTGTCCCGCAGCGACGACACCGCCGAGCGCCGCGCCGCCGCCGCCGAGGGGCGCCCGCCCCGCTACACGGGCAGCTGACGTGGCCGACCTCGACCCGATCGCGGCGCTGCCGGGCCTGCCCGCCCCACCCGACCTCGGCGCCGCCGCGCTCCCGGCCGGCACGTTCGCCGGAACCACGGTGCTCGTCACCGGCGGTGGCACCGGCCTCGGCCTGGCGACCGCCGCCGAGTTCTCCCGGCTCGGTGCGTCGATCGTGATCGCCAGCCGCAAGGCCGAGCACCTCGAGGCGGGCGTCGCTGCGCTCGAGGCCGTCGGGGCCGACGTGCTCGCCGTCGCCTGCGACATCCGCGAGCCCGACAGCGTGACGGCCGCGTTCGACGCCGCCGTCGAGCGCTTCGGCCTGCCCGACGTGCTGGTCAACAACGCCGCGGCCAACTTCCCGGTACCGAGCGAGGACCTGTCCCCGAACGGGTGGCGCACCGTCGTCGACATCACGCTCAACGGCACGTTCATCTGCTCGCGCGAGTTCGGGCGCCGCCACCTGGCCTCGGGCACGCCGGGGTCGATCATCAACATCGGCGCGTCCTACGCCTGGACCGGCGGCCCCGGCTTCGCCCACTCGGCGGCCGCCAAGGCCGGCGTGAAGAACCTCACCGAGTCGCTCGCCGTGGAGTGGGGCCCCTACGGGATCCAGGTCAACTGCCTCGTGCCCGGCCTGATGCCCCACGAGGACATGACCGCGGACATCCAGGAGAACCTGCGGCGGTCGAGCGATCACGATCGGGCCCAGCCGGCCCTCCGGGTCGGGCGCCCCCGCGAGCTCGGGTGGGCCGCCACCTTCCTGGCCTCGCCCTACGCCCGCTTCATCTCCGGCCAGACCCTCGCGGTCGACGGGGCCAACTGGCAGCGACGCTCCCTCGTGAACCCACCGGTCGTGCCCATCCGCGACCAGATGGGTAAGGAGCCGTTCGGCTCGTGATCCGTGCAGCCCGGCGGGGGGTGGCGATCGTCGCCCTGGTCGGCGGGCTCGCCGCCGCCTGCCCGGCGGGCGCGGTGCCGGCAGCCGATCCCGAGGCACCGGGCCCGCCGGCGGTCCCGGTGGCGGGGCTCGACGGCGCGGTGCTCGACGTCGCCCGCCTGGCCGACGGCACCACCTGGCTGGAGGTCCCGGCGTCCGAGGTCGTGCGCCTCGACCGGATCGATCCCAACGGCACCCGGCACGAGCGGGTGAGCGAGGCCCCGACGACGTGCGGCACGACCCTCGAGGCCGCGGGCGCGGTCGCCTGGTTGTGGCGCGGCTCGGGCGCCTGTCGGGTCGCGGCCGACGGGACGCGCACCGCCTTCGCCCGTGACCTGACCGCCTTCTCTCCCGCGCCTGACGGGACCGCGTGGGCGGTGGCGGGCGCCGAGATCCTGCACCTCCTCGCCGATGGCACCACGACAGCGCGCGCCCTTCCCGGCGGCGCGGACCCGACCGCGCGCGTCGGCATCGGCCCCGACGGCCGTCCGTGGGTGGTCGGCCGGGCGGTCGGTGGTGCCGTGATCCGCCGCGTCGCGGCCGACGACACCGTCACGACCGTGTGGACGGGCACCGGCCTCGGCGATCCGCTCGCGCTCCTCGACGGCGGGGACGGCACCGCGTGGGTGTTCTGGCGCAGCACCGCGCCCGGTGCCCCCGGCATGGTCGTGCGTCGGGTCACCCCCGAGGGCTCGGCGTCAGAGGTGGCCGATCTGCCGCCGCTGGTGGACGGTCGCCGCGTCGTCGTCGTCGAGGGTCGCGCCTGGTTCGCCGTGGTCGACACCGTCCTCGACGATCTCGGCACCCGCGACGCGTCGCCCCGCCTCGTCGGCCTCGGCGCGGATGGCTTCACGCAGGAGTACCCCCTGCACCTCGCGTCCTCGGTGACCTCCCGACCCGATCCGGTGTTCGACGTCCGGCCGGTCGCCGGGCCCGGAGGGGTCATCTGGTTCGCGAGCAGCGCGCTCGGCCGGGCGCCCGGACCCCTGTGGCAGATCGACCCCGCGGCCGAGCCGGTGGTGCTGGCCGTGTCCGCCGCCACGTGGGTGGCGCCGAGCGGGATCGGGCACCTCGCGCTCGACATCGACGCACGTCGCCCCGGCGGGGCGTACGTCGCCGGCACGGTCGATGTCATCGTCCGGCGGCCTGGGCCCAGCGCCACCGACGCGGTGAGCGCCTCCCTCCCGCCCCTGGTCGCCGGTGGCACCCGCGTCGGGGGCGGGCACGTCGATGCCGCGCACCACGTCCTCGACATCGTGATGACCACCGGGTGGTCCGCGTCGCCGACCGCGCCCCGTCCGCGCATCGTCTTCCGCGCCGATGCGCCGCCGGGCGACGGCGCCCAGGCGCGCGTGGCGATTCCGCCCTGGTCGTCGTCGACGACGCCCGCCCAGGCGCGGGCGATGGCGCTCCACCGCAAGCTGCTCGGCCGCACGCCGGGCGAGTCGGCGTGGAGCTACTGGTCCGGGACCGTGGCGGCACGCGGGCTGAGCTCGGCCGCATCGGCCATGGTCGCGACCGGCGAGTACCGCGCCCGGGAGCTCGCAGCCATCTACCAACGGGTCCTGGGCCGCCCGCTCGATCCCGGCGGGCGTGCCTACTGGCTGGGGCGGTGGGGGCCTGGGTTCGGCAGGACCGACGCGGCCGCTGCGCTCCTCGGCAGCTCCGAGGTGTACGCCAAGGCTGGTGGCACGCCGACCGGCTGGGCCGACGCCACCTATCGGGCGGTGCTCGGGCGCGGCGCCGACCCGGGTGGGCGGGCATGGCTGGCCCGATCGGCCGGGACGGTCGCGGCGCGGACCTCGGCGGCGCGGGCGCTGGCCCTCACCGCCGAGGGCCGCCGCGTGCGCCTCGATCGGATCGCCGCCGAGGTCCAGCTCGATCCCGGGTCCCTGCGCGCCGAGCTGCTCGGCGCGCTCGGGAGCGCGGGCAGCGCGGACGAGGCGGTGGTGGTCCGTCTCCTCGCCGCCACGGCCGCGATCGGCCTGTGGTGATCAGGCGGAGCCGGTGAGGCTGACGATCGTGCCGGCGGCCTTCTGCTGCTCGTACCAGGTGCCGCCGGGGTAGGGCTCCTCGTCGTCGTGCTTGCCGAGGAACATGTCCTGGGCCCAGTCGACGGCGAGGCGGCGCAGGGCGTCCTTGTTGGCCTGCTTGGGGGTGCCGCACACGAGCGTGCAGAGCCCGTCGGTGCTGTCGGCCTCCGCGTCGCAGTGGCAGCCCGAGGGCAGCCGCACCCCGACGAAGCCGGACCGGGCGGCCTGCACGGCCACGGTGCCGCTGGCGTTGCTGTTGCAGGTGCCCGCCGGAGACGAGATGGTGAGCAGCGGGGTCGACGCCAGCGAGGGCAGCGCCCCCTTCATCCCGTTGTCGCTGTTCTCGACCGGGTCGAGCAGCACCACGCCGGCGAGCTTGGCGCGGGTCGGGGCGTTGGGGCTCGACGCGAGCTTCCCCGCCACGACGGTCATCGCCGCCCCACCCGCCGAGTGGCCCGACAGCACGACGCGGCCCGGGAGGGTCACCTTCGGGCGGCCGACCTTGGTGCGGGCGGCGTCGAAGCTCGCCTGCAGCACGCCCCCGTTGACCGCGATCGCCGTGGCGATCGCGGTGTGCATCGCGGCGTCGTTGATGCCGCACGAGCCGAACGAGGCGAGGGTGGGGGCGACGACCGCGTAGCCCCGGGCGGCGTACTTCTTGGTGAGGTCGGCCACCGCGTCCTTCGAGCGCGAGAAGCCGTGCTGGAGCCACACCAGGCCGCCGAGGTCCTGGTCCTTGGGCCAGTACCAGTTGGCGTCGACCGACGTGCCCGAGCCGCAGGGCAAGGTGAGGGACACCGAGGTGCCCTCCACGTCGTAGGTCGGTCGACACGAGGTCAGCCCCGTCGTCATCACCACCACGGCCGCGGCCGCGGCCAGCATCGTCAGCGCTCGTCGCATGGCTCCCCCTCCGGAAGGATGGGGCCAGGCTAGGCCGCGTCGGCCAGCTTGCCGATCTGGCGGCCTGACCACAGCAGCACCAGCCCGAAGCCGATGAGCAGCGCGGCGATCACCAGGGCGACCACCGCGAGGGTGGCGTGGGGCCAGGCGAGGATGATGCCGCCGAACGCGATGGCGAGCACGGACCGCATGATCATGGCGGGGCGGTACTCCGGCGGGAGCTTGCCCAGCACCACGAAGCCGAGCAGGCCGGTGAGCACCTGGTCGAGGCCGACGAGCCACACCATGGCGGTGATCGTGATGCCGGGCCACACGAGCAGCACCGCGCCGAACGCGACGTGGAAGATGGCTCGGACCGCGAGGAGTCCCCAGTAGGGCTGGGTGCGGTGGGTGCGCACGGCGTCGGCCAGATCGCCGATCCCCATGATCACCATCAGGAGGCCGGCCACGCGGGCCACGACGCCGATCGTGCGGTCGGGCCAGAACAGCAGCACGAGGCCCGCGGCGAGGGTGATGCCGCCCAGGGCGTAGGCGAGGGTGCGCGACTCGCGGATGACGGCCAGCGCGTCGCGCCGGTCGGTGACGAGGTCGGTCGGGTCGGTCATGGGGTGGGCTCCGTTCCTGGTGCGGGGTCGGGGAGGTCGTCGGCGCGGCGGGCGAGGGTGTGCTGGGCCGCGCCGAACAGGACGCGGACCAGGGCACCGATCAGGACGAGGTCGAGCAGCATCTGGATCGAGGCGATGAGCCGGGCGACGTCGCTGACCGGGGTGATGTCGCCGTAGCCGACGGTGGCGAGCGTGGTGATCGTGAAGTACACGGCGTCACCGCGCGACAGGCGCTCGCTGAACGCGGCCGGGTCCGAGCGGGTGACCGCGACGTATGCGCTCGCGAACACCACGACGAGCAGGGGGATGGCGATGCCGAGCGCCTCGACGGCTCGGACGGTCGGGTGGTCGTCGCGGGAGATCATCTGGACCTGGCGGGCCAGGACCAGCACCAGCACGACGATCCCCGTGGCGAGGATGGCCATGGTGCTGATCCCCCGGTGCCCGTCGAGGGGCATGGCGAAGTACACGGTGAACATGGCGGCGGCGGACAGGCCGGTGCGGGCGAGGGCGCGCAGCAGCAGGCGTCGGCGCTGGGAACGGGCCAGGTCCAGCGCGTGGGTGGGGGCCGTCACCGGGCCGGCCGATCAGGCGCCATGAGCACGAATCGTTGCACTCCCGCCACGCGCCGCGGTGGACCGTCGGCGTGACCCCGTCGGTGCGATGACGGTGCGCTCACGTCCCAGGCAGTACGGTTTCGCCCGGTTCCCGCCGCTGGCCACGGGTCAGCCCACCCCCAAGGAGGCGCGCACATGGTGCTCGCAGATTTCGGTGTCTGGCAGGTCTTCCTGTCGATGATCTACTTCTTCTTGTTCTTCATCTGGATCATGCTGCTGTTCCAGGTCTTCGGCGACCTGTTCCGCGACAAGGAGCTCAGCGGCGTGGCCAAGGCCCTCTGGCTGATCTTCGTGATCGTCGCCCCGTACCTCGGCGTGTTCGTCTACCTGATCGTGCGCGGCCAGAAGATGGGCCAGAACCAGGTCAAGGCCATGGAGGCCCAGCAGCAGGCGATCGACGCCTACATCCGCGAGACGGCCGGCGGTGCCGGCGGCGCCTCGGCGGCCGACGAGCTGGCCCGTCTGTCCGAGCTCCACAAGGCCGGCACGATCGACGACGCCGAGTTCGCCAAGCTCAAGGCCAAGATCATCGGCTAGCTCGTGCACGACGAGCGCACGCTCATCGAGTCCCGCTTCATGCGGGAGTTCCACCTGCGGATCCGCCCGGCCGTCTTCGGCCGGGCGGTTCCGTTCGCGGTGTCGGCCTACGAGGTCCCCGGGGAGCCGGTCCCGCACGACGCGATCGCCGACGTGGCGTTCACGCCGGTCGAGCCCGGCGGTCGGTGGGGCCGTCCGTGGGGGACCACGTGGTTCCGGCTCGACGCCGTCGTGCCCGACGACTGGCCCGCCGAGGGCATCGAGGCCCTGATCGACCTCGGGTTCAGCGGGGCCATGCCGGGCTTCCAGTGCGAGGGCCTGGTGTACGAGCACGGCGTGCCGCGCCGCGGCGTGCACCCCCGCAACCACGCGGTGCCGTTGCCCGCCGCCCGCCCCGGCCAGGCGGTGTCCCTGCTCGTCGAGGCGGCATCGAACCCGGACTTCATCTCGTCGTTCAGCCCGAACCCGCTCGGCAGCCGCGACGCCCGAGACGGCGCGCCGCTGTACCGGATCGGCGCGCCCCAGCTCGTGTGGCGCGACCCCGAGGTCGATGCGCTGAACCTCGACCTCGAGGTCCTCCAGGGCGTCATGGCGGGGCTCGACCGTCGCGACCCGCGCCGCCACCGCATCCTGCGCGCCCTCGAGCGGGCGCTCGATGCCGTCGAGCTCACCGACGTGGCGGGCACCGCCGCGGCCGCCCGCGCCGAGCTCGCCCCCGCCCTCGCGGTGCCGGCCCGCGCCAGCGCCCACCGGGTCGCGGCGATCGGCCACGCCCACATCGACACCGCCTGGCTGTGGCCGCTGCGCGAGACCGTCCGCAAGTGCACCCGCACCTTCTCGTCGGCCGTCGAGCTCATGGACGCCTACCCCGAGTACCGCTTCGCCTGCTCGCAGGCCGCCCAGTACGCGTGGATCGAGGAGCGCCACCCCGAGCTGTTCGCCCGCATCCAGGCACGGGCCGCCGAGGGGCGATGGGTGCCGGTCGGCGGCATGTGGGTCGAGGCCGACATGAACCTGCCGGGCGGGGAGTCGCTCGTGCGCCAGCTGGTGCACGGCCAGCGCTACTTCGCCTCCCGCTTCGGGTCGCCCTGCCGGGAGATCTGGATCCCCGACGTGTTCGGCTACCCGGGCACCCTCCCGCAGATCTTCGTGGCGGGCGGCTGCGATCGCTTCATCACCCAGAAGCTGTCGTGGAACAAGACCAACAAGATCCCGCACCACACCTTCTGGTGGGAGGGGATCGACGGCACCCGGGTCCTCACGCACTTCCCGCCGGTGGACACCTACAACGCCGAGATCACGCCCCGCGAGCTCCAGCACGCGTCCGCCGAGTTCGCCGACAAGGGCTGGTCGGACTGGTCGCTCATGCCGTTCGGCTACGGCGACGGTGGTGGCGGCCCGACCCGGGAGATGCTCGAGCGGGCCCGGCGGATGGCCGATCTCGACGGCGTCGGGCCGGTCACCATCGCCTCGCCCGACGAGTTCTTCGCCCACGTCGAGGCCGACGGCGCCCGCGGCGACATCCCGGTGTGGCGCGGCGAGCTGTACTTCGAGATGCACCGGGGCACGTTCACGTCCCAGATCGAGACCAAGGCCGCCAACCGGCGGTGCGAGCGGCTGCTGCGCGAGGCCGAGCTGTGGTCGGCGGCGAGCGCCGACGAGGACCTGCTCGGCCAGCTCGACGGGCTCTGGAAGCGCGTGCTCCTCCAGCAGTTCCACGACATCATCCCGGGCTCCTCCATCAACTGGGTGCACGCCGAGGCCGAGGAGGAGCTCGGCGCGGTGGCCGAGGAGCTGGAGGCGATCGTCGAGGGGGCGCTGCTGGCCGGCTTCGGCGGCCCCGCCCTGATCGCCAACGCCGCCACCCACGAGCGCGACGAGGTGGTCCTGACCGACGGCGACCCGCGGGGCGACGCCGCGCCCGACGACGGCGTGGTGCAGCGCCTGGCCGACGGGCGGCGCGCGTGGCGCACCGTCGTGCCCGGTCTCGGCGCGGCGCCGGCGGTGCCGCTCGCCCTCGACGACGGGGTCGTGCCCGTGCGCGTCGACGAGGCCTCGGGCACGGCCACCAACGGCGTCCTCGCCATCGCCTGGGACGCGGCCGGCGACCTCGTGTCGATCGTCGACGAGCGCCACGGCCGTGAGCTGCTGCCGGCGGGGCGGGCCGTGGCCTGCACGCTCGCCCCGGACCATCCGGTCGAGTTCGACGCCTGGGACCTCGAGCGCTGGACCGCTCGCCTCGCCGGGCCGCTGCCCGCTGGCACCGTCACCGTCGAGGATGCCGGGCCGCTGGTCGCCACCGTCCGCGTCGATCGCTCCTTCGGGGCGTCGACGCTGACCACCCGCTACCGCCTGCGGGCGGGCGCGGCCCAGGTCGACCTCGACCTCGACGTCGACTGGCACGAGGACGAGGCGGTCCTGTGCCTCGACGTGCCGCTCGACGTGCGGAGCGAGGTGGCGGCGTGCGGCGTGCAGTTCGGGTCGGTCGACCGGCCGATGCACACCAACACCAGCTGGGACCTCGCCAAGTTCGAGGTCTGCGCCCACCGATGGGTCGACGTGAGCGAGCCGGGCTTCGGCGTGGCCGTGCTGGACGACGGCCGCTACGGCCACGCGCTGCAGGACGGCGGCGTGCGGGTCACGCTGCTGCGCGCCGCCTGCTACCCCGATCCCACCGCGGATCGCGGGCGCCACGCGTGCCGCCTCGCGATCGCCCCCCACGCGGGCGATCGCACCCACGTCGTGCGCTCGGCCGAGGCCTTCGACCTGCCGCTGCGACTCGTGCCCGGCTCGCCGGCACGCGGCTCGGTCGCCGGTGCGGCGGAGGTGGCCCCGCCGGCCGTGGTGATCGACCATCCCGCGGTGCTCGTGAGCGCGGTGAAGGCGGCCGACGACGGCTCGGGCGACCTGATCGTGCGCCTCCACGAGGCGGTCGGCGGGCGGGCGACGGTCCGGGTCCAGGCCACCGGCACCTGGGCGTCGGTGGCCACCACCGACCTCATGGAGGTACCCGGTGCGTCGGGGGCCGCCAACCTCGATGTGGCGCTCGACCGCAGCAGCGGGTCGACCGCGACCGTGGCGCTCGACCTGCGCCCCTTCCAGCTGGTGACGCTGCGCCTCAGCCGCTGACGGCGGCCCGCAGCTCGGCGAAGGCGGCCTCGCACGCGGCGGCGAGCGCCGGGGGATCGGTGACGGCGTCGGCGAAGCACAAGATGCCGAACAGCAGGCGGTCGCCGTAGCTCCACAGCATCACGTTGGCGCCGACGCCGTTGGAGGGCGGCCCGTCGATCCAGAGCTCCTCGACGATCGACCCGTGCCACGGCCAGGGCTCGGCCGGGCCGCGGATGTTGGAGACGAGCACGTTGGCATCGGCGTGCTCGCGCTGCTCGGTGACCCGTCGGAAGAGGGCGTCGGCGCCGGGCGCGGCGACCGCGGGCGGCACGAGGTCGAGCCAGGCCGGCATGAGGTCGGCGCCCAGGACCTCGAGCTGGCCCCGCGCCTCGCGTGCGACGGCGCTGATGGCGGTGAGGCGCTCGACCGGGTCGGCGATGTCGGTGGCGAGCGAGGTGGTGAACGACCAGAACCGGTTGCCGGCCTGGCGCACTGGCGCGTCGGGCGGCTCGGAGGAGACGGGGACGCTCGCCAGGAGCGGACGGTCCGGGAGGGCGTCGCGGTCGGCCAGGTAGGTGCGCACGCCGCCCGCCACCACGGCGAGCGCCACGTCGTTGAGCGTCACCCCGGCCGCGTCCTTGACCGCCTTGGCGTCGGCCAGGGGTATGGCGACCCGGCAGTAGGCGCGGGCGACGGTGCCCGCATCGTTGAGCAGCGTCCACGGCGCCTCGCCGTCGAACCCGGGCGTGGCGACGGCGGCCGACGCCCGGCGGGCCTTGGCCGCCGCGGTGCCCCGCCGGGTCCGACGGGCAAGGCCGGGCACGCGGCGTGCGCCGCGCAGGTGATCTCGCAGCGCGTCGAGTACGAGCCGCGTGCGGCTCGGGATCTCCTCGGCCCGCCAGGGCCGCGGCTCGCCGGGCAGCGGCTCGACGGGGAGGTCCGAGAACACGCGGGCGAAGGTGGTGTGCGCGCCGACGCCGTCGGCGAGGCAGTGGTGGTACTTCAGGATGATCGCCTGGCGGTCACCGGCGAGGCCCGACACGAGCGTGCACTGCCACAGGGGGTGGCGGCGGTCGAGGTGGCGCTCGGCGAGCGCGGCGAAGAGGGCATCGAGCTCGGCCGGTCCGCCGGGCGCGTCGACGGTCGCGGTGCGCAGGTGCGCGTCGAGGTCGAACAGCGGGTCCCGCACCGCCACCGGCTGGTGGAGCCCGAACGGCACCGGGACGATCCGCCAGCGGAACGAGGGCAGGTCGTCGAGGCGCGCCGCCAGGTGGGCGCGCAGGTCGTCGATCGTGAAGGGACGGGGGGTGCCGTCTGCATCCCGGCGGAGGCTCAGGATCCCGACGGCCTGGGTGTTCATGGGCTGCTCGGGCCGCTCCATGACCAGGAAGCCGGCATCCTCGCCCGACAGGCGGTGCATCAGGCGACCCCCACCGCGGCGCGGAGCTCGTCGAGCGCGGCCCGCAGGTCCTCGGCGAGCTCGTCGGGACGGTCGAGCGCCGTGCTGACCGCGACGATGGCGATGTGGGCGTCGTCGCCGAATCCGGTGATGGTGATGTTCAGGCCGGCCGCGTCGGCGGGCGGGCCTGACATCCAGAGGTGCTCCACCGCGTGGCCGCCGAGCCGCCACGCGCTGCCGTCGGTGCGGACGTTGGACACGAGCACGTTGAAGTCAGCCCGGTGGGTGCGGAGGTGGGCGCGGTTCATCCGGAGGGCGAGCGGGCGGGCCGCGACCGGTGGGATGCGGTCGAGCCAGTCCGGCAGCGTCGAGCGCCCGAGCACCTCGAGCTGCACCTTGGCCTCCTCGGTGGCCGCCGCCACCGCGGTGAGGCGGGCGCGCGGGTCGGCCTCGTCGGTGGCCAGGTAGGCGAAGAAGTTCGCGAACCGGTTGCCGTGCTGGCGGGGCGGCGCACCGGGCGGATCGTTCGCCACCGGCACGTTGACCACGAGCGGCCCGTCGGGCAGCTGGTCGCGCCGGCCGAGGTAGGCGCGCAGCGCACCGGCGACGACGGTGAGGAGCACATCGCTCAGCGGGACGCCGGCCGCCTTGCGCACGGCTTGGAGGTCGGCGAGGGGGACGGTGGTGCGGGCGAAGGTCCGTTCCGCCGAGCTCGCCCGGTTGAGCACCGTCCAGGGCGCGCCGTTCATGGAGAGCGGCACGTCGACCTCGGCCTCGGCCCGGCGGGCCTCCACCGCCTTGAAGCGGGCGAGGATCTCCTTGGTGGCGGCTGGCGCGGCCCGCCAGTTGCGGGCCTGCTCGCGCAGCGCGTCGGCGAGGAGTCGGCGCCGACGGACCGGTGCCGGGTGCCAGGGCGCTGGGTCGGCGGCCCCCTCGGGCGCGGGGCCGAACAGCCGGTCGATCGTGGTGATCAGCGCGGCACCGTCGGCGATCGTGTGGTGGAAGCGGAAGATGATCGCCTGGCGGTCCCCGGCGAGACCGTGGACCAGCAGCAGCTGCCAGAGCGGATGGCGCAGATCGAGGCACTGCGGCAGCAGCGTGCGGAACAGGTCATCGAGCTCGGCGTCGCCCCCGGGCGCGGGCAGCGTCGTCTCCCGCAGGTGGTGGTCGAGGTCGAAGTCGGGATCCTCCACCCACATCGGGTGGTGGATGCCGCCCGGCACCGGGGCGAGGCGCCAGCGCCACGACGGCAGCACCGGCAGGCGCGCGGCCACGTGAGCTCGCAGCGCGTCGAGCGTCACCGGCGGCGCCCCTTCCCCGGCGGGGGTGAGGATCGTGAGGTCGAGGCACGACGAGGTCATCGTGGCGGTCTCGACGAACAAGAACCCGGCGTCGCTCCCCGCGAGCCGGCTCCCCCCGGGCGGTTCGGTCATGGTGGGGAAGGGTAGCGGCGGGGTCCTTGCCGGGCCGCGGGTGGCGTGGTCGAATGCCCGGGTGCGCCGTCCCTCACCCCGTCGCCGCTGAGCGATGGTCCTGCCCGAACCGCGCTCGTGGCGCGTCGGCGCCGGTGCCACGCCGGTCGGCCCGCTCCGCCTGGTCGACGCCGACATCGCTCCTGAGGCCGCCCGTCGGCTGCGCACGGGCTGGGAGCGCCTCCAGCCCGACCGTCGCCTGGCCGAGGTCGTGGTCGGCCTGCACGTCGATCGCCCCGGGCCCTCGCTGCCCGCCCCGGACATGGCCGAAGACCACCGCATCGAGATCGGTGCCACCGGTGTCGGCGTCCACGCGTCGACGGCGATCGGGGCGCGCCGCGCCGTCGAGACCGTGCTCGCGCTCGCGGCCACGGGCTCGCTGCCCTGGGGCGTGATCGAGGACGCGCCCCGCTTCCGGTGGCGGGGCCTGCTGGTCGACGTGGCGCGCCAGCGGATCCCCCTCGCGCGGCTCGACCAGGTCGTCGACGCCATGGCGGCGGCCAAGCTCAACGTCCTCCACCTGCACCTCTCCGACGACCAGGCGTTCCGCGTGCAGAGCGTCGTGCACCCCCGCCTCCACGAGGACGGGTCCGGGGGCTTCTGGTACACGCAGGACGAGCTCCGCGCGTTCGTGCACCGGGCCGCGCGCGCCGGGATACGCGTGGTCCCCGAGTTCGACGTGCCGGGACACACCACCTCGTGGCTGGTGGCCCACCCGGAGCTCGCGGCCACATCGGGCCCGTTCGAGCTGCGGCGCCGGGCCGGCATCGCGGCCGTCGGCCTGCGGCCCGACGATCCCGATGTGATCGCGTTCCTGCGGGCCCTGTTCGCCGAGATGGCGGGCCTGTTCCCCGACCCGTACCTGCACCTCGGGGGCGACGAGGTCGCCGAGGGGGCCTGGCCGGGGGTCGACATCGTGCCCGCGCAGCAGCGGTTCACCGCGGCGATCGTGGACGAGGTGCTGGCCCTGGGCAAGGTGCCGGTCCTGTGGGACGAGGCTTGGTTCCCCGGGCTGCCGGCCGGCGTGGTCACCCAGGTCTGGCGGGGCCACGCCCGCTTCCGTGCCGCGGCGGCCGGGGGGCACCCCGTCCTGTTCTCGACGCCCTACTACCTCGACCTCGCGTTCGACCCCATCCACCACCGGGTGGATCCCCTGGTCGACGCCGCCGGCTGGGACGCAGCGCGTGCGGCCCTGCGCACCGATCCCCGGGTCGGCTCCCTCGCTCCGTCGATGGCCGCGATCGAGGGCGGCTGGGACGAGGGGGTCGACGCCCCGGACCACGTGGACGCGTCGGCGGTGCTCGGCGGTGAGGCCTGCCTCTGGACCGAGCTGTGCCCGTCCCACCTGCTCCTGTCCCGGCTGTGGCCGGCGGCCGCCGTGGTGGCCGAGGTCCTGTGGTCCGGGCCGGCGTCGGCTCGCCCCGCCGCTCACGATCCCGAACGCCTCGACGGCTGGGTGCACGCCCTCGCCGCCACGACCGACGTCGATCCCGAGGGGGAGCGCCTCACCCTGCTGCTGCGCCTCGCCGACGGTGATCCGGACCTGGCCGGCCACCTCGCCACCCTCGCCACGTGCTGCGAGCCGATCAAGTGGTACGCCCGCCACGTGGCCCTCCCCGACGGCCGGATCGACGGTCCCTTCGATCGCTTCGTCGACGCCTTGGAGCCTGCGGCGCGCGCCGTGCACCGGCCCGCGCCCATCGCCCGCTACCGCGCCGCGGCCGAGGCGGTCCTCGCCCTCGGTTCCCCCGACGCGGTGCCGGCCCGCACGGGCGAGCTGGTCGCGGTGGCCCGCGCCGTGCTGGCCCGGTGCGACGCGGTGGAGGACCCCGCGGCGCCGTGGCCCGGCGAGGAGCCGGTGGGCGAGGTGCTGGTGGTCTGGCCGGCGCGGCCGGCCTGAGGTCGGCTCAGCCGTCGGAGCGGCAGGGCTTCCCCGCGCCGCACACGTCGATCACCTGGCCGTCGGGCGGGATGAACGCAGCCACGAGCGCCAGCGCCGAGGGCTCGTCGGCGAGCTTGCCGTGCGGGTCGTCGCCCGCCCGGTTGGGCAGGTTCTCGGTCGGAGGGGCAGGCGTGCCGAAGTCCCACATGATGAGCGCGGAGCCCGATGTGGGTAGGCGGACGGGGTCGATCCCCCAGAACGGCTCCCGGTCGGTGGAGCGGCCGTCGGCGAGCGACGGGGCGCGGCGGCCGATGCCCAAGGTGCGGGCCAGCTTCTCGGTGGACACGTTGGCGACCTGGTGGTCGCCGAACGCCTCGAGGAGCATCACGTCCTTGGCGGGCACGCCGGGATACGGGTGCGTCGTGAGGTGCTGGGCGTAGCCGGTGTTCTCGCCGCGCTGCCAGAGCTGCTCGAGCAGGTCGAGCAGGATGCTCTGCTGGAGCTCGTCGGGGTAGTTCTGCTCGACGATGGGGGCGAACTCGTCGAAGTCGACGCTGCGGCGGAGCAGCAGGTTGTACCCCATGCCGGGCACGGCGAGGATCACGCGGGTCCAGTCCTTGGTGAGCGAGGAGGCGACGCCGCCGAGGATGCCGCCCTGGCTGGCGCCGAGGAGCGAGACCTTCCCGGTGTCGAGCGCGGGGGTGCCGGCGGCGGTCTGGAACGCCTCGTCGGTCACGAACCCCTGGGACGAGGCGAGCAGCCGCCCGAGCAGCAGGAAGGAGAGGTGGCCCTGCTGGAGGCGGTCCGGCAGGGTGCGGAACCGGGTGAGGTCCTCGAACGAGTCGACCAGCTTCGGCACGTCCTGGTTGGACATGCCGAGGTAGTCGAGGCCGCAGAACGCGACGTTCACCGAGGCGCCGATCGTGCCGATGTCGAGCACCTGGTTGCGGTCACCGAGGAGGCCGTGGCCGTAGATGACCGACGGTGCGGGCCCATCCTGGTCGGCCTTCAGGGGCACCGTGCAGGTGAAGTCGACGGTCATGGTCCCGTTGCGGGCCGGGATGCCGTCGCGGCTGGCGCCGTTGTTCAGGACGGTGCCGGGCCCGCCGTCGCCCGTGAGGTACTGGGGCATCTCGAAGGTGCCGGTGACGATGCGGGCCGGGCCGGCCTCGCGCGTCGCGGTCACGGTGAAGGCCGGGGCCCCGTCGCCCACCTCCTTGCGGGTCTCGTCCCACATGGCGCGCAGGCGGCCGGAGATGTCGTCCCCGGAACCGACCGTGAAGCTCCAGGCGATCGTGAGGTCGGCCGGGTCGACCCCCTCGTCGACGAGGGCGCGCAGCCAGGTGCGGGCCAGGGCGTCGGGCCGGGTGACGAGATCGTCGAACGCCTTCGAGCGCCGGATCAGGCGCCCGTCGGCGCGGCGCAGGTTCCGCAGGCCCACGGCGATGCGATGGCCCTCGGGCAGGCCGGCGGCGGGCACGATCATCAGGAGCTGCTTGGCCGGGTCGGGCGTGTTGGCGTCGAGCTCGGCCCAGGCGGCCAGGCGCTTCCCGGTGTCGAGGTCGACGAGCAGCAGCGGGGAGGCGTCATCGAGCGAGCGGGCCATGTCGGTGACCGGCGGGAGCTTCGACTCCCGGACGTCGACGCCTCGCACGAAGGTCATCGGGATCGACGACGGGCTGAACCCGTCGTTGCGGTTCCACTCGGCCGGGTCGATGTGCACGCCGGCGACGTTGGCGGGCATGCCGGACTTCGGCAGGTCCACGCGCCGGCCCGTCACGGTGGAGCTGTCGGCCCGGGTGAAGCGGTCGTTGGGCCACGGCAGCAGGCAGGCGGCGAGATCGGTGGGGTCGCAGCGGCCGGTGCCGGGCGGCTCGGTGCGGATCGTGGTGGCGACGCCCGAGCTGGTGCCGTCACCGCCGTCACCGCCGTCCGAGCTCGAGCACGCCGCGGCCCCGGTGGCCACCAGCGCGGCCACCACCGCCACCCACGCGAACCGACGCACGTCCATCCCCATCGCCATCTCCCCTGGTCGGGGCGCAGCGTAGGCGTCGGGCGGCGTCGGCGCCGCGGGTGCTAGTTCCCCGACGGGCTGGTGGGCGCCGCCCCCGAGCCGCTGGCGGTCACGTTGACCCCGGTCTTGTCGGGGAGGATCCAGAAGTTGATCTTCCCGGACTCGATCGCCTTGAGCAGCACGTAGTTCTCGCCGGCCTCAGCCAGCGCCGTGTTGAGGACGGCGATGCCCTTGGCCTCCTCGGCGCGCTGCTTGGTCTTGTTCTGCTCGGTGAGGATGGCGACGTTCGACGTCTTGTTCTGCTCGTAGGACGCCTGCACGTTCTTCGGGATGTCGATCCGCTTGATCACGAACGTGAGATCGCCGCACCGGCCGCCCGGCTGGAAGCGCGGGCCGCAGAAGTACTCGTCGCCGAGCGCCTCGCGCAGCTTCACCTTCAGCGACTTCTGGATGGCCAGCTGGATCGACTCGAGCGTGTTCCGGTTGGCGTAGAGGTCGGCCACGTCGTAGCGGCGGGTCTGGCTCTGGAGCGCCGCCTCGATCTGCTGCCTGAACGTGTCGGTGATGAGCTTGGCCCAGCCGTTGTCGGTGTAGGCCGCGTACTTGAGGCCGAGCTGCTCGTGGAACTCGCGCAGCTTGTCGGTGTTCAGCTTGAAGTAGGTGGCCACCTGGTACTCGACCTGGACGCGGTCCTTCGACGAGGCGAGCACGGAGTCGGGCTTCTTGCCACCCTGGTCGGTGGCCTTGGAGATGATGTAGTTCCGCTGGTCGGCGGGATACAGGTACAGCGAGTCCATGAACCCGTTGACGAAGAGCGGGGAGCCGGGCTTCACGATCTTCTGGAAGTGGGTGCCCTCGATCGGGCCGCCGCCGTAGCTGATGCCGAACTTGTCGCGCGGCGATGGCGCACGTGCACCACCTTCCCCGCAAGGCGGATCGAGGCCGCCAGGATCGCCTCCACCTCGTCGTTGCCCGGCAGGTGCTCGAGCACGTTGTCGATCGTGACGTACGCGAGGTTGGGGAACGCCTCGAGGTCGAGCTCGAGGATGTCCCCGACGTAGACGGGCAGCCCCTCCTGCTGGGCCTGCGCGACCTTGTTCGGGTTGCGCTCGATGCCGATGCCCCGGGCGCCGAACCGGCGCAGCGCGCCGCGCAGGCTGCGCCCGGTGCCGCAGCCGAGGTCGATGAGCTCGACCGCGGCCCGCTCCGCCGCGGTCAGGGACGTCGCCTCGAGCACCTGCGGTGCCTGCACCTCGCCCCCTGCGGTGTCCATCGGCCGAAGGGTACCTGCGTGCGAGGATGCGGACGTGAGGGTCCTGCACGTGGTCGCGCACAGCCAGCGGCGCGGCGCGGAGACCGCCGCCATCGAGCTGGCCGCCGAGTTCGTCCGGCGCGGCGAGGATCATCGCGTCGTCGCGCTGCACGCGGCGTTCGACGGCGAGGTGGACGCAGCGGTCCCCGTGATCGGCCGGGGCCGCGCTTTGCGCGCCGAGGTCCGCCGGTCCGACCTGGTCGTCGCCCACGGTGGCGAGGCCGCGGAGGCGTGCGCGCTCGTGGTCGGCCGGTCGGGCCCGCCGATCGTGTGGCAGCGGATCCTCGGACTCCCGGCCGGGCTCTGGTCGTCCGCGCTCCAGCGGCGGCGCTGGGCGTGGGTCGATCGGCGGTGCGCCGCGGTGGTGGCCCTCACCGAGGACCTCGCGGCGGAGCAGGTGCGGCTCGGTCGCACGGCGGGCACGTGGGTGATCCCGAACTTCCGCGACCCCGCACCGTTCGCCGGCCTCGATCCGGTGGCCGCCGGTGCCGCCCTGCGCGCCGAGCTCGGGGTCGGGCCCGACACCGCCCTGATCGGCCTCGTCGGCCACCTCATCGGCCAGAAGCGTCCGATCCGGGCGGTCGGCGTCCTCGCCCGCGTCGCCGGCGCCGGGATCGACGCCCACCTCGTGGTGGCCGGCACCGGACCCCTGGCCGACGACCTGCGCGCCGCCCTCGACGGGGCCGGCCTGGCCGATCGGGCGACGCTCCTCGGCCACCGGGGCGATGTGCCCCGGTTGCTCGCCGGGCTCGATGTCCTGGTGCTCGTCAGCGAGGACGAGGGCATCCCCGGGATCCTCGTCGAGGCCCAGCTCGCCGGGTGCCCGACCATCACCGTCGACGTGGGCGGGGTGGCCGAGATCGTGACCGACGGGGTCACGGGCCTCGTCGTCCCGGGTCCGGCCGGTCCGGGGGACGGCGACGGGATCGTCGATGCCGTGGGCGACGCGGTCGCCGGGCTCCTCGCCGACCCGGATCGCCGCGCCGCGATGCGTGCGGCCGCGCTCGCCGGGGCGACCCGGTTCGGGGTGGCGGCCGCCGCCGACCGCTACGCCGAGGGGTTCACGGGGCTGCTCGGCGGCTGATCGCCGTGGTCGTCGACCTCGTCGACGTCGTCGCCGCCGGACCGACGCCGGCGCAGGACCAGCGCCACCAGCCCGATCGCCAGCAGCGTCGTCGCCACCGGCGCGGCGCGCAGGGTCGGGGTCGGCGCCGAAGAGCCGTCGTCGGCCGGGGCTGGCGCCGCCGTGGTGGTGGG
>CAZUYW010000032.1:0-14383 GCA_964624775.1 uncultured Iamiaceae bacterium
TCGTAGGTGGGCGGGGTGGGGCTGACGTAGGTGGGCGCGGGCGGGTTGGCCGGCGGGTTCCACGGCGCGGAGGTCGCGGCCGCCATCGGGGGCGGCGGTGCGGCGGGCGCAGGGTCGGCGGCCGGCGGTGCCCACGGCCCGGCCTGGGGCGGCGTGCTGAAGGGCGCGTGGCTCGCAACGTCGCCGGCCGGGGGCTCGAGCACTCGTGTGGCGTCGTGCGCGTTGAGGTCGTCGACCAGGGTGGCGTCCTGGAACGGCTGCGCCGGTTCGGACGGCGTCGCCGCCTCGAACACCGCCGCCGAGCCGTGCAGCGCCTTGCCGCAGTTGGTGCAGAACGCCGCGGCCGCGGGCAGCGTGGTGCCGCAGCCCGGGCACGTCATGGTGTCGCTCACGTCGAATCGCCTCCTCACCGGATCAGACCCGACCAGTCTGCCCGGTGGCGGCGGGTCAGTTGTTCCTGAGCTTGGCGAGCAGGCGCAGGATCTCGAGGTAGAGCCACACGAGCGTGAGGATCAGGCCGAAGGCGGCGTACCACTCCATGTAGCGGGGGGCCCGCATGGCGACGCCGCGCTCGATGAGGTCGAAGTCGAGCAGCAGGTTGAAGGCCGCGATGGCCACCACGACGAGGCTGAAGATGATCCCGACCGGGCCCGAGTCGTGGATCATCGGCACGTGCACCCCGAACAGGCTGAGCACGATGCTCACCAGGTACACCAGGGCCACGCCGAGGGTGGCGCCGATGATCCCCATCCGGAGGCGGTTGGTGACCTTGATGGCCCCCGAGGCGTAGAGGCCGAGCATCACCACGAACACGCCGATGGTGACGGCCACGGCCGAGAAGACGATGCCGTTGTACTGGGCGTCGTAGAGGCTCGAGATGGCACCGATCACCAGGCCCTCGAGCACGGCGTAGATGACGCCGGTGACGCGGGCGAGCTTGGGCTTGAAGATGGTGAGGAAGGCCATCCCGACGGCGCCGAGGAGCGCCAGGATCAGCCAGGCGGGCGGTTCGGCGGTGATCACCTTCTCGCCGGCGAGGTTCACCGAGGTGGTGATGTCGACCGACTGCCAGCCGAACCAGGCCGCCACGAGCAGGAACCCGAGGTACACGCCGGTGGCGGTGACGGTGCCCGACACCCGCATCGTGTCGCCGGTGGCGACCGGCGGGGTGGCGACGCCCGCCGGTGGCGGGGGCGGGACCGCGCCGGGCTGGGACTGGTCGAACAGGCCCGGCGGCAGCTCCGAGGCGGGCGTGCCCCACGCGGGATCGAAGGCGCCCCGGTTGGTGCCGGCGGCCTGCGTCTCGCGCTGGAAGATCGCGTCGTTGAGGGCGGGGTTGCTCGATGCCATGCCCCCAAGTGTGCCGGATCGGGCGCGCATCGGGGCGGCACGACGGGAACCACCCGGCGTGTGGCAGCGTCAGAGGATCATGCGCTCCCACCTCCGCCCCCAGACCGCCACATCCGCCACCTCGCGCTCGCGCCGGGTCGCTGCGCTCGGCCTGGCCGCCGCCCTCGGCCTGGCCGTCACCGCCTGCGGCAGCGACACGCCCACCTCGAGCGGTGCCGACCCGTCGACCTCCACGTCGACCACCGAGCCGGTCACGACCGTGCCCGGGCGGGGGAGCGTGCCCGACCGCGCCGCCGACATCACCGGCACGATCACCTCGGTGCGGGCCATCGCCCAGGCCACCACCGCCAACTGCGTCCCCGCCACCATCGACACGCCCGACTCGGCCGTGTCGAGCGACGACCCCACCACCTGCGCCGAGCCCGACCCGAACCTGCTGGGCACGGTGGTCGTCGAGGAGCAGCCGGGCAAGCAGGCCGGAGCCAAGATCTCCTTCACCGTCACCCTCGCCACCGTGGTGGCGGGTGATGGCGTGCGCGGGTTCGAGGACCTGCACGAGGGCGACCGCGTGCAGGCGTGGGCCACCGGCCCCATCGCCGAGAGCTACCCCGGGCAGGGCGAGGCGGCCGCGATGAGGGTCACCGGCTGACCGGCCCCCGCAGGGCGGGCGGCGTCAGAGGTTCTCGATGCGGGCGGCGTAGGCCGGGCTGGTCAGGAGCGCCTTGGCGAGCTCGGCCCGCGAGGTGCCGGCCTTCTGGCGGGCGACCCAGCCGTTGGCCTCGAGCTTCGTGGGCGCCCGGCCGAGCAGGAAGATGTAGCTGATCGCCACGTCGTTGTTCTCGACCTGCTTGGTCTTGTACTCGTTCGACTCCGAGAAGCCCACCATGACGCTGCCGCGGTCGCGCTTGTGCTGGTCGAGCTGGGCGGTCCAGAACGCGACGCCTCCCGGATCGGCGGCCCGACCCAGCACGTCGGTGTAGATGCGGGTCACGAACTCCTCGTTGCTGAGGGCGCCGTACTTGGTGGTGAACTCGTTGGACGTGGCGAAGGTCTGGGCGATCTTGGTGAGCGGCCAGCTGCCGTTGCGGCGCCTCGTGACCCAGAACTTCAGGCCGCCGGCGTCGGGGATCCGCTGCAGGAAGGCGCGGTAGAGACGGGCGGCCGGATCGACGTTCGCGGTGTTGTCGGTGCTGCGCCGGAGCTCGTCGATCAGGTCGCCCTTGGTCTTGGTGCCGGCCGAGAGTGCGGCCTTCCACCGGTTGAGGTCCGGGGTCGACGGGGTCGAGGCGGTCATGTCGTCGTACTGCTGGGTGACGAACGCGCCCCAGTTGGCGAGGGGCGCGGGATCCACGACGGCGTCGATCGAGCGCACCGTGGTCGCGGGCCCGTCGCCCTCGCAGCGCACGTGGAGGGTGCTCGTGTAGATCGTCGTGCCCGCCCGTTGGGTCCCGAGGCGGAAGTCGAAGGTGAACGGGTACGCCGCGAACGGTTCGAAGAACGCGCCGTACGCCTTGGTGCCGCTCGTCTGCTCCACGGGGTAGGGCCCATCGGTGATCGCGGACCCGTTGTCGACGTAGGCGATCGTGAAGGTGTCGGTGTTCTGGAGGGCGTTGAACTCGACGTTCTGGTTCGCGATCGACACGCCCGGCGTGCCGAGGGTGGTGCAGGTGACGGACTTGGGGGAGGTCCAGCGGCGGTAGGGCGAGGTCGACACCACGGTGTTGACGGGGTTGACCTCACCGGTGCTCGGCCCGCTGCAGGTGACCTTCAGCTCGCTCGTGTAGACGACCGAGCCGTTGATCAGGGTGTCGATCCGGAACTGGAACGTGAAGGGGTAGGCGGCGAACGGCTCGGCGAAGGCGCCGTACACCTTGGTGCCGCTCGTCTGCTCCACGGTGTAGGGCCCGCTGGCCGTCTCCACGCCGTCGTCGACGTAGTTGATCGTGAACTGGGCGTCGGCGGGCAGGCCGCCGCCGAACTCGACGGCCTGGTCCGACAGGGTGACGCGCACGCCCGAGGGGCCGTTGGCCTCGCACGCGTAGGTCTTCGGCCCCGTCCATCGGCGGTACGGGAAGGACAGTGCGCCGGCGGAACTGACGGGCACGGCCGCCAGACCGGTGAGGAGGGCCACGAGGGCCAGGACGGTAAGGACGAGACGACGAGGCATGGTCGACTCCCGGTCTGGAGGGGTGATGCGGGGTGCCGGAGCACCCACGGCCACCCTACGACCGGCGCCCCGGCGAGTCGACCTCCCGGGGGCGGCTGGACCGCACACCCCGGGAGGGCTCGTCTGGAGGCGGCGCCGGGAATCGAACCCGGGTACAGGGCTTTGCAGGCCCTTGCCTAAGCCACTCGGCCACGCCGCCAGGCCGGTGCACCTTAGCGGAGGGGCACCGGAGCCCGAACCCGAGGTCGGGCGGGGGTCAGCGGGTCGTGGTGGTGGTGAGGCGCTCGTCCTCGCGCACGCACGCGCGGACGGCCGTGGCGAACTCGTCGTAGCCCGCCTTCTTGGTGAGGTCGCTGTCCCCCGAGCCCTTCGAGAGGAGCCGTTCGAGGTCGACGGAGACGTGCTGGGACACGCAGCGGGCCTGGTCCGCCTTGAAGTTGGCCCGCTCGATGAGGAAGGCCTCGTTGGCCTTGCGCTGGGCGGCCCGGTCGGCGGGCTCGGGTGCGGCATCGGAGCCGCAGGCGCCGAGGAGCGCGGCCGCCGTGAGCGAGACGGCGATCACGAGGGTGGCAGGACGACGGTGACGGCGCATCGGTCCTCCTCGACGTCGACCTCGGCGGCCCTCCATGGTGGCACGCCTGGCTGCCGCCATGGGCGCGCGTTCGATCAGCCGCCCGGGCGGGTGGTGCTGGTCGTGGACGGGGTGCCGTCGGCGTCGGGTGCGGTCACGCAGGCGAGCACGGCGTCGGACCAGTCGGCCGTCGCCGCGGCGCCGAGCGAAGCGGTGCCGGCCACGGTCGGCTGGTCGGTGCGGGGGACCAGGGCGCGGATCGTGGCGGCGTCGAGCCGTCCGAGGATGCAGTCGGCCTGGGCCGCGGAGAAGGTGGCGTCGAGCCGGTGGGCGAGCGTGGCACGGCGGATCTCGGCGGGCGCGCGGGGATCGTCGCCGCTGCAGGCGCTCACCAGGACGGGCGTGGCCAGGAGGAGCGCGGTGGCGAGGGCGGCCCGCGGGCCCCGGGGGCGTGACCGGTCAGTCGCCATCGAGGCACGCCTTCGATGCGTCCTGGTACGCCTGGCCCTGGGTGAGCGCCGTGATGTCGGGCGCCTCGTTGACGACCTCGGCACCGAGGCGGTCGACCATGCAGCCGGCGTCGGCCTTGCTCAGCCCGTAGTCGCGCAGCACCTGGACGGCGCGCGACCGGGCGCCGGTGACCTCGGGGTCGGGCCCGTCGGAGCCGCCGCACGCCGTGAGGCCGACCGCGAGGGCTGCGGCGAGCAGGACAGCGCGGGGGAGGTGCGGCACGGGACGCTCCGGGACGACGACGAGGGGAACCCCTGGCATCCTGCCACCCGCCGTCGTCCGACCGGCGCACCCCGAGCGGGAAACCGGGCCGGTTTGCACCGCTGGCGCCGATGCACTGGACTGGTAGCCCGCAACCGTGAGCTCTCCGGGGGTCGAAGTCGGTCATGGCAATCGAGATCGAGACCAAGGACTGCACGTCGCTGGGCGACGCCGAGCTGGCCGAGCTGGCTGATCTGTCGGCCGACGGGCCGCTCCGCTTCGAGATCGGCGTGCTGTCGAAGGCCGCCGAGTCGTGGGTGCTCATCACCCTCGCCCGTGACAACGGCCGCCTCAAGGGGTTCTCGTTCTCCACCCTCGAGCGCATCGGCGGCACGCCGAGCGTCATCGTGGGCCTCGCGTCGATCAAGCGCGACTCCAAGCGCGACACCGTGCTGCGCGGCATCGTGGCCGACCAGCTCCGCCGCGCCGTGCTCGCCTTCCCCGACGAGGACGTGTTCTTCGGCGCCCGCCTGGCCTCGGTCTCGGGCTACGAGGCGTTCAAGACGCTCAAGGAGATCGTTCCCCGGCCCGACTACGTGGCCACCGGCGAGGAGCGGGCGTGGGGCCGGCGCCTGGTGAAGCGCTACGGCATCGACAGCGGCCGCTACGACGAGCGGGCCTTCGTCATCAAGGGCGACGACAGCGCGCCCGAGGCCCTCGACCACGAAGCACTGAAGCTCGACAAGATCGATCCCGGCTTCCACCAGTTCTTCGAGCCGCTCGACGAGGCCCGCGGCGACGCGCTGATCGCCTTCGGCTGGGCGATGGCCGACGATCTGCTCAAGCTGCGCTGAGCACCGCGTCGGACCCTCCCGCACCGGCGGCCCCCGATGGCCGACCGGAGCGGTTCGCCGCCATCGTCGGGGCGCGCCGGATGGTCCGCGCCTTCGCCCCCGGACCGGTCGCGCCCGAACTGGTCGACCACCTCTGCGACCTCGCCCGTCGAGCGCCGTCGGCGGGCAACACCCAGGCCGTGTCCTTCCTGGTGCTCGACGACCCGGAGCGCGTCGCGGCCTACTGGGCGGCGACGCTGCCCGAGGACCGGCGGGCCGGGTTCGCCTGGCCGGGCCTGATCACCGCCCCCGCGCTGGTGGTGGTGGCGACCGATCCCGGCGCCTACACGGCGCGCTACGCAGAACCGGACAAGGCCGCCACGGGCCTGGGCGCGGGGACCGACGCGTGGGCGGTGCCGTACTGGTGGGTCGATGCCGGCGCGGCGATCGAGCACCTGCTGCTGGGCGCGGCCGACGCCGGCCTCGGCGCGTGCCTGTTCGGCCTGTTCGACCACGAGGCTGCCGTCGCGGCGGCGTTCGGCGTGCCTGCGGGCATCCGCCTGGTGGGCACGGTCGCCCTCGGGCAGCCGGCGCCCGACCGTGCGGGGCGCTCCGCCGCGCGGCCCCGTCGGCCGCTTCCCGACGTGGTGCACCGCGGGCGCTGGTGAGCGTCGCCCGCCGCGCCGCTGGTCACCCGAGCTGGGCGGCGAGCGCCTCGGGGTCCGCGGTGGGGGCCTGGCAGGCGAAGTCGCGGCATACGTACGCGTAGCCGTCCTCGCGGCCCTCCCACAGCGGTGACGGGTATCGCTCGCCCCACGCGAGCACCGCGCCGGGGCGGTGGGCCGAGCGCACGACGGCGAGCAGGTCCGGTCGGTCGCCGGCCACGACGATCTCCTCGATCCCGTGGACGAGCAGGTCGACGGCGGCGAGCAGGTGCGCGAACGCCGCCGGATGATCGGCGGCCGTCTCGCCGGCGAGGGCGACGATCTCGGTGGCCCGGTCGGCAGCGGAGGTCGAGCCCGTCAGGGCGGCGAGGCGCAGGAGGGCGACGGCGGCCGACGAGTTGGCCGAGGGGATGGCGCTGTCCAGCTGGTCCTTGACGCGGGCCACCAGCGGTTCGGCGTCGTGGCTGGTCGTGAACAGACCGCCCTCGTCGTCGTCCCAGAACAGGGTGAGGAGCTCGTCGGTTGCCCGCGTCGCCTCGGTGATCCAGCGGGCCTCGCCGGTTGCCTCCGCGAGGCGCGTGAACCCGTCGACGAGGGCGGCGTGATCGGCGGCGAGCGCGAGGTGTCGTGATCGGCCACCGCGGCCGTCGTCCTGCCACGAGCGGTACCAGCGGCCGAGCGGGTCGCGCAGTTCGCGCAGGAGGAACTCGCCGTTGCGGATCGCCGCCTCCAGCCACACGCGGTTGCCGGTGGCGGCCGCCGCCTCGGCGAGGGTGGCGAGGAACAGGGCGTTCCACTCGCACAGGACCTTGTCGTCGAGGCCGGGACGGGTTCGGTCGTCCCGGGCGGTGCGCAGCAGGGCGCGGGCGACGGTGATGGTGGCGGGCTCGGGCTCGGACGGGTCGCCGTGCAGGCGGTTGAGGATCCAGGCGCCCTCGAAGGTGGGCTCGGGCCCGACGCCCCACCAGGCCATCGCCTCCTCCGCGTCGGGCCCGAGCACGGCGCGGAGCTCATCGGGGGTCCACAGGTAGTAGCGGCCCTCGCCGTCGTCGCTGTCGGCATCCTCGGCGGTGAACCAGCCGCCGGCGGGGTGGGCGAGCCGGTCGAGCACGTAGTCGATCGTCGCCTCGGCGGTGTGGAGGAAGCGGGCGTGGCCGGTGGCCTGCCAGGCGCGGAGGTAGGTCCGCGCGATGAGGGCCTGGTCGACGAGCATCTTCTCGAAGTGCGGGACGAGCCACGATCGGTCGGTGGCGTACCGGGCGAAGCCGCCGCCGACGTGGTCCTGGATGCCGCCCGCCGCCATCGCATCGAGGCTGCGGACCACGGCGGCGAGGGCCTCCGGGTCGCCCTCGGCCTCGCCGTCGCCGGCGCTCCGGGCGCGCAGGTGGGCGCGCAGGAGGACCTCGAGGCTCAGGGTCTGGGGGAACTTCGGTGCCGACCCGAACCCGCCGAGCTCGCGGTCGTGCACGGCGAGCAGCGCGGCCCGGGCGCGGGCGAGGGTCCCCTGGTCGGGGGGCGCCCCGCCCGGGGGTAGCGAGCTGGTCCGCAGGTGCTCGGTCAGGGCGGCGGCCTGGTCGAGGATGTCCTCGCGCTGGGTGCGCCACGCCTCCTCGACCGCCTCGCACAGCTGCCGGAACGAGGGCCGTCCCTGGCTCGCGACCTTCGGGAAGTAGGTGCCGCAGTAGAACGGCTCGCCGTCGGGCGTGCAGAACACGGTGAGGGGCCAGCCTCCGGACCCGGTCATCGCCTGCGTCGCCTCGAGGTAGATCGCGTCGAGGTCGGGGCGTTCCTCGCGGTCGACCTTGATGGGCACGAACCAGGCGTTGACCAGGTCCGCGATCTCGGGATCCTCGAAGGACTCGTGGGCCATGACGTGGCACCAGTGGCACGACGAGTACCCGATCGAGACGAACAGCGGCCGGTCCGTGGCCCGGGCCAGGGCGAGGGCCTCGGCGTCCCACGGGTGCCAGTCGACCGGGTTCGAGGCGTGCTGGCGGAGGTAGCGCGAGCTCTGGTCCGCCAGCCGGTGCATGCGGGGAGTGTAGGAGGTCGCGCCCGATATCGCTCCGGGAGATGGGACCCATATGAATCACCGGGTGTGACCACTCTCACGTGACGATCGCGTTACGAAATCCTGCAATGTCTGTCACACTGGCCGACGGCTCATGCGACCGGCGTGGTGTCACTCGCCCCCGGTCCCGCCTCTGTCCCCCACCAAGGAGCCGTCCACCCATGTCCACGAACCCGCGCGCCGCTGGCGCCGACCACCCCCCGAGTACCCGCGGCGCGCTCGTCGAGCGTGCCCGCCGCTGGCCCATCCGGGCCGGCCTGATCGCCCTCCTGGGCATCGGCGTCGCCGCCCCGATGGTGGCTGCCGCCGACCCGGCGTCCGCGCCGGAGGCGAACCGCAGCTCGCGGATCGCCACGGTCGCCGAGGCCCGACCGGCCGCCACGGTGACCACCACCACCGAACCCGGTCCCTCCAAGGCCGACATCACCAAGCTCGAGCGAGCGATCTGGATCAACAAGGTCAACGAGAACCGCTGGATCGCCGCCACGAACGCCCGTCTCGCCGCCGAGGCCGCCCGCAAGGCCGCCGACGCGAAGGCAGCCGCCGCCAAGGCCGCTGCAGCCCGAGCAGCCGCCCCGCAGGGCCGCTGCGGTGGCAACCTCCCGCCCTGCTGGGTCATGCAGCGGGAGTCCCGGGGCAACATCCGGGCCCAGAACCCCAGCTCCTCCGCCTCCGGCAAGTGGCAGTTCATCGACTCCACCTGGGCCGGCTTCGGCGGCTACGCCCACGCCTGGCAGGCGCCGGAGTCCGTCCAGGACGCCAAGGCCGCCCAGCTGTGGGCCGGTGGGCGCGGCTGCGGCCACTGGAGCGCCTGCTGACCCTCGGGTCGCCCCGCCCGCTCGGGCGGACCATCGACGACCGATGACCCCTCCCCCTCGTCGGTCGTCCCGGGCCCCGGCTCCGGCCGGGGCCCGGTCGCGTCCGGGCGCCTGTGCCGCAGCGGCGCTCAGGTCACCCGGTTGACGTACTCGGTGCTGTGCTGGAAGCCGACGACGAGGGCGTCGACGCTGCGGGTCCGGGCGATCGGCACCCAGTAGGCCCAGCCGCCCGAGTCCGGGGCCCGACCGAGCATGCCCAGGTAGACCATGGCCACGTTGACCTCGGCGGTCAGCCGCGACGCCGCACTGCCCTCGGCGTAGCCGGCGACGACGGTGCCCCGGCTCGCGCCCCCGGCGAGGCGGGCCACGTCACGGGCGAGCTCGGTCGCGGTGGGGGCCCGGCCGTAGAGGTGGTCGAAGACGCTGCGGACGAACGCGGCGTCGTCGAGGGCGGTGATCTTCGGATCGTCCGCGAACGCGTCGGCCACCTCGGCAGCCGTCGCGCCCTGGCGGAGCGCGGCCGCCTGGGCCTGCACCTCGTCGGCCGAGGCGGGGTAGGTGCCGCGCACGCCGAGCGAGGCGCGGACCACGGGCGCCACGACACCGCCGAACTCGTTGGAGCCCATCACCGAGCGGATCACCTGGCTCCCGGTCGTGCCCGCGAGCAGCCGGCCCGTCCAGTACGCGGACCCCGACGCGTCGAGCGTGCGGCCGAGGAAGTCGCGGTACTGGCGGCTGACGAAGGTCGCCGGGCACAGGAACGGGTACCACCCGTCGTGGGTGGCGACGGCCGCGCCGGACCGGCGGGCGTCGTGGTGGAAGGTCGGCCAGTCCGACCGGCACAGGCCGGTGCCGGTGACGAGCAGGTCGATGCGCGTCAGGTCACCGGTCGCGGGGCCGCCGCCGTGGGTGCCGGAGCGGTAGATCGAGGCCTGGGCGATCACGGTCTTCCCGTTCACCTGGCCGATCGCCGGCGACGCGACCGGTGGCAGGGTGCGCCCGCTGGTGAGGCGGAAGCTCGCCTCGAGGCCGCCGGTCCGCGGGTCGTACACGCGCAGGTCCTTGTCGAGCGCCGAGACCACCTCCTGGCGGCCGTCCGCGTCGACATCGGCGATCGCCACCGAGCCGTGGGTGTTGTAGCCGGTCGTGCAGCTGGTCTGGCTCACGGCGTTGCACACGCGCCACAGACGGGCTCCGCTGCTGTCGAAGGCGTACACGTACCCGCCCTCGGAGGCCACCGCCACCTCGAGGCCATCGTCGCCGTCCAGGTCGCCGAGCGCGGGGGAGGACATCACGCGGCCCTCCACCGTGACCGGCCAGCCCGGCAGGTTCCCGCCCGTCTTGGCCGTGAAGGCCTGCACCTTGCGGCCCGCGGGGTCCGCCCAGTTGGTGCCCGAGCCCACGATCACGTCGGGGAACCCGTCGCGGTTCAGGTCGCCGACGGCCGGGGAGGACCACACGGTCTGGCCGGGGACCGACTTGGGGTAGCCGGGATAGGTGCTGCCGTCGCGCCGCAGGATCCACACCAGGCCGCCCTCGGGCTTGCCGAGCGGGTTCCCGGCCCAGATGTCGCCGCCCAGCACGATCTCGGGGCGGCCGTCGCGGTCGATGTCGGTCACGACGGGGCTCGACCACAGGGTGTCCTCGAGGTAGCGGCGCCACAGGAGCGTGCCGCCCCGGGACCAGGCGTACACCGTGTGGTCCCAGCTCGGCGCCACGATGTCGGGGATGGCGTCGCCGTTGACGTCGGCCACCGCCGGCGTCGCGAAGAACCCGTCGGGTCGGCAGTCCGAGCCGGGCGAGCAGTGCAGCGGGTCGCCCTGGTGGAAGGTGCGGGCGACGGCACCGGTCGGGCCGTCGAGCCACACGACCCGGCCGTCCATGGTGCCGATCACCACATCGGCCTTGCCGTCGCCGCCGAGGTCGGCGATCACGGGTGACGCCTCGATGGCGGTGGCGCCGAGGGACCGGGACCAGAGCCGGGTGCGGTCGGTGAGCCGGAACGCCTCGACCGTGCCGTCGATCGATGCCACGACGAGCTCGGGGGTGCCGTCGCCGGTGATGTCGGCCATGGCGGGCGTCGAGTACGCCTCGCTCGTGCCCCTCGTGGCGTACATGCCGGTGAGGCGGTGGTCGAGCGTGCCGAGCGACGTGAGGGTCGTGGTCGACGCCGCGGCGGGGGTGGTCGGCCCGACCAGCTCGACGGGGCCGGTGAGGGCCCCCAGCAGGGCGATGGCGAGGCCCACGGCGAGGACGCGCGCTCGACGAGCGGTGGGCGCGGCGGTCGACGGCGGGCGGTTCACCCTGTCCCATCGGCACGACGGCCCCCCGGCTGCACCTCGGACTGCGGGAATCGGGAGTGACCGCGGTCACATCCGGCGCCCGATCGTGCGATCATGGGAGCGACCCGAACGAAGGAGGTCGCCATGCAGGTCGCGAGGTTGCTGCGCACCAAGGGCACCGACGTGGTCGTGGTCGCACCGGATCAGCCCGTCGCCGAGGTCCTCGCCGTGCTCGCCCGGCACCGCATCGGCGCCGTGGTCGTCAGCGAGGACGGCACCGCCATCGCCGGCGTGCTCTCCGAGCGCGACGTCGTCGCCGCGCTCGCGGACCGTGGGGCCGGGGTGCTCGACGAGCCCGCGGCACGGCTCATGACCGACGAGGTCGTCACGTGCGAACCCGACACCACCATCGAGTGGCTCATGGCCACCATGACCGAACGGCGGATCCGGCACGTGCCGGTGGTCGTCGACGAGCAGCTGGCCGGGCTCGTGAGCATCGGTGACGTCGTGAAGCACCACGTCGCCGAGCTCGAGCACGAGACCCAGGCGATGCGCGAGTACATCACCCATCCCTACTGAGCCACAGTCCGGTCGGACCGTCGTCGTCAGGCGTCGGCGCCGCCCGCCAGCACGCCGCGGCGCACCTTGCCGAGCGCGGTGCGGGGCAGGGCGGCGACCACCCGCAGCTCGCGGGGTGCGGCCGCCGCCGGGAGCACGTCGAGCACGGCGGCGCGGGCCTCGTCCAGCGTCGGCAGGGACGCGCCCTCGGCAGCCACGACCACTGCCACGACCCGCTGGCCCCACTCGTCGTCCGGCACGCCCACCACGGCCACCTCCCCGATGCCCGGGAGCGCCCGGAGCACGGCCTCGACCGGCTCGGGCCACACGTTCTCGCCGCCGGTGATGATCACGTCGTCGGCGCGGCCGGCCACCACGAGGCGGCCGTCGACCCAGCGGCCGAGGTCCCCGGTGGCCAGCCAGCCGTCGGGCCCGACGAGCGGGGTGACCGCGCCGTCGGGGTGGCGCCGGCCCCGGCCGATCGTGGCGCCCCGCAGCCAGATCGTGCCGTCGTGGTCGACTCGGACCTCGGTGCCCGGGAGCGGGGTGCCGTCGTAGACCACCCCGCCGCCCGACTCGGTGAGGCCGTAGGTGCGGACCACGTTGCCGGGACGATCGTGGAGATCGGCCGAGCCCCCGAGCACCACCGCCCGGAACGCGGCGGGATCGACGCGGTCGAGCGCGGTGGGGACCAGGGACACGAGGGTGGTGCCGAGCGCGGCTGGGGCGGCGGCGACCGCGGCGGCGTCGAACCGGGGCAGCAGGTCGACCGGGGTGCCGGTCAGCACCGACCGGGCGACCACGCCGAACCCGCCGAGGTGGTTGAGCGGGAGGCACGCGAGCCAGCGGTCGCGGTCGGGGTCGACGGCGAGCCGCTCGTGGACAGCCACCGCGTGGGCGATCAGGGAGGACTCCGTGTGCACCACGAGCGCCGGACGGCCGGTGGACCCGCTCGTGGCGGCCACCAGCCGATCGCCGTGCTCGAGCAGCGGAGCGTCGGGCTCGTGGGGGACGACGGTGCCGTCGGCGGTCACGATGGCGTGGGGTCGGGCGTGGGCGAGCAGTGCCTCGCGGGCGGCCTCGGGCAGGCGCTGGTCGACGGCGAGCACGGCATCGCCCTCGTCCCACGCCGTGCGCAGGGCGTGGAGGAACGCCGGTCCGCCGGGGAGGTCGAGGGCCACGAGGCGCGTCATGGCCCCAGCCTTACCACCCGATGGCGGTGGGCGGGCAGACTCGCGCCATGAACATCTGGGTGGCCGGTGCACGGCCTCGGACCCTGCCCGCCGCCGTGGTGCCGGTGGCGGTGGGCACGGCCTGCATGGTCGGGCGCGTGCCCGGCGGCCTGATCTGGTGGCGGGCGGTCGCGGCGATGGTCGTCTCCCTCGCGCTCCAGGTCGCCACCAACTACGCCAACGACTACAGCGACGGGATCCGCGGGACCGACGACGACGAGCGGCGGGTCGGCCCGGTCCGGCTCGTGGGTCAGGGCCTCGCGGCACCGGGTGCGGTGAAGCGCGCCGCGATCGCGGCGTTCGGGGTGGCCGGGCTGGCGGGCGGCGCGCTGGCCCTCGCGGTCGGTCCCGAGCTCATCGCGGTGGGCGTCGCCGCCATCGCGGCCGGGTGGTTCTACACGGGCGGCCCCCGCCCCTACGGCTACGCCGGGTTCGGCGAGGTGTTCGTGTTCGTGTTCTTCGGCGTGGTCGCCACGGCCGGTTCCGCCTACGTGCAGACCGGCTCCCTGGACGGGTTCGCGCTCGCCTCGTCGGTGCCGATCGGGTTCCTCGCCACCGCGCTGCTGGTCGTCAACAACCTGCGCGACATCCCCGGCGACACCGAGGTCGGCAAGCGCACGCTGGCGGTGCGCCTCGGCGATCTGCGGACCCGCTACCTCTACACCGTGCTGCTCGTGGCGCCCTTCGTGTGCGTGCCCTTCATCGGCGGCCTGGGCGGCCGTCCGGGGGTGGCGCTCGCGCTCGCCGTGGTGCTGTTCGCCCGCAAGCCCGTGGTCCAGGTGCTCACCGGGGCCACCGGTCCCGCGCTCATCCCGGTGCTCGTGGCCACCGGTCAGGTGCAGCTGCTCTTCGGCGCCCTGTTCACGGTCGGCCTGGTGCTCACGCCGGGGACCTGACGAAGGTGCGGATCGCCTCGGCGAGGGCGGCCGGCGCCTCGAGCGGCACGGCGTGCCCGGCGTCGGGGATCGTGGCCGCGGTCCCGTGGGCGACCGAGGACGCGATCCGGCGGGCGACGGCGCCGAAGCGCTCGTCGCGGGCGCCGGCGAGGGCGAGCACCGGCGCCGTGATGCGGGGCAGCTCGGGCCACCACGGGGGGTCCATGGTGCCGGTGCCGGCGAGGCGCAG
>CAZUYW010000032.1:14483-16808 GCA_964624775.1 uncultured Iamiaceae bacterium
ACCTGGTGGTGGAGCGGCACCCGCCCATGGTCCCACGCGGGCGGGTCGGCACCGTGCCCGGTGTGCTCAGATGGCCCGGTGACCCCGCCCGGCGACGCGTCCCAACCGATCACCCCGCCTGCCGCCGCAGAGGTGGCCGCGGTGACGGCGACCTTCTGCGCCACGCTCGTCGACGAGTGGGTGCGGGCCGGCGTCACTGACGCGGTCGTCGCGCCGGGCTCCCGCTCCACCCCGCTGGTGCTCGCCCTCCACGCCCACCCGGCCATCGCCGTGCACGTGCACCTCGACGAGCGGGCCGCGGCCTTCACCGCGCTGGGCCTCGGGCTCGCGTCGGGTCGTCCGGCGGTGGTGGTGACCACGTCGGGGACGGCGGCCGCCGAGGTCCATCCCGCGGTGGTGGAGGCCGACCTGGCGGGGGTGCCGATGCTGGTCGCCACCGCGAACCGCCCGCCCGAGCTGCACGACGTCGGCGCGCCGCAGACCGTCGACCAGCGCCACCTGTTCGGCCGGGCCGTGCGCTGGTTCGCCGAGCCCGGGCCGCCCACGGCGGACACGGTCGGCACGTGGCGATCGCTCGGGGCGCGGGCCGTCGCCGCCGCACTCGACGATCCCGCGGGGCCCGGGCCGGTCCACCTCGACCTCGCGTTCCGGGAGCCGCTGGTGGGCGCGCCCGCCGCGCTCCCGCCGGGGCGCGCCGATGGCGCGCCGTGGCACACGGCCGGGGGTTCTCGGGTCGCGGTCGAGCGGTCGGGCACCGAACGACTGGCCGCCCTGCTCGACGTCGACCGCGGGGTGATCGTGGCCGGGGCCGGCTGCGGGGAACCGGGTGCGGTCCTCGCGCTCGCCGAGGCGACCGGCTGGCCGGTGATCGCCGACCCGCGATCGGGCTGCCGGCTGCCCGATCCGCGCGTGATCACGATGGCCGACGCGGTGCTGCGCCACGAGCCGGCCGCGGCGCGGTTGCGGCCCGAGGCGGTGCTGCGGCTCGGTGAGGCGCCGGCGTCGAAGGTCCTCGAGGGCTGGCTCGCCGAGGTGGCGGTCCCCGAGGTGGCGGTGCACGGCCACGGCCGCTGGTTCGATCCCGGCCGTCGGGCCGCGCACGTGCTCCACGCCGACCCGACCGCGGTGTGCAACGCGCTCGCCCGGCTCGTGCGCCGGACCGGCAACGAGGCGTGGGCCGAGGCCTGGACCGCGGCCGATCAGGTCGCCCGCCTGGCGGTGGAGACGGTGCTCGTCGGGCACCCCGAGCCCACCGATCCCGGGGTCGCCCGCGCCGCGGTGGCCGCGCTCGGGGAGGGGGGCACCCTCGTGGTCTCCTCCTCGATGCCGGTGCGCGACCTCGAGTGGTACGGGGGACCCGTGCCCGGGGTGCGGGTGCTGGCGAACCGGGGTGCGAACGGCATCGACGGCGTCGTGTCGACCGGGGTCGGTGCTGCGCTCGCCGCCCGGCGTGCCAGCCCCACCGTCGTCCTGGTCGGCGACGTCGCCCTGCTCCACGACGCCAACGCCCTGCTCGGCCTCGCCCGGCGCCCGGTCGACTGCACGATCGTGGTGGTCGACAACGACGGTGGCGCCATCTTCTCGTTCCTGCCCCAGGCCCAGGCGCTCGACCCGGTGGTCTTCGAGGAGCTGTTCGGCACCCCGCACGGCGTGGACCTGGCCGCCCTCGCGGCCGTGCACGCCATCCCGGTCACGTCACCGGTCGGCGCCGTCGAGGTGGGTCCGGCGATCGAGGATGCGGTGCGGGCCGGCGGGGTGCGCCTCGTGCACGTGCGCACCGATCGCGCCGCCACCGTCGCGGTCCACGACGAGCTCCACGCGGCCGTCGCCCACGCCCTCGACCACCTGGGCTGAGCGGCGCCCTCAGGGGCGGACGATGGCGTTGAGCATGGCCTGGAGCTTGGCGCGGGTCTCGATCAGCTCGGTGGGTGGATCGGAGTCACCCACGATCCCGTTGCCGGCGATGACCCGGGCGACCGGGCCGTCGATCACCGCGCCGCGGATGGCGACGGCGAAGGCGCCGTTCCCGGCCGCATCGACCCAGCCGACCGCGCCCGCGTAGGGGCCGCGGTCGAGGTGCTCGAGCTCGGCGATCAGGGCGAGGGCCGCGTCGACCGGTCGACCGCAGATCGCCGGCGTCGGGTGGAGGGCCTCGACCAGCTCCAGCACCGAGGCGGGCGGGTGCGACAACCGACCCTCGACCTGGGTCGCGAGGTGGATGACGTTGGCCAGCGGCACCACCGACGGCTCGGGCTCGTAGTCCACGTAGGAGGAGAAGGCGAGGAGCGTCTCGTGCACCTCCTCGATCGTGACCTGGTGCTCGCG
>CAZUYW010000032.1:16908-19344 GCA_964624775.1 uncultured Iamiaceae bacterium
CTCGCGGGCGAGCACCACCTTGTCGAGCGCGCCGGCCCGGATGCGGGCGGTGGCGGTGGCGACCGCATCGGTCCAATCGGCCGGCGGGCGGGCCGCGGCGACGTCGAAGCGGCTCGGCCCCGGCTCGGGAGCGGGGCGACCCGCGTCGAGGACGGCGGCGACGTCGGGGATCGGCGCGCCCTCGGGAGTGACGGTGGTGACCCAGGCTCCGGCGTCGTCGCACCCGACGGTGATCTCGGCCACGACGAGGTCGGCGGGCGCGCCCGGCAGGAACGGCAGCGCGCCGAACGCGACGGGACCGAACCCGGGCCGGGCGGACGGGCCGGCGGCGGGGTCGCCGTCGGGCACCACGATCGACGCCAGACCCGCGGCGACCTCGGCTCGGGGGAACCGGGCGGCCACCCCCCGGCCGGCGAACCCGGTGCCGCCGCGCGCGAAGAGCAGGCCGTCGGCGCCGGCGACCGCGAGGAGGTCGACCTCGGCGTCGACCTGGGTGGTGCGGGCGACCAGGCGGGGCGCGGCGCTCATGTGCGGGTGGCGGTGATCAGCTGCGCGATGCCCGTCGACAGCAGCGTCCGCTCGATGCGCTCGAACCCGCAGTCGGCGAGCTGGGCGAGCATGACCTCGGGCTCGGGGAGGTAGGCGACGGACTTCGGCAGGTACTGGTACGCGGCGGGGTCCGACAGGAGGCCGCCGATCTTGGGCACCACCTTCCCGAAGTAGATCCCGTGGCCCCAGCGCAGGACGGGGTTGGCCGGCTCGGCGACCTCGAGCAGCGCGATGCGCCCGAGCGGGCGCACCACCCGGCCCAGCTCGGCGAAGAACGGCGGCAGCTCGACGAAGTTCCGGAGGGCGAAGCCGCACGTGACGCCGTCGACCGACCCGTCGGGGACCGGCAGCCGGAGGGCGTCGGCCTGGGCCAGCGGTGCACCACTGGTGCCCGCGGCGAGCATGCCGAACGACAGGTCCATGCCGATCGGGCGCAGGCCGGCCTCGGCCAGCCCGCCGCACAGGTCGCCCGTGCCGCAGGCGAGGTCGAGCACGGTGGAGCCGTGGGGGAGGGCGAGCTCGCGGATCGTGCGGCGCCGCCACCCCACGTCCATCCGGAAGGTCATGACCCGGTTGACCAGGTCGTAGCGCGGGGCGATGGCGTCGAACATGGACCGGACGGCCACGACCTTGTCGTCGCCGGTGGGCAGGGGTTCGGACGCGGTGCGGGCCATCCCGGGATGGTACGAGGTGCCCTGCGCTCCTCCCCACCCCGTCGGTTCGGCCGCCGCGGCTCCGGTCGGTAGCGTCGCCGCCGATGGCCCGCCGCACCCTCGTCCTGATCCCGCCCTCGGAGGGCAAGGCGTCCGGCGGCGACGGCCCGCCCTACGAGGCCGGGACCCTCGTCCTGCCCGAGCTCGACGCCGCCCGGGGGCGCGTGCTCGCGGCCCTCGGCCGCCGGCACCCGGCGGCCACCGAACCGACGCTCGCCGCAGCGGACCGCTACACCGGCGTGCTGTACCGCGAGCTCGCGCCGCGGACCATGGCGGCACCCGCCCGTCGCCGCTTCGCCCGCACGACCCTCACCGTGTCGGGGCTGTGGGGGGTCGTCGCCCCCGAGGACCCGGTCCCCGAGTACCGGCTGAAGATGGCCGCGAACCTGCCGCCGCTCGGGAAGCTCTCGACCTGGTGGCGACCCCAGCTCACGTCGGCGCTCGCACCCCGCGTGCGCGGCGCGCTCGTCTGGGACCTGCTCCCCATCGAGCACGCGGCGGCGCTCGACTGGTCGGCGCTCGCACCGGCCCGGCGGGTCACGGTGCGCTTCGTGGATCCGGCCGGCAAGACCGTCAGCCACTGGAACAAGCTGCTCAAGGGATCGCTCGTGCGGTGGCTGGCCGAGACGGGCAGCACCGACCTGGACGACCTGGCGGCGTTCGAGCACCCGCAGGGCTACCGCTACGAACCGGCCGCCACCGTGGTCGACGGCACCCACCACGCGCTCATCTTCCGCGCCCGCTGACCGATCGGGAGGGTGCCCCACCCACCCGGCGGACGAAGGTGCCCTGCATGTTCCTCTACGAACTGGCGATCGAGCTCGGTCAGCGATCCACCGACGTGGTGGACGTCGCCGCCCAGCTCGGCCTGGGCGAGCTCGGCCCCGGTTCGCCGCTGGAACCGCACCAGGTGGAGGCGCTGCGCGCCCGTCTCGGACACGGGTACGCCCCGGCGGTGGCCCCGCCGCCCCCGGTCGGGTCCTACGCGCAGGCGTCGCCGCTCGGTGCCGCGCCGCTCACGCCGAGGCCCGCCGCCCACCAGGCGCCCCCGCCTCCGCCGCCCCCACCCCCGCCCGCACCGGTGGGGATGGGCGGCACGCCTGCCCCGCCCGCATCCCCCTACGCCGGGCCCGACGCCCCGCTGGTGGCACCGCCGCCCGGCCCGGGCTGGTCC
>CAZUYW010000033.1:0-19342 GCA_964624775.1 uncultured Iamiaceae bacterium
TTCCTCGGCCAGGTCGACGGCGAGCTCGCCAACGAGCGCCCGATCCGCTCGGAGATCGCCCGATGGATCCGGGTCCTGCGCCCCGACGTCCTGCTCGGCCACGATCCGTGGAAGCGCTACCGCCTGCACCCCGACCACCGGGCGGCGGGCTGGCTCACCACCGACGCGCTCGTCGCGGCGCGGGACCCGCACTTCTTCCCCGAGCACGGCATCGCCCACCACCGCCCGTCGGCGCTGCTGCTCTTCGAGGCCGAGGACCCCGATCACGCCGAGGGGGTCGGCGAGCGGGACCTCGACGCCAAGCTCGCCTCGCTGGAGGCCCACCGGTCCCAGCACGAGTCGACGATGTTCATCACCGACGACCCGGCCACCTCGGCAGCCGAGCGGGCCCGCTTCCACGCCGAGATCCGCGGCCGGGCCGCCGAGGTGGGCGCGTGGGCGGGCCTGGCACTCGCCGAGCGGTTCCGCTTCATGCCCACCGACCGCTGAGGCCGGCAGGCGCGGCTCAGGCGGCCGGCACGGGCTGAGGCGCCGGCGGGCCGACGTAGCGGGCGCTGGGGCGGATGATGCGGTTGTCGGCGGCCTGCTCGAGCACGTTGGCGCACCAGCCGATCACCCGGCTCACCGCGAAGGTGGGGGTGAACAGCTCGGGCGGCAGGCCGGCAGCCTCCATGACCACGCCCGCGTAGTACTCGACGTTGGCGTAGAGCTGCCGGCCCGGCTTCACCTCGGCGAGCGTGTCGACGATCAGCTGCTCGACCTGGACGGCGAAGGCGGCCCGGTCGCCGCCGAGCCCGACGGCCACATCGCGCAGGAGGGTCGAGCGCGGGTCGTCGGTCTTGTAGACCGCGTGCCCGAACCCCATGATCCGGTCCCCCCGCTCCACGGCGGCCCGGATGTAGGCCGGGGCGAGGTCGGGGCTGCCGATGGCGTCGAGCAGGGCGAGCGCCCGGCTCGGGGCGCCACCGTGGAGCGGGCCGGACAGGGCGCCGACGGCGCCGACGACCGCGGCGCCCAGGTCGGCGCCGGTGGAGGCGATGACCCGGGCGGTGAAGGTCGAGGCGTTGAAGCCGTGGTCGACGGTGAGCATGAGGTACTGCTCGACGGCCCGGGCGATCTCGGGGGCGGGCTCGGTGCCGTTCACCATCCAGAGGTAGTTCGCGGCGTGGCCCAGGTCGGCGCGGGGCGCGACCACCTCGAGGCCGCGACCGAGGCGGTGGAGGGCGGCCACGATCGTGGGCGTGACGGCGGCGAGGCGCATCGCGTCGCGTCGCAGCGCGGCGGCGTCGAGGTCGTAGGAGGGGCGGAAGCCCTCGGCCGCGGCGACCGCCGACAGGACGGTGCGCAGCCCATCGAGCGTGCCCTCGCCCCGGCAGCTCCGCGCCACCTCCGCCACGAGCGGCTGCACCGCGTCGGGCAGGTGCCGGGCGGCGGCGATCTCGGCGCCGAACGCCGCCCGCTCGGCCTCGCCGGGCAGGGCGCCGTCGACCAGGAGGGCCCACACGTCCTCGAGGGTGCGGGTGCGGGCGAGGTCGGTCGCCGAGTACTGGCGCAGGTGGAAGAAGCCCTCGGCGCCGCGCACGTCGCCGATGGTGGTGTCGGTGACGACGACGCCCTTCAGGCCCCGCGGGGCGTCGATGGCGGCCTCGCCGGCGGGTCGCATGAGCGCGACCCGCACCAGGTCCCGGAGGGAGACGATGCCGGCCAGGCCCGCCTCGTCGACCACCGGGAGGTGGCGGTAGCCGCGGCGGGCGAGGGTCTCGGTGGCCTCGTCGATCGGGGTGTCGGGGCCGACGGTGTCCGGCGCGGCGGTCATCCACTCGCCCACCGTGGCGGTCCGGGCGTCGGCGCCGGCGGCGGAGGCGCGGACGAGGTCGCGCTCGGTGAGGATGCCGACGGGCAGGCCCGGGTCGCCGATGACGACGACCGAGCCGACGGCGGCGAGGACCATGGCATCGGCGGCGGCGGCGAGCGTCTGGCCGGGCGTGGCGGTGACGACGGGGTGGCTCATGAGCTCGGCGACGCGGACCGGGCTCGCGGATCGGGGGCGGAGCGTGGGTGCAGTGGTCATGGGTCGACCTTGACACGACCCGAGACATTGATCAATCTTGACCAATGATCAATGTCGGTCGGCTCACGACGGCGCAGGCGGCCGAGCGCCTCGGGGTGAAGCCCGAGACGCTGTACGCCTACGTCAGCCGCGGCATGATCGAGCGCCACCGGGAGCCGGGCGGGGTCAGCACCTACGCCGAGCGCGACATCGAGCGCCTCGCCCGCGCCGGCCGGCGCACCAAGGCCCTGCCGCCGCTGGTGTTCCCCTCCGCGCTGACCCTCATCGCCGACGGGCGCCTCACCTACCGGGGCGCCGACGCCGTCGCCCTCGCCCAGCGCCATCGCTTCGAGGAGGTGGCCGAGTGGCTGTGGACGGGCTCGTGGCCCGACCCCGCCCGCTGGCCGCTCGACGGCACCGTGCTCGATCACGTGCTGGCCGCCCAGGCGTCGGTCCCCCGCCACGGCCTGCCGCTCGACCGGTTCCGGATCATCACCGCGGTGGCCGGTGCCGGCGACCCGGTCCGCCACGACGTGCGCCCCGAGGTGGTGGTGGCCACCGCCCGGCGCCTGCTGCGCCTGCTGGCCCACGGGCTGCCCCGGGCGGACGGACGGGAGGCCAGGCGGGCCGAACCGGCCCGCACGATCGCCGAGGTGATGTGGACCCGCCTCACCCGCCTCCCCCGCAACCCGGTGCGCATCGACCTGCTCGACGCCACCCTGTGCCTGCTGGCCGACCACGAGCTCGCCAGCTCCACGCTCGCCGTGCGCACGGCCGCCATGGTCCGGGCCGACACCTACGAGGTCGTCGGGGCGGGACTGAACGTGATCGGCGGCACCCGGCACGGCGGGGCGTCCCTCGCCATCGAGGCCATGTTCCGCGACGCCGCCCGCTTCGGCGTGGCCCGCGCCGTCGAGGGCCGCGTGGGCGACGGCGCCAAGCTCGACGGGTTCGGCCACCCGCTGTACCCCGATGGCGACCCGCGCGCCGCGGTGCTGCTCGACGGCCTCGCCGGGATCGACCCACCGGGCGACCGGCTCGCCACCGTGCAGGGCGTCCTCGACGCGATCGCCGCCCGTGGCGCCGCCCCGCCCAACGTCGACGTGGCCCTCGCCGCGGTCGCCTTCTGCGCCGACATGGCGCCGGGTTCGGGCGAGGCCCTGTTCGCCCTGGCCCGGACCGCCGGGTGGATCGCCCACGCCATCGAGCAGTACGGGCAGGCCACGTTCATGCGGGCGCGGGTCGACTACATCGGTCCCGGTCCCGGGGCCGACCGCGCCTGAAGGCGGTCAGCCCGCCGGCACCCAGTTGCCGTGGAACCCGGCCGGCACCCGCACCGGCAGGTGCACCCGGGCGACGGGCTCGTCGGCGGGTGCCGCCGCGTCGAGCACCACGAGCTCACTGCGGTCCTCGGCCCGGTCGTAGACGAACGTGAGGTACCAGCCGTCGTCCTCCGCCGCGTCGGCGGTCCGGGGCACGAACACCGCCTCGCCGCAGGCCCGTCCGGGGCCAAACCCGATGTCGAGCGCGTCGCCGGTCTCGTGGTCGTACCGCACGAGCTGGGCCGCCGCGAAGTCGACGTCGGTCCCGGCGAGGGGCACCATCGCCGCCCATCCGTAGCGGGACGGCCGGCCGACGCACCGCTCGTCGACGCGGGGGAACTCGATCGGCCGATCATCGAGCTGGCGCTCGTGGGAACGGCCGGTGGCCCGGTCGAACGTCCAGCGCCACAGCGTGGGCGCCCCCTCGTTCGGGCCCCGTCGGTCCCGGTCGAACATCTTCGGGTGGCGCACCACGTCGATCACCACGGTGTCGCCCTCGTCCCAGGCGTTGAGGGGATGGAACACGTAGCAGGGCGACACCTCGAACCAGCGCACGTCCTCGGGGCTCCCCGCGAGGGGCATGAGCCCGATCCGGGCGCCGTAGTCGTCGTCCCAGGTGTAGGGGAACCCGGCGCCGCCGAGCGCCACATCGACGTCGAAGGTGACCGGCATGTCATAGAGGACGACCGAGGATGCCGTGATCGAGCAGTCGTGGACCATGGGGTTGCCCGGCACCGGCACGTCGACCCGGTGCCGCACGCGACCATCGACCCCGATCACGGTGTACTCGAGCAGCTCGGGCCGCCCCCAGTAGTACGAGACGGCGTGCAGCTCGCCGGTCTCCGGGTCGCGCTTGGGGTGCGCCGTGTAGCCGTGGGGCAGGGTGCCGTCGAGGTCGCTGTGGCAGATCGTCTCGAGCTCCTCGGTGAGCTCGACGGGCCGGGCGCCAGCCTCCACGATGGCGAACGTGCGCCCGGCGTGGCCGATCACGTTCGTGTTGGCGGTGTCCATGCCGGCGTGGCGCTCGCCCGGAGCGGGCTGCTCGCCGAGCGCCTCGCTGACCGCCGTCGAGCGCACCCACCGGTTGCGGTACCAGCGGGCGGCGCCGTCCTCGAGGCGCACGCCGTGCACCATGCCGTCGCCGAGGAACCAGTGGTAGGTGGCCGGATCCGGGGGGAGCAGCGGGTTCGGGCCGTTGCGCAGGTAGCGCCCGTCGAGCTCGGGCGGCAGCGTCCCGGTGACGGGCAGGTCGAACGCCGTGGTCTCGTCGGCCACCGGCGCCAGCAGGCCCTCCAGGTAGCGGTTCGTGGTCAGGTCGCTCATCGGGGCCTCCTCGGTGCCGGGTCCCCTGCCTACACCGTCCGGGCCCGGACGCGCCGGAGGGGAGGGCTGGTGCCCTCCCCTCCGGGTCGTGCTGGTGGAGCCGGGTGATCCCGGCCCGGCGACTAGGCCAGCTTCGGCGCCGGGATCTCCTTGTTGACCGTCTTCTTGAAGGTGGCACCGATGGTGACCTTCGGGGCCTTCTTGGCCTTGACCTTGACGGTCTCGCCGGTGCGCGGGTTGCGGGCGGTGGTGGCCTTCTTGGCGACCTGCTCGAAGCTCACGAAACCGGTGAGGGCGACCTTGTCACCCTTGGTGACGAGCGCGAGGACCGACTCCTCGAAGGCCTTGAGAACGTTCGCCGCGGTGGTCTTGTCGGTGCCGGCCTGCTTGGCGACCTGATCGACGAGTTCGGCCTTGGTGATGTTGGCCACAGCCAACCTCCTGGGTGGTAGGGGTAACGCGTCCGGCGACCTGTCTGCCGCGGCGCAACGTCAAGTATTTCCTCAGTTCGCACCCAACGCGCGGACCCTCCCGTCCGGAGGTCGACCGCCTAGGTTGGCGCCATGCTCCCCGACGGCTCCTACGACATCGTGGTGGTGGACGCCGACGACGCCGACGAGGGCGCCGTCACCCTCCACCTGGCGGTGCTGGCGGGCCCGCACAAGGGCGAGGTGCTGACCCTCACCGGCCGGGGGATGGGGCGCGATCCGCTCGACCTGCTCGCCGTGCCCGGCACCCTCACCGTGGCCGAGGGTGCCCCGTCGGTCCGCCTCGAAGGCTGATCGCCAGCGCCTCCACGAGACGGTCGACGTCGGCCGCCGTGTTGAACCCGTGGACGGACACGCGCAGCGCGGTGCCCCGCGCGCTCACGTGCACGCCGTGGTCGGCGAGCAGCGGCGCCAGCGCCTCGACGTCGACGCCCGCAGGGGCGGCGAGGCCGACCAGGTGGGCGCTGCGCAGCGGCGCAGGCGGCGCGGTGAAGCCGAGGTCGGCGACCGCGTCGACCAGGCGATCCGTGAGGGTGCGGGCGTGGGCGGCGACGGCGGCCGGGCCCCACGAGGCCACGAGGTGGACGGCGGCGAGCGCCACCGGCACGAGCGTGAAGTTGGCCACCTCGCCCACGTCGTACCGGCGCGCACCGGGCTGGTACTCGGCGGTGTAGTCGGCCAGGCAGGCCAGGCAGTGGCTGTTCGCCCGCGCCGTCCATCCGTGCTCGATCGGCTCGCCGGCCCGACGGTGGGGTGCGGCCCAGCAGAACCCGAGGCTGTAGGGCCCGCAGAGCCACTTGTAGGTGGCGCCCACCACGAAGTCCGGCCGGACCTCGGCCACGTCGAAGGGCTCGGCGCCGAGCGCCTGGCACACGTCGACCGTGAGCGCGGCCCCGACCCGGCGAGCGGCGTCCCCCACGGCGACCAGGTCGACCCGCCCGCCGTCGATCCAGTGGCACGGCGGCACCGAGATCGCCCCGACCCGGTCCCCGAGACGGTCCAGGTCGGCGAGGACCGCGGCGGTCCAGTCGCCGTCGTCGGGACGGGCCACCCGGTGCAGCGCACCCCCGTGGCGCTCGGCGAGGCGCTCCCACGCGTACACGTCGGACGGGAACTGGCGGTCGAGCACGACGACCACCTGACCGGCGTCCAGGTGCAGGTTCGCCGCCGCCGTGGAGATGCCGTAGCTGACCGACGGGGTGATGGCGACGCCGTCGACGTCACCGGGCGCTCCCAGCAGCCCGGCGAACGCGGCCCGCATCTGGTCGACGGGAACGGTGAAGTCGTCGGCCGCGATGGTCCACGGCCGGGCCTTGCGGGCGAGCCCCATGAGCCCGGCCTCGACCGCGGTGCCGGGCACGGGTCCCATGAACGCCGTGTTCAGGTACGCGACGTCGGCCGGCAGGTCGAACGCGCTGCGAGCGTTCGCCAGGGCGTCGGTGCCGTCGGGAGCCATCGGTGGAGCATGCCAGAAGGGTCACGTGAACGGACCGTGTCGGGACGGTGAAAGGGTTCGGGGCATCCACCCGCGCGGCCGTGCCGGTGGTGAAGGATGGGCGACGGTGATCCACCGCCCAGCCGACAGCGACCCCGGTCCGTCGAGTGACCGCCGAGTCCTGAGGCTGCCGAACGCCCAGGGGGCCATGTGACCGAGTCCGTTCCCACCGCTGCCGCGCGCCCGCTCACCTACGTGCTCGACACGTCCGTGCTGCTGGCCGATCCGAGGGCGCTCGTGCGCTTCGCCGAGCACGAGGTGGTGATCCCGATCGTCGTGCTCATGGAGCTGGAGGCGAAGCGGAACCACCCCGAGCTCGGCTGGGCCGCGCGCCAGACCCTCCGGCACCTGGAACGCCTCCGCCTCGAGCACGGCTCGCTCACCCGCCCGCTGGTGGTGAACGAGGCGGGGGGCACGCTGCGGGTGGAGCTCAACCACCAGGACACGGCAGGCCTGCCGGCGGCGATGACCGCCGACAACAACGACCACCGCATCCTCGCCGTCGCCCACAACCTGCGGCTCGAGGGCCACGACGTCGCCGTCGTCACCAAGGACCTGCCGCTCCGCCTGAAGGCCAGCATCGTGGGGCTCGAGGCCGAGCAGTACCGCAACGAGCTGGCCGAGGACGCCACCTGGGCCGGCTTCGTGGAGCTCGACGTGGACCCCGAAGACGTCGACGACCTCTTCGCCAACAAGGTGCTCGACCTCCCCGAGTTCCGGGACCTGCCGGTGAACACGGGCGTCGCCCTCCACGCGGGAAGCCAGTCGGCCCTGGGCCGGGTGCACGAGGACAAGGCCGTCCACCTGATCCGCGGCGACCTGAGCCTGTTCGACGTGGCCGGGCGCAGCGCCGAGCAGCGCATCGCCCTCGACATCCTCGCCGACCCCTCGATCGGGATCGTGAGCCTCGGCGGCAACGCCGGCACGGGCAAGAGCGTGCTCGCCCTCGCCGCCGGCCTCGAGGCCGTGCTCGAGCGCGGCACCCACAAGCGGATCATCGTGTTCCGCCCGCTGTTCGCCGTCGGCGGCCAGGACCTCGGGTTCCTGCCGGGCGACAAGGACGAGAAGATGGGCCCCTGGGCGGCCGCCGTGTTCGACGCCCTCGAGTCGATCGCGGGACCCGAGGTGGTCGAGGAGGTGCTGGCCCGCAACCTGCTCGAGGTGCTGCCCCTCACCCACATCCGGGGTCGGAGCCTCACCGACACGTTCGTGATCATCGACGAGGCCCAGAACCTCGAGCGGGCGGTGCTGCTCACCGCGCTGAGTCGCCTCGGCGAGGGCAGCCGGGTGGTGCTCACCCACGATGTCGCCCAGCGCGACAACCTGCGGGTCGGGCGGCACGACGGCATCGCCTCGGTCATCGACGCGATGAAGGGTCACCCCCTGTTCGCCCACGTGACCTTCACCCGCTCCGAGCGCTCGGCGGTGGCGGCGCTCGTCACGGGCCTGCTCGACGACCCCCTGGGGTGACGATCAGCGCAGCGTGACCCGCACGGTGGCGCGGGTCTCGGTGAAGCGGTCGGGCTGCACGATCACCGTGATCGTCCACTCCCCCGGCAGCTGCATGGCCGCCCCCACCAGCTGGAAGTGCCCCGGACCGGCCTTCACGCCGTCCTTGGCGATCGGTCCGAGCTGCTGGGCGGGGAGCGACAGCCGGAACGACGCCGTCTTGTAGCGGGTGTCGGCCCGGCCCTGGCGGTCCTTGATGTACACGTGCACGTCGTTGCGGCCGGCGACGGCGGGGTCGACGGTGACGTCCATGGTCCCCGACCCCAACGGCGCCGATGCCGTGGCGATCCCGGGCTTGGCCGCCGCCTTGGCCGGGGTGACGTTGGTGAGCACCGCGGTCGTGGCGAGCACGAGGCACAGCACGAGGACCTCCACGGCCACCACCTGGAGGATCTTCACCAGGCCACGGCCCTCGGGCGCGTCGGCCGCCGGCAGGCCGGGGATGATGCGCTGGCGGTTCCAGGCGCCGAGCGCGACCACGACGACCACGAGCGCAACCTTCACGAGCAGGAGCCGCCCGTAGGTGGTGCTGGTGAGGGCGTCGAGGCTGCCGATCTCGATCCACGCGAGGGCGCCGCCGGCGACCGCGACCGCGGCCACCGCGACGAGCGCGAGGCCCGAGAACTGCCGGACGGCATCGGCCGCGCCGACATCGTCGCGATCGCGACGCCGGGCCCGCACGACGTGCAGGAGGGCGATGAGCCCGCCGAACCACACGGCGCCGGCCAGCGCGTGGACGGCGTCGGCCGCGAAGGCGACCGCAGCCGGCGACATGGTGCGGGTGTGGCCCGTGATCGCCAGGCCCATCGGCGCGGCGACCGCGCCGACGAGGGCGACGACCCGCGGGGCGCTGGCCCACGGGAGGCCGTAGGTGACGAGCAGGGCGAGCAGGCCCACCGACGACACGGCGAGGGCCCACCCGACCCCGTCGTCGAGCGCGAGGGCCAGGACGCCCTGCTGGGTGATCGAGCCCCACCCCTGCCCGGTGGCCAGCGCGGCCTGGAGCGGCACCTGCATGATGAGGCCGACGATGCCCGCGATGGCGAGGGCGGCGGTGAGGGGCCCGGTGGGGCCGGGATCCTCGGTACGGCGCAGCCGGGCGCCGACCAGCACCATGCCGGAGGCGCCGAGGATGCCGATCAGGGTGAGGTAGCGCAGCACCGCGCCCACGATCTCGTCGCGCTTGTCGGCGCTGGCGGCGAAGGCGCGATCCTCGACGCTGGTGCCCACCTCGGAGCGCTGCTTGACCGAGAAGGTGAAGGCGCCGCGCACCGGATGCCCGTCGGCCGACACGACCCGCCACGCGACCACGTAGGTGCCGGGGCTCAGGCCGTCGCGCACCGGGGCGACGGCCTCCTGCCCCCGGCTCGCGGCACGACCACGGTCGACGCGGTGGCCGGCCCCGTCGAGCACGCGGATGCCGTCGGCCTGGACCGTGATCTTCTCGCTGAACTGGAGGGTGATCTCCTCGGGCTGCACCGGCACGATGCTGCCGTCGTAGGGGTTGGAGGCCAGGAGCTCGGCGTGGGCCGAGGCGGGCGCTGCGGCGAGGAGCACCACGCCGAGGGCGACGGCGAGCGCCGCGAGCAGGCGGCGGAGCCGGAAGGCGATCGCGATGGGTCGGGCAGGCCTGCCGCGCATGGGCTCAGTGTCGTTTCGGAGGCAGCGGGACCGCCATTCTGGCCGAGTTGGGCACCGCAGGGCGGACCACCTACGATGGCCCGTCTGCGCGAGCACGGTCCCGGCCGTGGCGCGCGATCCGCCGCCTCCCCGGGAGATGAGACCGATGGCCAAGAGCGACAAGCGCCCGATCATCAAGCTGAAGTCCACCGCCGGGACCGGCTACACGTACGTGACGCGCAAGAACAAGACCAACACGCGCGAGCGGATCGAGATCAAGAAGTACGACCCGAAGATCCGCCAGCACGTGATCTTCAAGGAAGAGCGCTGACCCACCGCCTCCGCCGACGCGATTCGCGCGGCGCGTGAGGTATCCACCACTCGGCTGACCCGGCTTCTTAGGATTTTCCCGAAGGGGACGATCCACCGGGGGACCGATGGGGCAGCAGGTCAACATCTACGGCCTCGACATCGAGACCGACACCACGCACGGGGGCCTCGATCCGGCCGTGTCCGCGGTGACCGCGATCGCGCTGTGCGGCGCGTCGTTCGACGATCTCTGGATCGGCGAGGAGGCCGCGGTCCTGCGAGCGCTCGACGAGCGCCTCGCCGACCTGCCGCCCGGCATCATCGCCACCTGGAACGGCGGCTCGTTCGACCTGCCGTTCCTCGCCGACCGCGCCCGCCTGCTCGGGGTCGACCTCGGCCTGCACCTGTGCCTCGACCGCCGGCTCACCCTGCGCCGCGCCCCGCTGCCGGGCCACGCCGGGGCCTACCGGGGCGCCTGGCACCACCACGGCCACCTCGACACCTTCCGGCTCTACGGCGACACCGGCGGGCCGGCGCCCTGGGTCTCGCTGCGCACCATCGGCCGACTGCTCGGCCTCGGCGGCCAGGCGGGCGGCGCCTGCCGGTCCCACGACCTCACCAACGAGGCGCTCCACGCCCACGCGCCGAGCGACGCCCGGCTCGCCCGGGTGCTCGCCATGCGCCGCTGGTCGGCAGCCACCCGCCTCATCGACCGCATCGAGGCCCACGAGGTCGAGGCGGTCTCGCGGGTCGACCACCGGATCGAGCGGATCCACCGCGCCGAGGGCCGTGCGCCCGGCGTGGTCGTCGTCCCCGCCTGACCGTCACACCCCCGCGCGAGACTGTCCCCGAGGCATCGCCTCGAGGATCGCCGTCCCCTCGCCTCCGGGCCCCGGACCGCCGGCCACTGCCCTGTCCGGAGGTCCTCCCGTGTCCCCCACCGTCCCCCCGTCCCCCGCTCCCGAGCGGCTCCTCGCCCTCGCCCGTCGCCTCGCCGACCGCCACCTGGCCGGTCTCGACCCCTCAGCCGACCGACCCGAACCGGCCCGGATCATCGTGATCGACGAGACCCCCGCTCCGGGCGACCTCGTGGCCACCGCCCACGTGGTGGAGCCCGTGTACCCCCATCCCGGAGAAGCCCTCGTCGGCCGCCGCCTGTGCACGACGCACCACGGCCTCGGGCTCATCACCACCGGGCGAGCCCGCGTGGCCGACGGCGCTCCCTCGTCGATCGGCCTGGTCGTGCTCGCCGACCGCGCCGGATCGTTCACCTCGGTCCTCGTCGGCCCGGACCACCCGGCCGGCGAGGTGCTCCCCGGCGCACCGCAGGGCTGGGTGGCCGATGCGATGCGTCGGACCCTCGCGCTCCCCACGGCCCGGCCCGAGGGATCGGTCGGCGCCTACTTCGACGCGCTCTGGCTCGAGCAGCTCGCCCCGGTGGTCCTGGCCGCACCCGGACGGGTGCGGGACTGGCGCGAGCTGGCCCAGCGGCATCCCCTCGCCAGCGCCCCCGATGATCCAGGTGTCCTGCTCGGGGCCCACGCCAGGATCATCGCCACCACCTGGGACTGGGGCACCGTCCGCCGCCGCATGCTCGGGTCCCGGCACCTCGCCGGCATGCCGTGCCCGCCCTGGGCGCGCCGCGTGTCCCTGCACACCTGGTTCGACGACGGCAGCTTCGCGCGATGGCTCCAGCGGGATCTGGTGCCGGTCGCCGACCTGCTGCCCGCGGTCCTCGACGCCCTGCCCGATGCGCTCGGGGCCGAGCTGCTCGAGGGCCTGGCCGAACCGCCGGGCCGGCTGACCACCGTCGCGCCGGGGCCCGCCGACCCCACCACGGCCTAGAGCCCGGCGCGCTCCGCGGTCTCGGCCCAGAGCTTGCGGTACTCGGTGGTGGCGAGGCTGTTCGGCGAGCTGATCACCGAAGGCACCTGCTCCTCGCCCATGCGCGCCACCGCCGAGCTCTCGGGGATGGCGGCGGCCAGGAACCGACCGGTCTCGCGGATCTCGGCCTCGACGCGCCGGTGGAGCGGCTCGCGCCGGTCGATCATCGACAGGAAGGGGGCCAGGATCTCGGGCGAGGCGGCGTGGGTCTCGGTGAGGAAGGTGCTGAACCGCTCCAGCGCCCGGAACGGGAGGGGCTCGGGCACCACGGGCACCAGCAGCACGTCGGCCACGGTGGCCACCGCCTCCACCACCGAGCTCAGGCCCGGCGGGCAGTCGAGCACCACCACATCGGCCGAGCCCTTGGTGCCGGCGAGCAGGCGGCGGATCGGCTTGCCCGGCTTGCCGCTCACCGAGAGCACCTTGTCGATCTCGCGCACGCTGTGGTCGGCGGGCACCACCTCGAGGTGCTCGACCGAGCACAGCTTGGCCACGCCGGCCAGGCCGCCGCGCCCGCCGCGGAGCAGCTTGGTGGCGCCGCCGCGGAGCTTGGGCTTGAGGTCGAGGCAGTAGGTCGCCGCACCCTGGGGATCGAGGTCCCAGAGCAGGGTGCGGCGCCCTTCGAGGGCGGACAGCGCGGCCAGGTTCACCGCCGTGGAGGTCTTGCCGACCCCACCCTTGAGGCCGGTCACGGCCACCACGCGCATGGCGCTCATCATGGCACCCCGCCGGGGGTCAGCCGCCGTTGTAGTCCTCGAGCTGCTTGGTGACGTCGTCCTGGGCATCCTTGAGGGTCGCCTTGGGGTCGGCGCCGTCGAGGACGATCTTGGCGAGGGCCGAGCGCATCGTGGCGCGGTAGCCGGGGTACGGTCCGATCAGCGGCCCGGGCTGGTCCGGGTCGGCCGCCATGAGCTGGTCCACGGCGTTCTTCAGCAGCACGCCCGAGGGGTCCTTGGCCCAGAAGTCCGCCACGGCGGGCTCGTCGAGCACGGACTTCACGATCGGCAGGTAGCTGCCCTTGACGTGCCACTCCTTGGCGTTCTCGGGCTGGAGCATGAACTTCAGGAACTCCCACGAGGCCGCCTGCTGGGCCGGCTTGGACGTGTTGAGGATGTAGAAGGCGCCGCCGCCGGCGAACACCTTGCCCGGCGCCTCGAGGCCCGGCAGCTTGGCCACGCCGGGGATGAAGTCGTTCTTGTCGGCGATCGACGCGTCGACCTTCACGCCCAGGTCCTCGGCGGTGAGCTGCCCGCCCACGACCGCGGTGACCGTGGTGGTGGCGGTGGAGGTCTCGATCAGCATCGAGGCCCGCTTCTTGCGGTCCTTGTTGAGCAGGGCGAGGTAGTGGTCGATCGTGCCCTCGGTGTCGGCGAAGGGCACCATCAGGCCCTTCTTGTTCATGTCCTGCAGCCAGGTCACGAGCTTGGTGCCGTTCTCGTTGGCGAAGGTGGCCTTGGTGGCGGGCTTGGTGCGGCCGTTGTCGTTGTTGACGATGTCCTCACCCAGGCCCGACATCCAGTTCTCGAAGAACCAGGGCTTGAGGTTGAACGACAGCGGCTTGCCGGCGACGCCCGTGTCCTTCAGCTTCTTGGCCGCGGCCTCGATCTCGTCGAGCGTGCGGGGCGGGTTCTCGGGGTCGAGGCCCGCCTTCTGGAAGTCGGACTTGTTGAAGTAGAGCACCGGGCTCGAGACGTTCATGTAGCCCGGGTACAGCACGCCGTCGACCGAGAAGCCCGAGCGGGCCACCGGCGTGATCTGGGTGATGTCGTAGTCGTCGGCCTTCATGCAGCCCTCGGCGGGCAGCACCTGGCCCTTGTCGACCATCTCGCCGAGCGCGTTGTCCTCGAGGTAGATCACCTGCGGGAGCTGCGAGGGCTTGGACGACGCACCCTCGTACTTGCGGAGGTTCTCCTCATATGACTGGCCCTGGTTGTTCGCCGTCACGACGATCTTGTCCTGGCTCTTGTTGAACCGGGACACCATGTCCTTCATGACGTTGAGGGTCACGCCGGCAAGGCCGGCGTACCAGACGTTGATCTTCACCGGGCCGCTGGCCTTCTTCAGCGCCGACAGCGGGCAGGTGAGCTTGGGGCCCGAGCTCCCGGCGCTTTCGCGGCCGCCGGAGCTGTTGCCCGAGGTCGGCGGCGAACCGCACGCGGCGGCGAGCAGGGCCACGACGGCGAGCAGGGCGACGAGCCCGAGGCGGACCCGCGAGCGGGGGTGGGTGTGGTCCGACATGGGATTCCTTTCGGATGTGGTCACTTCACCGCACCGGCGGTGAGGCCACGGATGATCTGGCGCTGGAAGATGAGGAGCACGATGACGACCGGCAGCGCGGCCACGAGGGCCGAGGCCACGCTCACGTTCGCGTTGGCGACGTTCTCGCCGACGATCGTGCGGAGCTGGATCTGCAGGGTGCTGTAGTTGTCGTTGTCGATGATCGCCCGGGGCCACAGGTACTGGTTCCAGGCGCTGAGGGCGGCAATGACGGTGAACGACGCGATCACCGGCCGGGCCAGCGGCACCGCGAAGCGGGTGAGGAAGCTGATGTGGCCGTAGCCGTCGAGGCGGGTGGCGTCCTGGATCTCGGGCGGGATGCCACGGAACCCCTGGCGGATGAGGAACGTGCCGAGCGCGGTGGCCGCGAACGGGAGCACGAGGCCCTGGAGCGAGTTGATCCAGCCGAGCTGGCGGATGAGGGCCACGTTGCCCACGAGGGTGACCTCGAGGGGCAGGAGCAGCGTGGCCATGAACAGGCCGAACAGGACCCGGCGGAACGGGAAGTGCAGGAACACGAACGCGTAGGCGCTGGTGATCGAGGTGGTGACCTGGGCGAGCGTGATCAGCAGCGCCATCACCAGGCTGTGCTGCATGGCCGGGCCCAACTTCGCCGACCCCCACGCCTGGGTCCACACGACCGCGCCGACGCCGACGATCGCGAGCCCCACCGAGAAGAACCCGGCGGTGGCACCGCACACGATGGCCGCCCACAGCGGGCGATCGCCGACGAGGAAGCCCGGCACCTGGGTGGCGGCCACCAGCACCATCGCGCCGATGATCCACATGGCGCTGTTGCCGTCGGCGGCGTGCAGCGACTGGAAGCCGGGGCCGGTGGCGAGCGTCAGGGCGAGGAAGCCGCCGATGATCGACGCGAGGCGGGCCGGCACCAGCAGGACCCGCCACGCCCGCCAGGACGCGCCGGCGCCGACCTTCTGGATCCACGCGAAGAACCAGGCCACGACGAGCGACCGCAGCAGCACCGAGGCGAACCCACCCGTGTACCAGGTGCGGTCCTTCCACTCGACCGCCACGGGATGCAGGGGCTTGCCCGCGGCCAGGTACTTGAAGGGCGGGGACATGCCCTGGAGGATCGTGAGGTAGATCGGCCCGAGGACGAGCACCGCCAGCACGATCAGCATCGCGTACTGGCCCGCGATGCCCCACGTCTTGCGGGCGCTCGAGCGGCCGGCGTGACCGCCGGCGGGGAGGCCGGTGGCGACGTCAGTTGTCATAGTGCACCCGCCGGTCGAGGATGCCGAACTGCAGGGCGGTGACGAGCAGCGTCACGAAGAACAGGCCGACCGAGTACACCGCACCCGCGCCGTAGTTCTGGTTCTGCCGGAAGATCTTGAACACGAGCGTCTCGGACGCGCCGCCCGGACCACCGTTGGTGATGATCTCGATCTGGGCGAAGGCCTGGAAGCCGAAGATCACGAGCACGACGAGCAGGAAGAGCAGCACCGGCGAGATCAGCGGGAGGGTGATGCGCAGGAGGCGCCGCACCGGGCCGTAGCCGTCGAGCGTGGCCGCTTCGAGCACCTCGTCGGGCACGGCCTGGAGCCCGGCGAGCACGATGACGAACGAGAGGCCGAGGTTCTGCCAGATCGCCGGCAGGGCGGCGGCGAACAGCGCCATCGAGGACTCGTTGCGCCAGTTCACCTGGAAGAAGCCCACGTTCGGGTTGAACAGGAAGAGGAAGATCACCGACGACACGGCGACCGAGCTGGCGATGGTGGAGCTGAAGATGGCCTGGAACACCTTGATGCCCTTGAGGCGCCGGTGGGCGGCCACGGCGAGCAGGGTGCCGAGCACGAGCCCGGCGGGCACGGTCATCAGCACGTACAGGAAGCTGTGCCACAGCCCGGCCCGGAAGTCCGAGCCGGTGAGGATGTCCCGGTACTGGTCCATCCCGACGTAGTTGTACGACTGGCCGCCCCGCACCGACTTGTAGGTGCCCCACTGGAGCAGGCGGATGAAGGGCACGTAGAAGAACACCACGAACACGAGCAGCGAGGGCCCGAGGAACAGGGCGGCGAGGCCGAGCTCCTTGGCCTTGTAGGGCTCGCGGTTCCGGCGACGGCGCCGGACCGGCCCCGGGGCGGGCTCGACGGCGGTGGTCACGAAAGCCGCTCCGTGGTGTCGGCGTCGAAGAGGTGCACCGCGGTGGGGGCGACCGACACCCGCAGCTCGGCGCCGGGCACCTCGTCGGCCATGCCCGCCTTGCGCACGATGAGCGACTGCTCGCCGGCGTTGGCGAAGATCAGGCACTCGTGGCCGAGCCACTCCACGGCCCGCACGGTGAGGGTCAGCGAGCCCGCCGGGTCGACGACGAGGTCCTCGGGGCGCACGCCCACGATCACCGGGCGTCCCGGCTCGGGGCTCGTGGCGAGGCCGGCCGGCACGGGCACGGCGCCGGCACCGGCGATCGACACGGCCCCGCCGTTGCCGTCGACAGTGGCGTCAAGGCAGTTCATGGGCGGCGTGCCGATGAACTGGGCGACGAAGGTGTTGCGGGGCCGGTCGTACACCTCCTGGGGGGTGCCGACCTGCTGGAGCTTGCCCATGGACATCACCGCGATGCGGGTGGCCATGGTCATGGCCTCCACCTGGTCGTGGGTGACGTACACGAGGGTGGTGCCGACCCGGCGGTGCAGCTCCACGAGCTCGACCCGGGTCGCCGCCCGCAGCTTGGCGTCGAGGTTGGACAGCGGCTCGTCCATCAGGAACACCTGCGGGCGGCCGACGAAGGCCCGGGCCAGGGCGACGCGCTGGCGCTGGCCGCCGGACAGCTCGGCGGGCTTGCGCTTCAGGTACGGCTCGAGGTCGAGCACGCGTGCCGCCTCGGCGACGCGCTCGGCCCGCTCGGAGGAGCTGAGCTTGCGGGGGGCGGTGCCCGGGCCGTCGGCCTCGTAGTGGCGCACCAGCAGCGGCGACTCGATGTTGCGGGCGACGGTCATGTGCGGGTACAGCGCGTAGCTCTGGAACACCATCGAGATGTCCCGGCTGGCGGGGTCGACGTCGTTCACCACGCGGTCGCCGATGCGCAGCGTGCCCTCGGTGATGTCCTCGAGGCCGGCGATCATGCGCAGCGCCGTGGTCTTGCCGCAGCCCGACGGGCCGAGCAGCACCATGAACTCGCCGTCCTCGATGGCCAGGTCGAGGTCGTCGACCGCGGCGACCTCGCCGTAGCGCTTCGACACGGCGTCGAAGGTGACGCTGGCCATGCATCCTCCAGGTGGTGGCGAACGGACCGGACCCTAGGACCCGGTGGCGAACGGCAGGTGACGGGGGCGTGACGCCCGGCTGACGGTCCCCGCGGGGACCTGCCGAGCCTAGGCGCCATCAGCGGTTCACGAGGGTTTTCGCGCCCCTCGGGCCGGGGTTCGGGGCGGGACCGTCGGCGTCGGTAGATTCGGCAGGGTCCCTCCCTCGACGTCACGGGTTCCGATGACCGCCACGCAGCTCCGCGACCGCCGCTACCGACCCGTCGATCCCACCTCGCGCCTGGGCGAGGCCACCGACGCGCTCTACGCCGCGTTCGCCGACATCCCCTTCGATCCCGACCAGTACCGCTGCCCGCACTGCGTGTCCGAGCTCGACGTCGCGGCCATGGGAGGCGACGTCGCCGCACTCGATCCCGGCCTGCTCGCCCGGTTCCTGCTGAAGGCCGGCACCACCTGGGGCGGGGCGGCCGAGTTCCGACGGGTCGTGCCCCGAGCGCTCGAGCTCATCGCCGCCCACCAGCTCCCCATCTGCCGGGCCGTGTTCTGGGACCTCATGGACCAGGCCCGCTGGCGCGCGTGGCCGCCGGCGCGGGTCGCCGCGATCCGGGCCTTCCTGCTCGCCGAGTGGGCCCGGCTGGTGCGCGCCGAGCCCCGCAACGGCCACCGCGCCCACGTCCTGCTGGCCGATCTGGCCGCCACCGGCGATCCGCTCGCCCCGTACCTCGACGACTGGCACAACGCGCTCGGGCCGCTCACCGCCCGCCCCCACCAGGAGGCGGCGATCCTGCACCTGGTCGGCCTGCTCACCAACAGCCCGCTGCGCCCCGACGTGCCCGACACCGTGGCCGACGTCGTGCCCGGTGACGCCAACGCGGCGGCACTGCGCGAGTGGCTCGTGAACCCGGCCACCAACCTCGAGCTGCAGCGCGGCTCGGAGGTCTTCGCCGGCACCCGCCACGCCCGCCGCGTCGCGCTGGCCGGCGAGCGCCTGCTGCGCTTCCGCCTCGCCGTGGAGCGCGCCGCGACCTGAGCCCGATCAGGCCCGGGCGACCTCGCCGTGGTGCTTGCAGCGGCCTCGCCAGCCCGTCGGGGTCACGAGCACCGCGAGGCGCGTCCCGCAGGTGGTGCAGAACCGGGGCGGGTCGAGGGGCCGACCGCAGCCGTCGCACTCGGCGACGGGCCGGCCGCAGGACGCGCAGTGCGCGGGCTGGTCGGCCACGCGCTCAGATGACCTTGGTGAGCGCGCCGATCGGCATCTTGAGGTCCTCCAGCATCTGGAGATCCTCGTCGGGGGTGCGGCCGAGCGTGGTGAGATAGTTGCCCACGATGAGCGCGTTCACCCCCGACGTCATGCCCATGGCCTGCAGCTCGCGCAGGGTGATCTCGCGGCCGCCGGCGTAGCGGAGGATCACCGACGGCAGGGCGAGGCGGAAGACCGCGATCCAGCGGATGGCCTCGAGGGCCTCCACGATCGGGGCATCGCCGAGCGGCGTGCCGGGACGGGGGTTCAAGAAGTTGATCGGCACCTCGATCGGGTCGACCGAGCGGAGATCGCCGATGAGCTCGAGCCGCTGGTCGATGCTCTCGCCCATGCCGAGCAGCACGCCGCAGCACAGCTCCATGCCGAAGCGGCGCACCAGCTGGCAGGTGTCGACCCGCTCGTCGAACGCGTGGCTCGTGACCACCGTGGGGAAGTAGGAGCGGGAGGTCTCGAGGTTGTGGTTGTAGCGGTGCACGCCACCCTCGGCGAGGCGCCGGGCCTGGTCCTCGGTGAGGATGCCGGCGGACACGGCGACGTTCATGCCCGTCTCGTCGCGCACGATCGGCACCAGCTCGAG
>CAZUYW010000034.1:0-16020 GCA_964624775.1 uncultured Iamiaceae bacterium
GTGGTGCTGCGCCGCGAGCGCGACGGGTCGGTCGGCCTGCGCGACGACCGCGGCCGGGCTCGGGCGATCGAGGTCGACGCCATCGAGGTGCGGGTGCTCGGCCCCCGCGGCGGCGAGCAGTGGATCCCGCTCACCGACGCAGGCGGCGGGCTCCAGCTCGGGCTGTTCTGAATGGCGGGCCGCCACGCCGCGACCATCGGCGTCTACGAGCAGGCTGCCGGCACCTACGCCGCGGCGAGGGGCGTCCAGCGACCCGAGCGGGCGGCGGCGTTGGCCGCGTCGCTGCCACCCAGGTCCCTCCGGCTCGACCTCGGGTGCGGTCCGGGGCACTACCTGGACCTGCTGGGCCGGCCCGCTGTGGCGATCGACGGCACGGCGGCGATGACCCGCCTCGCGGCGGCGGCCGCGCCCGACGTCCCGGTCCTCCAGGCCGACCTGGCCCACCTGCCCCTGGCCACCGGCAGCGTCGGCGGCATCTGGGCGTCCAAGGCCCACCAGCACCTCCCCGCCGCCGACCTCCCGCTCGCCCTCGCCGAGGCCCACCGGGTGCTGGCACGCGACGGACGCCTCGTGCTCACGGTCTTCGGCCCCGCCGAGACCGGCGCGCCCACCCACGAGCAGATCACCGACGAGGCGTCGGGCGACGACCTGCCGGGGCGGCTGTTCACGTGGTGGGATCCCGACCACCTCGCCACGGTGGTCGAGGCCGCCGGGTTCCGCGTCAAGCGCCTGGACCTCGTGGCGTCATCGGCGGGTCCCCATCCCCGGATCGAGCTCGACGCCGTGCGGCTCCGAGCGCTCCCCGACTTCGTGGCCGCCGACCTGCGGCTCCTGTGCTGCGGCCTCAACCCGTCGCTGCACGCGGCCGACGCCGGGGTCGGCTACGTCACCGGGTCGAACCGGTTCTGGAAGGCGATGGCGGCGACGGGACTGGCGACCCGCGACCGCGACCCGCGCCACCTCGTCGAGGTCGACCGCATCGGGATGACCGACCTCGTGAAGCGCCCGACCGCACGCGCCGACGAGGTGTCGCCGCCCGAGTTCCGCGCCGGGGTCGCCCGGCTCGAGGCGCTGTGCTCCTGGCTGGCCCCGCGCGCCCTCGCCGTCGTCGGGCTCGTCGGCTGGCGCGCCGCGGTCGACCGCCGGGCCGCCGTCGGCTGGCAGCCCGACCCCCTCGGCCCGACCCCGGTCTACGTGCTGCCCTCGACGAGCGGCCTCAACGCGGGGACCTCGCTCGACGATCTGATCGGCCACCTCCGGGCCGCTGCCGCGGGACCGCCAGCCTGACGGGAAGGTGAAATCCCGGGTATGAGGCGCGGGGTTCGCGCCCTCGCCTGCGACACTGGTCGCCATGCCACGCCGCACCAAGATCATCGCCACCATCGGCCCGTCCTCGGACTCGGAGGGGATGATCAAGGACCTCGCCGAGGCCGGCATGGACGTGGCCCGCATCGGCCTGGCCCACGGCTCGCTCGACGAGGCGATCGGCAAGCTGCAGCGCGTGCGGCGCGTCGAGCAGGCGCTCGGCCGCCCGATCGGCGTCCTCGTCGACCTGCCCGGCCCCAAGGTCCGTGCCGGCACCCTCCCCGAGGGTGGCCTGTCCGTCGGCCAGGGCGACGTGCTCAAGCTGTGCCCGGGCACCGAGCCGTCCACGGCCGAGGTCGTCACCGTCGACCACGACGGCCTCCTCGCCGACCTCCACGTCGGTGACCGCGTCACCTTCGGCGACGGGATCGTCATGGCCGAGGTCGAGGATCGCACCGGCGACCACCTCGTCGCCCGCATCACCCACGGCGGCCTGCTGCAGGGCCGACCCGGGATCCACATCCCGTCCGATCGCCTCCGGATCGCGTCGCCGACCCCCGAGGACCTGCGGATGCTCGACGCGTTCATCGAGGAGGGCGTCGACATGGTCGCGCTCTCCTTCGTGCGGTCCGCCCACGACGTGCGCCGCGTCGGCGTCGAGCCCCACCCGCGCGGCCCGATGGTGATCGCCAAGATCGAGACCCGTGCCGCCGTCGACAACCTCGACTCCATCATCGAGGCGTCCGGCGGCGTCATGATCGCCCGCGGCGACCTCGGCGCCGAGATGCCCATCGAGGAGCTGCCCCACCTGCAGAAGCGGATCCTGAAGCGCTGCATCACCCTCGGCCGCCCCGCGATCACCGCCACGCAGATGCTCGAGTCGATGGTCACCGCGCCCTCGCCCACCCGGGCCGAGGCGTCCGACATCGCCAACGCCGTGTTCGACGGCTCGAGCGCCCTGATGCTCTCGGGCGAGTCGGCCATCGGGCACGACCCGGTGAACGCCGTCGCGACCATGGCGCGCATCGCCGCCCGGGCCGACGACGAGTTCGACTACGACGCGTGGGGCGCCAAGGTCCACGAGATCGCCACCACCCTCGAGCCCCACCTCGACGACACCGTCACCCTCGGCATGACCAACGCGGCGTGGCGGGCGGCGCTCGAGACGGGTGCGTCGGCGATCATCTGCATCACCCACACCGGCTACACGGTGCGCTCCATCGCCCGGTTCCGGCCGCAGGCCAAGATCCTCGGCTTCTCGACCGACCCGCAGACCCTGCGCCAGCTCACGCTCAGTTGGGGGGCGACCCCGATGCGCCTCGACGTCGACTACCACAGCGACAACGTGACCACCCACGCCGTGGAGCAGGCCCGCACCGCCGGCCTCGTGCGTCGTGGCGATCTCGTCGCCGTGCTGTCCGGTTCCCGCGAGTACCCGGGCCAGGCCACCGACTCGCTCCGGCTCGTGCCGATCCGCTGACGCCGACCGCCTGAGGCGGTTCAGCCGCCCGAGAGGCTGAGCCCGAGGGGATCGAGCCCCTCGATCCGGTGCAGGAGCAGGCGGGTCTGGGTCTCCACCACGCCGGCGGTGCTCTTCAGGCTGCCGAGGATGCCGTCCAGCTCCGCGGTGCCGGTGCAGAACACGCGCAGCTGGTAGTCGTAGTGCCCGGTCACGTGGACCGCCTCGACCACAGCGGGCTGGGCCCGCAGCGCGGCGGCGAAGACCTCACGATCGGCACCCAGCTCGAGGCGCACGTCGATCGCCGCCTCGACGGTGCGGCCCATGTGGGCGGCGTCGAGCAGGGCGCGGTAGCCCCGGATCACCCCGCTGCGCTGGAGCCGCCGCACGCGGTCGGCGGTGGCGGTCGGCGACAGGCCGACGGTCCGACCGAGGTCCTGGTAGGTGGCCCGGCCGTCGGTGGCGAGGGCCGCCACGATGGCGCGGTCGATGGCGTCGAGGGGTGCGGACATCGGGGTGGATGTTACCCGATCCGATGGATCCCGGCGAAGGGGCCGTGGATTCCCCGGCACACGCCGCTGTGACACCGGATTCCGCGGTCGAGGCCCCGTTCACCTGGGTGATCCCGCGCCACCTGCGGCGCGATCGGTGCGACCGTGCCCCCATGACCCCGACGCTGCCTCCCCCCGACACCGTCGACGACATCGTGCACCGCTTCCTCGACGGCACCATCGCCGCCGACGCCTGGACGCATCCCGCCCACCTGTTCGTCTGCCGCCACGTCCTCGCCGCCTCCGCCGATCCCGACGAGGCGCTCGCCACCATGCGACCCCTCATCCAGTGTCACAACGAGCGGGTGGGGCTGCGGCCCGGCCACGGCGCCTACCACGAGACGGTCACCCGCTACTTCGTCGAGGCGATGGCCCACACCGACCCGCCGTCGATCGCCGCGCTCCTCGTCGAGCCCGCCCTCACCCGCGACGCCCCGCTGCGCCACTGGACGCGGGACCTGCTCGCCACCGATGCGGCCCGCACCGGGTGGGTGGAGCCCGACCTGGCCCCGCTGCCCTGGCGCACCGACGCGCCCACGACCTGACCGACCCGAACACACCGACCGCACCGATCCGAGGGGGAACCGACATGCGCTTCGACGGCTACGCCGACCGACTTCGCGCCCAGCTGAGCACCCGGTGCCGCGAGCCCATCGAGGCCCTGCTCCTCGTGCACAAGACCGACGAGGTCGGCCACGGGTCGACCGGGCGCCTGCACACCAACAATGCGCTCGTCCTCACCCCCACCCAGGTGCGGATCATCGCCCTGGGCGGCCGGTCGGGCCTCAAGCCCCGCAAGGACGTGGCCGCGTGGGACCGCGCCCACGTGCACATCGAGGTCGTCGACACCGAGCGGCGCTCGTGGCTCAACACGACCATGAGCTGGTACGTCGCCGCGGTCCACCGGATCCACATCGGGAGCCCCGAGCGGTCGCTCGTCGTCGACGCCATGGCCGGCGTGGGCGAGCTCGACCCCGCCCACGAGCTCCGGACCCTCCTCGCCGGCATCAACGCCCGCCCCGTCTCGTGACCGCCGACCCCCTCGCCACCCGCCCCCGAACGGAGCTCCCCATGCACCCGTCTGCCCCACGCCGCACGCGCACCGCACTCATGGTTCTCGGCCTCGTTGCCGGGACCACCGCGTCGATCGTCGCCACATCCGCCCCGGCCGGAGCCGCCTCGACGACGATCCCGGTCACGTCTCGTGCCTCGGTGACCACGGCGGGCGCCCAGCTCGGCGGGGCCGGCTCCCTGGACGGGCGCGTCCTCGTCGACGGCACCGGCCGCTACGCGTTCTTCAGCACGAAGCGCGCCTACGGCACCGGCGACACCAACGGCAGCTTCGACGTCTACCGGCGGGACCGGATCGCCGGGACGACCACCCGCGTCAGCACGCTGGCCAACGGCGACCAGATCACGGTGGGCGACGCCCACCTCTGCGGCGCATCGGACGACGGCCGCTACATCGGCTGGGCCGGCGCGGCCGCTACCGCCGGCGGCATCCCCCAGGTGTACCTGAAGGACACCAAGACGGGCGCACTGTCGACGGTGAGCCTGTCATCGGCCGAGGTCGTGGCCGGCAACGGCGGGGCGAGCGGCATCGACACGACGGAGGCCTGCCCCGTCTCGGCCGATGGCCGGTACGTGGCCTTCACCAGTGCCGCCGGCAACCTCGTGGCGAACGATTCGAACAGCAGCGCCGACGTGTTCTACCGGGACCGCACCGCGGGCACGACGGTGCGCCTCAGCGTGGCCAGCGACGGGACCCAGGGCAACGGTGCGTCGAACCACGCGGCCATGTCCGACGACGGCCTCGACGTCGTGTTCGAATCGACCTCGTCGAACCTGGTCGCACTGGACTCGAACCTCAACGCCGACGTGTTCCTGCGGATCGTGCTCGGCGGGACCACCGAGCGGGTGAACCTGTCGAGCATCCAGGCCCAGAACGCGGTCGGCGGCCACAACCCGGCGATCTCCGGTGACGGCCGGTACGTGGCGTACGTGTCCTCGGCCGCCAACGTGGTGCCCGACGACACCAACGGCGTGGCCGACGTCTTCCTCCGCGACCGCCAGGACGAGACGGCCGAGCTCATCTCGGTGACCTCGAACGAGATGGAGGCCAACCAGGCCAGCTCCAGCCCGTCCATCTCCGACGACGGCCGCTACGTCGCCTTCAGCTCGGCCGCCACGAACCTCTACCCGCTCGACGGCAACGGGGCCGCCGACACCTTCGTCCGCGACCGGATCGACGGCCGCACCGACCTCCTCAGCCGCACCAACGGCCTGGCCGTCGGCAACCAGGCCAGCGCGGCGGGGGCGGCGATCAGCGACGACGGCACGATCGGGGCGTTCACCTCGCTCGCCACGAACCTGGTCCGCAACGACACGAACAACCAGGCCGACGTGTTCGTGCGCGATGCCAAGGCGACCATCGCCCCCTTCACCAGCATCGATGCCCTCGTCACCCAGCAGTACGCCGACTTCGCCGGCCGGGCGCCCTCGGCCGCCGAGCGCACCGAGTGGACCGCAAGGCTGCAGAACGGCGAATACTCGACCGACGGCTTCATCGACGCCATGGCCCACAGCGGCACCTGGTCCGGCAAGCGGGCCCCGGTGATCCGCCTCTACTGGGCGTTCTTCCTGCGGATCCCGGACACCGGGGGCCTGGACTACTGGGTGGGCAAGTACGCCGCAGGCACGACGCTGAACCAGATCGCCAAGTCCTTCGCCGCCTCGAGCGAGTTCCAGAACACCTACGGCTCGCTCTCGAACACGGACTTCGTGACGCTCGTGTACCAGAACGTCCTCCAGCGCGAGCCCGACGCCGGCGGCCTCGCCTTCTGGGTCGCCAAGCTCGACGCCGGGACCAAGAGCCGGGGCGACGTCATGGTGAACTTCAGCGAGTCGAGCGAGGGCACCCGGTTCCTGGCTCCGCAGGTCGACGTCGTGCTCGTCCACCTCGGCATGCTGCGCACCATGCCCTCGAAGGGCTTCTTCGGAGCGGCGACGATCCCGATCGCCAACGGCCAGCTCGTGATCGAGCAGATCATCGCGGTCGAACGGGCCGCTGCGGCCTACGTCGCCCGGGTGGGCTGAGTCGGTCGGTGCCGGGAGCCGGAACGCGTGCGACGTTTCCCTCACGTCCTGAACCAGATCTGCCGATAGGCCGGACGAACCAGTGACTCAGGTCACCCCCCGACCCGAGCCACCGTCACCTGCCTGGGAGGGCTGATCGCGAGATGATGCGCAAGGGTCCCCTCGATCGCTATCCCGCAGAGTCGGTCCTGCGCGAGGCAGCGACGGCACGGGTGAACGGCGGCATCGAGTTCCACGGACCCCATCCGGTCACCGTGTACCTGAGCAACGGCGAGGTCTACGCGATCCACGAGGGCGTCGGCCGGGCCGAACAGGGCTGGAGCGCCACCGAGCTCGCCGTGGAGTTCGGCGACGAGGGCACCGAGCTGGCCCGCGCCGTCGAGCTGCTCACCGCCGTCCTCACCCAGCGCGAGGGCTGGTACTACCACCACCCCCTCCACCACCACCCGCACACCCACGGGTGGATCTGGGAGGTGGGCGCCCTGCTCCGCCTGGCCCGGGACCGCCACCGCGCCGAGCAGCCCATCGCCCGCTGGTCGACCGGCACCGTCCAGCTCCTCGACGAGGAGACCCCGCGCACCCCGTTCCCCGCCGACCCGTGGGCCGTCGTGGTGGCCCTCGCCGCGGAGCTCGACGCCGCCCAGCTGCGCCACCGGCTCGGCTGGGAGCCCGACCGCCTCGCGTCGGCGCTCGACCACCTCGAGGCGATGGGCCTCATCCGGCTCCCCGGCGCACCGGTGCCCGGCCAGGTGCCCCGGCTCGCACGCGGCCTCTCCCCCGCCGACACCACGGTCGTGCCGTTCCCCGGTGGTCGGACCGCCGACCCTGCCTCGGCCGCGGGTACCGCCGACCGGGCCGCCCGCCTCGCCGCCCTCCCGTCGGTCGACACCACCCGCCGACCGCCGGTGCCCAGCGAGGTGATGCCGCGCCCCGCCGCGGTGCCGGTGCCAACCCCCTCCAGCGAACCGGTCCGGGTGCCCGGACCGCTCACCCCCGCGTTCGGCCGGTACGTCCCGCCCGTGGAGCCCGAGCCGGAGAAGGGCAGGAAGCTCGGCCGTCGTCGCAAGCGCGACGACCGGGACTGACCGCTACCAGGGAGCCAGCAGGGTCGCCAGCAGCTCGGCGGCGGTGCCGACCACCACGTCCGGGGCCGCGTCGGCGAGCTCGCCCGGCTCGGCGAACCCCCACCCGACCGCGACCGTGCGACACCCGTTGGCCCGGCCACCGTCCACGTCGTGGCGCCGATCGCCCACCATCGTGGCCCTCGGCGGGTGGCCGAGCTGGGCGAGGACGTCGGCCACGATCGAGGCCTTGGTCGACGTGCGCGCGTCGGGATGGGCGCCCGCGACCGCGGCGAACCAGCGGTCGATGCCGAAGTGCTCGAGGGTCAGGGTGGCCTGCAGCAGCGGCTTGGCGGTGGCCAGGGCGATGCGGCGACCATCGGCGACCAGTTCGCCGAGCACGTCGGCCATGCCGGGGATGAGGTCCGCCTCGTAGAGGCCGACCTCGAGGTGCCGGCTCCGGTAGGTGGTGATCACCTCGTCGTGGAGGTGCTCGGGGAGGCCGACGCGGTGCAGGTTGTCCCGGATCGGCGGGCCGATCACCCAGGTCAGGTCCTCGTCGGGGTCGACGTGGTGGTCGACGCTGGCGAGCGCGTGCCGGAACGAGGCGGTGATCCCCACCGCGGGATCGGTGATGGTGCCGTCGAGGTCGAAGAGCACCACGTCGTCGGGTCCGGGCGCAGGCATCCGGCGACCCTACGCTGAGGACAGCTGTCCCTCCGAGATCGGAGCTCCCGTGCTGCTCGACGGTCGCGTCATCCTCGTCACCGGCGTCCTCACCCCGTCCTCCCTCGCCTTCGCGTGCGCCCGGCTCGCCCAGGAGCAGGGCGCCGAAGTCATCTGCAGCTCGTTCGGCCGGGCGATGCCCGTGACCCGCCGGGCCATCGCCAAGCTCCCCCGCCCCGTCGAGGTCGTCGAGCTCGACGTCACCGATCCCGCCCACATCGCGGGCCTGGCGGAGGCGATCGTGGCCCACCACCCGCGCCTCGACGGTGTGGTCCACGCCATCGGCTTTGCCCCGCCCGCGTGCCTCGGCCAGGAGAAGGGCCTCGCCGCGGCCGGGTGGGACGACGTCGCCACCGCCCTGCAGGTGTCCGCGTGGTCGCTGCCCGCCCTCGTCCACGCCGTGCGCCCGCTCCTGCGCCCGCGCTCGTCGGTCGTGGGGCTCGACTTCGACGCATCGGTCACCTGGCCCGCCTACGACTGGATGGGCGTGGCCAAGGCCGCGCTCGAGTCCGCGTCGCGCTACCTCGCCCGTGACCTCGGCCCCGCCGACATCCGGGTGAACCTGGTGGCGGCCGGCCCGATGCGCACCGCAGCCGCACGCGGCATCCCGGGCTTCGGGCGGATCGAGTCGGTGTGGTCGGCCCGGGCGCCGCTCGGCTGGGACGTGGACGATGCCGAGCCCGTGGCCCGCGCCGTGGTCGCCCTCTTGTCGGACTGGTTCCCCGCCACCACAGGCGAGATCATCCACGTCGACGGCGGGGCCCACGCGGTCGGCCTCGGCGCCCACGAGGACGAGCCGCACCTGCCCGGATAGCTTCCGGGCATGACCGACCCCACCGCCGGGCCGCGCTGGCCCACCCTCGCCGAGCTCGCCGACGCGGTGCGCCGCGGCGAGCGCCGCGCCGTCGACGTGACCGCCGACGCCCTCGACCGCATCGCAACCGCCGATGCGTACAACGCCTTCGTGGCCGTCGACGGCGACCTCGCCCTGGAGGCGGCGGCCCGGGTCGATGCGGCCGTCGCACGCGGCGAGGACCCAGGTCCGCTCGCTGGGGTGCCCTTCGGCGTGAAGGACCTCGAGGACTGCGCCGGCTTCACCACCTCGCACGGCTCGCTGCTGCACAAGGAGGACCCGCCCGCCGCCGCCGACGCGATCCACGTCGCCCGCCTGCGCGGCGCCGGGGCCGTGCCGCTCGGCAAGACCGCCGCCCCCGAGTTCGGCACGCTCAACTTCACCAAGACCAAGGCGTGGGGCATCACGTCGAACCCGTGGAACACCGAGCGCACCCCGGGCTGATCGAGCGGCGGCACCGCCGCGGCCGTCAGCGCCGGCCTCATCCCGTTCGGGACCGCGAGCGACGGCGGGGGCTCGACGCGCATCCCGGCGTCGTTCACCGGCCTCGTCGGGCTCAAGGCGAGCTACGGCCGCATCCCCGAGCCTTCCGCCGACGGCTCGCTGACCGCCGTCGTCGGCGCCCTCACCACCACCGTCGCCGACGCGGCCCTGCACCTCGACGTGGCCGCGGGGCCCGACGCCCACGACCGTCGGTCGCTCCCCACCCCCACGGTCAGCTATCGGGAGGCGGCCGAGTCCCTCGACGTGGCGGGCCTGCGCGCCCGCTGGTCGAGCGACCTCGGCTTCGCCACGGTCGACCCCGAGGTCGAGGACATCGCCCGCCGCGCCGCCGAGGCCCTCGTGGCGGCGGCGGGCCTCGCCGCCGACGAGGACCCGGTGCACCTCACCGATCCGGTCCGGGCCTGGCTCTCGTCGGGCGCGCTCGACCTGTGGTTCCACGTGACCGAGGACCAGTTCGACGCACGGGCCGACGACCTCACCGCCTACTCGCGCTGGGCGCTCGACGAGACCCGGTCGGCCCGGGCCCCCAAGATCGCTCACGCCCAGCAGCGCCGCCACCAGCTCGAGCTGGAGGTCGCCGACCTGTTCGACGAGGTCGACGTGGTGCTGTGCCCCACCACGGCCGTGCCGGCCTTCGCCGCCGCGGGCCCGCCCGCCGCGGTGATCGACGGGGTCGATGTCACCGGCGCCATGGTCACGCCCTTCACGATGCTCGCCAACCTGTGCTGGAACCCGTCGATCTCGATCCCCGCCGGCGTCACCGCCGACGGCCTGCCGGTCGGGCTCATGATCACGGCCCGCCAGCACCGCGACGACATCTGCCTGCGCCTGGCCCGGATCCTCGAGGAGGCCCGGCCGTGGCCCCGATGGGCGCCGACAGTCGGCGCCCCCTGATGGCCCTGCTCCCCGTCGACGCCTTCCGGGTGGTCCGGCTCGAGCGCGACCGCCCGGGGGTCGCGCTCGTCACGCTCGATCGGCCCGACCGCATGAACGCGTGGACCGGGCGCATGCACACCGAGCTGCGCGCCGCGTTCGCCCACCTCGAAGCCGATCCGTCCGTGCGCGCCGCGGTGATCACCGGCGCCGGCCGGGCGTTCTGCGGCGGCGCCGACACCGCCGCGCTCGACGGGCACGCCGAGCGCGGCGGCTACGACCCCGGCACGCCCGACGACATCGCCACCCCCGGGCACGGCGTGCGCCCCGAGTACGACCACGCCTTCGCCTGGCTCTTCGGGCTGCGGTTCCCCGTCGTCGCCGCGATCACCGGGCCTGCAGCGGGGGTCGGCCTCGTGCTGGCCTGCTTCTGCGATCTGCGGTTCGCCGCCGAGGGGGCCAAGCTCACCACCTCGGCGCCTCGGCTCGGACTGCCCGCCGAGTACGGGCTGAGCTGGGTCCTCCCCCGTCTCGTGGGCATCGGGCACGCGGCCGACCTCCTGATCTCCAGCCGGATCGTGCTCGCCGAGGAGGCGGCCGCCATGGGCCTGGTGAACCGGGTCGTGCCGCGGGACGAAGTGCTCGACGCGGCGCTGGGGTGGGCCCGCGGCGTGGCCACCGAGGTCGCCCCCTCGTCGGCGGCGCTGGCCAAGGCCCAGCTCTACGCCGACCTCCACGGCGACATCGGCACCGCGGTCGAGCGGTCCGAGCGCCTGCTCCGCGACACGATCGCCGGCGACGACTACCGCGAGGGCGTTGCGGCCTGGCTCGGGAGGCGCCCGCCCCGCTTCGCCGACCTGCCCGCGGGTCCCGGCCCCAGGCTCGACGATCTCGCCTGATCCGAGGGCGGGCTCCGTGGATCCCGGCGCGCATCGACCCTTCGACCGCTGATTCCCCGGCACCGGCGCCCGCGCCCCCGCCGAGTCCGCGCCACCCGCGGCCTGCGGCGGCGCACCGTTGACCCATGCGCCGCACCATCGCATCCCTGCTCGTCCCGCTCGCCCTCGGCGCCGTCGTGGTGGTGCCCGGGCCACCCGCCGCGGCCGACACGGCCGGGCCCGCGGTCACGGGCCGGGTGAGCGTGGCCGACGGAGGCGGGCAGGGCCCCACGGGCGTCAAGGGCGATCTGTTCGTGCTCAGCGGGGACGGCCGCTTCGCGGCCTTCACCACCGCCGACGCGCTCGTGGCCAGCGACACGAACGGGTTCGCCGACGCCTACCTCCGCGACCGGACGGGTGGCACCACGCGCCGGGTCAGCCTCAGGGACGACGACACCCAGATCGCGTATCCGTCGTGGGTCTGCGGCATGAGCGCGAACGGCCGCTTCATCGCGTTCACGTCATCGGGCGTCGACCTTCCCAACGACGCCGGCACGCAGGTGTACCTCCGGGATCGGGGCAAGGGCACCACCACCCTGATCTCCCAGTCGACCGGTGGCGATCCGAGCCTCGCGAGCAACGGCGAATCGGGCATCGACGTCGGACCGTGCGACGTGTCCGACGACGGCCGCTACGTGGCGTTCCTCTCCTACGCGGAGAACCTCGCGGGCGGCGACGAGAACGGGCTGAACATCGACGTGTTCCGCCGGGACACGCTCGACGAGAGCACCCAGCGCGTCAACGTGTCGACCGGCGGCCTCGGTGCCAACGGCGGGACCGACCACCTCTCGATGTCGGCCGACGGCGCGACCATCGCGTTCGACTCGGCGGCCACCAACCTCGTGGCCGCCGACTCCAACAACAAGACGGACGTGTTCGTCCGCCTCATGGGCACCTCGCAGACCCTTCGGGTCAGCACCACGACCGGCGGCGCGCAGCTCACCAAGGAATCCACCTACCCGTCGATCTCGAGCGACGGCAACCGGGTCGCGTTCCTGTCCGCCGCGACGAACCTGGTCGCCAACGACACGAACGCCAAGGACGACGTGTTCGTGCGGGACCGGACCGCCAACACGATCACCCGTGCGTCGCTCATGCCCGACGGCTCCCAGGCGACCGGCAACGCGACCGACCCCGACCTGAGCGGCGACGGGACGGTCGCGACCTTCACGCTCTACGACCCGGTCGCCACCGCCGCCGACCCCAACGGGGACGACGACGTGTTCCGCCGCGACCTCGACACCGCGACGACCACCGCGGTGAGCGTCACCCCCGCCGGCGTCACCGGCAACGATCAGTCCTTCCCTTCCCGGCTGTCCGCCGACGGCGATGCCATCGCGTTCTGCTCCGACGCCTCGGACCTCGTGCGGAACGACACCAACGGCCACACCGACCTGTTCGTGCGCGACATCGGGCTCGACATCACGCCCTTCCTCAGCATCGAGGCGTTCATCCGCCAGCAGTTCGTGGACTTCGCCGGGCGCCAGCCCACCGCCGGCGAGCTCGCCACCTGGAAGGACCGGTTCACCTGGGGCGAGCGCTCCCCCGACGAGCTGGTCGACGACCTCGCCCACGCGTCCACCTGGGCAGGCAAGCGGGCCCCGCTGACCCGCCTCTACTGGGCGTTCTTCCACCGCGTCCCCGACACCGGCGGCATGGCCTTCTGGACGGGTCAGCTCACCGGCGGCAAGACCCTCGCCCAGATCGCCAAGGCGTTCTCGGGCAGCTCGGAGTTCCAGAACACCTACGGCTCGCTGTCGAACCAGGCGTTCGTGACGCTGATCTACCAGAACATCTTCCAACGGAACCCGGACCCGGGCGGCCTCGCCTACTGGACCGGTCGCCTCGACGCCAAGGCCAAGACCCGGGGCGACGTGATGGTGGCGTTCAGCGAGTCCAGCGAGGGCAAGCGGGTGCTGGCCCCCCAGGTGGACACCGTCCTGCTGTTCCTCGGCCTGTGGGCCAAGATGCCCACCCAGAACGAGCTCCTGGAGGGCGCCGACCTGCTCCAGGCCGGCGAGCCGCCGGAGCGCATCGCCTGGTACGCCCGCCACTACGCCCCGTACGCCTCCCGGGTGACGGTCGGGCCGTAAGCCCGACGCTGCGTCAGCGCGGCGCGAGGTCGCGGATCGCCTGGCGCTGGTCGACGCCGAACGGCAGGATCGCGAGGGCGGGCGTGGTCACGCCCTGCTCCTGGTAGCGGGCGATGTGCTCCCGGCACGCCTCGGGGCTGCCGTGCACGATCAGCGTGTCGACCAGCTCGTCGGGGATCGCGGCGAGCGCGGCCTTGCGGTCCCCGGCCGCCCAGTGGTCCCACATGGGCTGGAGCACCTCGGCCCGGCCGAGCCAGCGGTGGAACTCGGCGTAGACGGGCACGTTCAGGTACGCCGCGATCGCGTAGCGGCCGAGGGCCATCACGGTGTCTCGGTCGGTGGTCGGGGCCACGAAGATGCGGGCGACGATCTCCTTGTCGGGACCGCCGGCGTGGACGTGGGGCGCGACGGTGGCGACATCGTCGGCGCCGAGCCAGTTGATGATGGCGCCGTCGCCCTCGCGCCCCGCCAGGCGCAGCATCCCCTCGCGCAGCGCGGCGATGAGGATCTTCGGCTGCTCCTCGGGGACGATGCCGAGCTTGAAGCCGTTCACCGAGAACGTGTCGTAGGTGGCCTTCACCTTCTCGCCACCGAGCGCGTCGCGCAGGAACCGCACCATGTCGCGGGTCTTCTTGTAGGGCTCCTCGAACGGGATGTCGTTCCAGCGCTCGACGATCACGTTCGACGAGGTGCCGATGCCGAACGCCACCCGCCCCGGGGCGGCGTCGGCGAGCGAGGCGACGCACTGGGCGAGCGTCGCCGGGCCCCGCGTGTAGGCCGGCACGATGGCGGACCCGAGGCGCAGCGTCGGCGCCCACACCGAGGCCAGGGCGAGCGGCGTGAACCCGTCGGCGCCGTTGGCCTCGCTCGACCACACGTCGGTGTAGCCGAGGTCGGCGAGCTCCACGATCCAGTCGCGCTGGGCGTGCAGCGGCACGCCGTCGAACGGGATGGTCATGCCGTAGCCCTGGTAGGTCACGTCGTCTCCTCGGCGGGGTCGGTGGGGTTCGGTTCGGTGACGGCCCGGGGTCGGGTGCCCGGCGCGGCCGGGTCCCAGAACCGCACGATCGTCGACTGGCTGGCGGTGGCCATGAGGGTGCCATCCTCGGCGAAGAGGTGCACGGTGCCGTGACCGAAGCCGTTGGCGATGCCGTCGACCGCGATGTCGAGCAGCACCCAGTCGGTGGGCACGATCCGCAGCACGCGCAGGGTGTTGTCGAGGCTGTTGCCCCCGGCGAACGCACCGAGCGCCTGGCCGATGCCGAACGGCACGTAGTCGCCCAGGATGGCGAGCGTGGCGGCGGACGGCTCGAGCAGGTCCGGGATCCGCGCCCACAGGGCCGAGCGCCCGCCGGGCGCCGGGTTGCCGATCAGGTCCTCCCACGCCTTCGCCGACGCCAGGCGCAGGTCGAGGCGGCTCATGATCGACTCCTCGCCCGGGATCCGCAGCGGCCGGGGATCGCAGTCCTCGGGCCGGGGGACCACGGGCGGCTCCGCCCAGTGCTGCTCGACCTCGAGGTCGCGGGACCCGAGCGCAGCGTTGACCGTGAAGATCTCGCGGTCGGCGACGTGGCCGACCGCCCGGGCCTGGGAGATCTGGCGGCCCGACACGGCGACGGTCACGTCGACGTCGACCACCGAGCCGGGCTTGGCGTAGGACAGGTACTGGGCGGTGGCCCACACGACCGGGCGTTCGGTGGTGCGTTCGAGCGCCTCGATGGCCGCCCCCAGCCCGCACCCGCCGAACAGGAACCCGCCACCGGTGGACAGGCCGGGGGTGACGGGCAGGTGCCAGCGGTACGGGTTGTGGGTGGCCTCGAGGCCGAGGAAGGTCCGGGCGTCCACGGCCGCCCACCCTAGGCCGACCGGCTCCGCCCCCTCGCTGCCACGGCCGCGCTCGCCCCTCGGCTGCGGACGGGGTGAGCGTCGCTAGGGTGCCGGGCCATGGACCTCGGGATCGACGGACGACGCGCGGCGGTGGCGGCCTCATCGGCGGGCCTGGGCCTGGCCGCGGCCCGGGCGCTCGCCGCCGAGGGGGTGCGGGTGGCGCTGAACGGCCGGGATCGGGAGCGCCTCGACGCGGCGCTCCGCGCGCTGCCCCCTGTCGCCGCCGGGCCCCACGTCACCGTCGAAGGCGACCTCAGCACCGAGGCCGGCGCCACGTCGTTCGTCGAGCGAGCCACCGAAACGCTCGGTGGGCTCGACATCGTCGTGCCCAACGCGGGCGGGCCCCCGGCGGGCACCTTCGCCTCGACCCCGCTCGAGGCCTACGGGCCGGCGCTCGAGCTGAACCTGCTGTCCACCGTCGCCATGTGCCACGCCGCTGTGCCGGGTCTCGTCGAGCAGGGCTGGGGGCGGATCGTGGCCATCACCTCCATCACCGTGCGCCAGCCGTCCCCCACGCTCATCCTCTCCAACACCGCCCGCGCCGGGGTCACCGGCTTCCTGAAGACCCTGGCCCTGGAGATCGCGCCGAGCGGCGTCACGGTGAACTCGATCCAGCCCGGGCTGCACGCCACCGACCGCCTCACCGCCCTGCACGGCGGGGACACGTCGGCGCT
>CAZUYW010000034.1:16120-18501 GCA_964624775.1 uncultured Iamiaceae bacterium
CACCAGGCGCTCATCCGGGACCTGGTGACGCCGATCGTCACCGATCGCATCGGGTGCCAGTTCGCCACCTGACCCGAACCCGTCCGATACGGTCCGCGCCCATGACGGACACGCCCTGGCTCGGTGACGCCTGCTCCCTCGTGGATGCCTTCCGCTCGGGGGAGCGCTCCCCCGGCGAGGAGCTCGATGCCACGCTCGCCGCGATCGAGGCGAGCGAGCTCGGCGCGTTCGTGTTCGTCGATGAGGAGCGCGCCCGCGCCGCCGCGGCCGCAGCCGACGTGACCCAGCCCTTCGGCGGCGTGCCGGTGGGCATCAAGGCGCTCGAGTCGGTGGCGGGCTGGCCCTACACCGAGGAGTCGCTCGTCTTCGCCGACCGCATCGGCGACCACAGCTCCACCAACTACACGCGCCTCACCGAGCGCGGCGGGATCGTGCCGGTCGGCCAGACGCTCGCCTCGGAGTTCGGCGGCCTCAACATCTCCACCAACCGCCTCCACGGCACCTGCCACAACCCGTGGCAGCACGGGCGCACGGCCGGCGGCTCCTCGGGCGGGTCGTCGTCCGCCGTCGCGGGCGGCCTGGTCACCATCGCGAGCGGCGGCGACGGCGGCGGCTCCATCCGGATCCCTGCCGGGTTCAACGGGCTCGTCGGCATGAAGGGCACCGCCGGGCGCATCCCGCGCGGCCCGCAGACGATGATCCACCCGATGACGGTCGTGCTCGGCTGCCAGGCCCGGTCGGTGCGCGACGTCGCCCGCTGGTACGACGTGGTCTCCGGCTACGACAGCCGCGACCCGTACTCGCTGCCCCGGATCGACGGTTGGGAGCGCGACCTCGGCACCCACGACCTGGCCGGCAAGAAGGTCGCCATCGCTCCCACGCTCGGCTCGGCCGTGGTGCGCGACGAGGTGCAGGAGCGGGTGGTCGCTGCGGCCGAGGCGCTGGCCCGCGACGCCGGCCTGGTCATCGTCGACGTGCCCGTCCACTTCCCGGCGCTCGACCTGACCTGGGCCCTCGCCAACCTCGCCACGCTCTACGCGGATCTCGGCGAGCTGTGGCCGGGGTGCAAGGACCAGCTCAGCACCCAGATCGCCTTCGGCCTCGAGATGGCCGAGCAGCTCATCGACATGAAGGTCGTCGCCCGGGGCGAGCAGGCCCGGACCCAGGCCAACGAGACCATGGCCGCGGTGCTCGACGAGGTCGACTTCGTCATCTCGGCCACCAACCCCGATGTCGCCTTCCCCGCCCACGTCATGGCCAACACCCGGGTCGGCGACCAGAAGGTGGAGCTGGGCAACAACGGGGCCCTCACCATCCCGGCCAACATCTCGGGCAACCCGGCGATCTCGATCCCGATCGAGACGTTCGAGGGCCTGCCCGTCGGCATGCAGATCATGGGCCGCCACCATGAGGACGCGCTTCTCCTCGACCTCGCCGCGATCGTCGAGCGCACCTGCCCGTGGCCCCTCGTGGCGCCCGGCGCTCCCTGCTGATCAGCCCACCGCACGGCCCTGACCAGGGCTGACGTCACAGCGTGACCGACGCCACGCCCTCGCTGGGACAGGTTCGGAACAGGCTGCACCGGCCACCCGTTGCAGGAGAAGACCGTCCGATTCGTCGGTCCTTCCCTTCACTGTCACACCCCCTGCGGAGACTGTGGCCATGGCACGACAGCTCACCCTCATCGAGCGCTCGCCCGCCTGGCAGCTGGACGAGCGCACCCGCGAGATCGGCAAGCGCGGCATCGCCGCCGCCCGTGCCGCGCTCGCGGCCCACCGCCCCGCCGACGCCGGTGACCCGCCGGCCACCCCCTCGCGGCGCACCGCCGCCTGAAGCCCCGCCGCCTCGCGGCCCGCGCCCGGCTCCCTTGACCGGGCGGTCAAGAAAGCGTCTACGCTGCTCCCATGCCTGAGGTCGTCATCGCCGAAGCCGTTCGCACCCCCGTCGGGAAGCGCAACGGTGGTCTGTCCACCAACCACCCCGCCGACACGCTCGGCGCCGCCCAGCTGGCCGTGATCGAGCGGTCCGGGATCGACCCCGCCGCCGTCGAGCAGCTCGTGTCGGGCTGCGTGAGCCAGATCGGCGAGCAGGCGTTCAACATCGGGCGCACCGCCTGGCTCGCCGCCGGCCTGCCCCTCGAGACCGCCGCCACCACCGTCGACACCCAGTGCGGCTCCTCCCAGCAGGCGACCGGCGTGGCCACGGCGCTGGTCGCCTCCGGCGTGGTCGACGTCGCGGTCGCCTGCGGCGTCGAGGCCATGAGCCGCGTCCCGATCGGCTCGAACGCCAAGGGCGACTACGGCCGCCCGATCCCGAAGTCGTACTTCGGCCGCTACGAGTTCACCTCGCAGTTCGAGGGCGCCGAGCGCATCGCCGACCAG
>CAZUYW010000034.1:18511-19274 GCA_964624775.1 uncultured Iamiaceae bacterium
GGCCTGGGCCGAGGGCCGCTTCGAGTCCCAGATCGTGCCCCTCGAGGCCCCCGACCTGGACGAGGAGGGCAAGCCCGCCGGCACCACCCACACCGTCAGCCGCGACGAGGGCCTGCGCGAGACCACCCTCGAGAAGCTGGCCTCGCTGAAGGCCGTGGCCCGCGAGAACGGCGTCCACACCGCCGGTTCCTCGTCCCAGATCTCCGACGGCGCTGCCGCCATGCTGCTCACCACGCCCGAGAAGGCCGACGAGCTCGGCCTGCGGGCCCGGGCCCGCATCGTCGACACCTGCCTCGTCGGCGTCGACCCCGTGCTCATGCTCACCGGCCCGATCGACGCCACCCGGCGCCTCCTCGATCGCAACAGCCTGTCGATCACCGACATCGACACGTTCGAGATCAACGAGGCCTTCGCCTCGGTCGTGCTGGCCTGGGCCAAGGAGCTCGACGTGCCGATGGACCGCGTGAACCCCAACGGCGGGGCCATCGCGCTGGGCCACCCGCTCGGCGGCACCGGCGCCGTCCTGATCACCAAGGCCCTGCACGAGCTGGAGCGCACCGGCGGCCGCTACGGCCTCATCTCGATGTGCTGCGGCGGCGGGCTCGGCACCGGCACCCTCATCGAGCGCCTCTAGGCCTCCCGGGCTCCGGCCCGCCCTCGCGGCCCCGGCCGCCGATCACCGCCCTGCGTCGATCGGAGTCCCATGCGCCGCACCCCTCCCCATCGCCCGGCCCAGGTGGCCGTGCTCGTCGCGCTCCTCGGC
>CAZUYW010000035.1:0-14646 GCA_964624775.1 uncultured Iamiaceae bacterium
GGTCGACCCGAACGCCGAGGACCCCGATCCCCGCAAGGGCCCGATGGTGCAGATCATCGTCCCGACCGCCACCAAGGGCGTGAACATCGTGCGGGGCATCGGCGTGTGGGGGCGCAAGACGTCCGACCACTGCGAGGTGAAGTACGAGGACGTGCGGGTGCCGGTGGAGAACGCCCTCGGCCGGGTCGGCGAGGGCCACCAGGCCGCCCAGGACCGCCTCGGCGCCGGCCGGGTCTACCACTGCATGAACTCGATCGGGCAGATGTGGCGGGCCTTCGACCTGATGGTCGAGCGGGCCCGCTCCCGCGAGGTGCACGGTGGCCTGCTCCAGGACAAGCAGTTCATCCAGGGCTTCATCGCCGACTCGTACATGGACATCCAGGCCGCCCGCCTCATGACCATCCACGCCGCCGAGAAGGTCGACGGCGGCATGGCCGCGGCCCGCACCGACATCTCGGCCATCAAGGTGTTCGTGCCGAACGCCTACACCCGGGTGGTCGACCGGGCCATCCAGGTCTGGGGCGCGGCCGGCGTCTCCAACGACCTGCCCCTGTTCGCCATGTACCAGGGCGCCCGCACCCTGCGCATCGCCGACGGCCCCGACGAGGTCCACAAGATCCTCATCGCCAAGAACGTCCTCGGCCAGTTCGCGAGCGGCGAAGGCTGGGACTTCGGCAACTGACCTCAAAGCCGCGCCGGCGAGTTGGTGGGGTCAGGGTAGGTCGTCCTGTTCGATCACGATCGTGATCCGGTCGTTCTTGTAGCACTCACCCTCATCCACTTGGGCCACCGGGGTGTCCGACTCGTCCACGATGAGCATCGGTGCGATCAAGCAGGAGTCGCCTTCGACGGGTCCCGGATGCATCGAGTGGCGGCGGTGCGGCGGCACCAGTTCAACGACTCGGCCTCGGTAGGTGGCGGTGAGTGTGACGTCGGTGCGGTTGTCCACGACGATCTCTTGTGGGAAGTCCTCTCTGAAGAACAGGAATCCGCATCCGGTGAGGAGCACGCTCGCCAGCGCGACGGCGGCCGCTCTGCCCACAGTTGCGGCCGGCGAGCTCCAGCCGCCGCGGGTGTGTCGTAGTTGCCGTTGCCACTCAGGGCGAGATGCCTGCGTCACGTCAGCCGAGCGTGTCATGTGCCACCTGGGTAGGCGATGCGGAGGCGGTAGTTGTTGAGGTCGATGAAGTAGATGTTGCCTGCGGTGCTGGTGGTGGTTCCTTCGATGCCGGTGGCAAGCCCGCGTGCGTTGGCGACGATCGCGAGCGGGGCGCGCTCGCCGTCGTTGACGTCCTCGGGGTTCGCTGGTGTGGTGGTGTCGTGGTGGCCGGCGACGGTGTAGATGCGCCCGCTGGCGGCGATGACGCGCACGCAGTCGAAGGGGCCGGTCGTCATGACGATCTGTCCGGTGGGGTCGATCTCTACGTCTCGGGGGGCGATTGCGGCATCGGTGGCGAGTGCGCCGCTGTGGGTGACGCCGACGGTGCCGTTGCCGGCGATGGTGTCGATGTCGCCGCCGACGCTGAACGTGCGGAGGTGGGCGTTCTCGGCGACGACCACCTGACCGCTGTCGACGGCGATCCCGGTGGGTGCGGCGAGACTGGCGCTGGCGGCGGGCCCACCATCGCCGTAGTGGCTGTTGAAGCCGTCGCCAGCGACGGTTGAGACGTTGCCGTTGGTGTCAATCATCCGGATGCGGTGGTTGTTGGTGTCGGCCACGAAGATGTTGCCGGCGCCGCCCACTTCCAGGTCCGAGATCTGGTCGAACCTGGCGTCGGTGGCGGTTCCGCCATCCCCGGTGAACCCGGTAGTGGTCGGGTGGCCGGCGATGCGGATCAGGTCGCCCTGTTCGACCCGGTAGACCGCGGTGGCGGTGGCGAAGACGAGTCGCCCGGTCCCGTCGATCGCGATCGCGGTGGGTGACGGGATCTGGGCTTGGGTGGCGGGGCCGCCTTCCCCGCTCGATCCCGGGTACCCGGTGCCGACCACCGTGGTGATCACGTTCTGCCGGCCGATACGGCGGATCCGGCCGTGATCGCCGACGTAGAGAGCCTGTGCCTCCGTAGTACCACCGCCTTGCACCGTCTCGTGCTCGATCGCGAGCGCCACCGGGCCTGATGGCGTGAAGCTCACCGAATCGTTCTGGACGCTCCCGCCGTCGCCGATGCTGGCACCGGTGCCCTCGACGATCTGGTGGGGCCGGTCTTGGTTGTGGCCGACGACGGTGGCGGCGAAGAGAATCTGGCGGGCGTCGTCGAAGTCCACGGTGACATCGATCTGATCGACGTTCGAGCCGCCGTTGGGGTCGATCTGGCTGATGACGAGGGTGGCGGTCGAGCAGGGGCTGGTGGTGAAGTAGTCGCCCACCCAGCCGTTGGTCTGGTTGGGGAGTTGAGCGCCTTCGGGGAACCCGAGATCCTCGTTGGGTGCTCCGCACAGGTCGGGGTGGCCCGCCTCGTCGTAGCCGACGACCTCGAACCGGTACTTCCCGACACGGCTGGCATCGTCGACTTGCGCTTCGATCCGGACGCGCCCGAGCTCGTTGGTCGCGGGGCGGATGTCGATGAACGCGGCGCCGCCGGGGTTGAGCGACACCTGCGCCGATCCGGAGGGCGCGTTGGCGGATACGTCGATGCGCTGGCGGGCAGGGCGTTGCACCCCGAAGATGTCATTGTCGGTGCCGGTCAAGTCGTCGAGTACCACGGTCCGCCAGGTCTCGGCGTCGTCGGGGTTGAATCCTTCGAAGGTGTAGGCGGCGCGCCAGAACCCGGCGATGAAGTCCTCCCAACTCACCCCGTCGCTTCGGGCGTCTTGGACATCTTCGAGGACCTCGATCGCGTGGCGGCCGTCGCCCTCCTTGAGCTCCTCGAACACCTCGACGACGCCCTGAGCTCCGTAGGTCTGGTCGAGGTGCTCGGCGAAGAGGAACTCGCCGTACCCGGCGTTGTTCCCGGTCGGCGATGGCTCCGCCAGCCGCTCCCACGGTGAGGCCAGGAACGACTGAAGGCTGCCGACGTAGTAGGGGGTCTCGCCCGGTGGAGGTGGATCGGTGACTTCGTACATCGCCCAGTTCGCGGTCGCTTCCATCCACCACAGGGTCGACCACCGGCAGTGGTCAAGCACGTGGCAGTAGCCTTGAATCACGTCGCGAAAGCTCAAGTAGTTGTACTGGAACAGATGGAACAACTCGTGTTCCGTCTCGTCCAGAGGCTCATCTCCATCCAGGGGTTCCAGGTAGATGTGGTCGGAGGTCGGGTCGACCCAGGAGGTCGCGAAGAGGTCCCGGGCCGTGATCGAGATCTTCTTGCCGTTGTAGTAGTCGGGGTGGAGGTCGAACCCGAGTTCCTCGTATTCGGGAATCGTGGTGTGGATGAGGCTCGCGGTCGCTTCCACCACATCGGGAATGCCGTTGGCAGGGCTGTCCGTGTCGTCGGTCTGGTCTGGGCGGTACTCGATCTGGACGGTCGGCAGCCCTTCGGCTGCGAACTCAGCGGTGCACCAAGCACCACTGCACCCTGCCTCCAACGCATCGGGTGCGGCCAGCAGGGCGTCGACCGCAGCCTGCGACGCCGTTGACGCCCGTTGGTAGCGGCTGAGGTAGCGGAGCAGCAGCGTGGTGCCGTCGTCGCCGGCCCCGCCGGCGAGGTACCGCTCGCTGCCGGCGTCGGGCGAGGCGATCATGGTGACTCCTTCGACCATCTGGCTGTCGGCGTTGAGCAGGCCGCGTTCCCGGTCGGCGGCGATCCGCGCCGGTGCGTCCAGCCCGTTGGCGACCTCGACGGTCACCGCGGGCGACTCGAAGACCTGCTGGCCCGTGGTCGTGAGTTGGACCGCGAGGGTGTGGGGCCCGTCGCCGAGGGGGGCAGTGTCCCAGGCGATGTCTCCGGCGGCGTCCGCGATGACCCCGGTGGGCGTGTCGTCGATCAGAAGCTCGATCGAGTCGATCTCGTTGGCCGGAGTCGACCCCCGCCATGCGTGCACGCTCTCGGTGTGGAAGACGGTGTCACCGTCGTCGTGTGAGGTGACCCTGAGCCCGTTGTTGACGGTTACGTCGCTCGGTGGGCTGAACACGACCCGGCCATTGGTGTAGACGGCTCGGACATCGAGCTCGTGGCCGGGGCCACCGGGGGTCAACGAGGAGTCGCCCGTGAGCTCGAAGGGGGCGGCGGTGTCGGTGCCCGCAAGCTGGCCGTCGACCCGGAACTCGACCCGGTCGAGGCCGGTGGTGTTGGCGATCTCAGCGCGCAAGGTGGCTATGCCGAACACGCTCGCTCCGTCAGCGGGGGCGACAAGTTGCACCGAGGGAATGACCAAGTTCACTGGGTCGCTCAGAGGTGACACCGCAGGCAGGTTGTTGGGGTCCGGTGGCCCGGCTGGGACCGGCCCCTCGACCGCGTGGGCGCGCAACACGAGCGGCACGTCGTAGGGCAGGGATGCACCAGCGGTCTCGGACCGGTCCTCCGACGACACGACGTCACCGAACACCGTGCCCCACGCGAAGGTCTCGGCCGAGTATCCGAAGAACTGCACGTGGCCGTCCTCGTCGTCTGGGTCAGCGAACTCCGCCGAGAGCTCCATCGGGACCGACGGGGCCGCCGGGATGGGCGAGTCGAGGTGGAGCTCGCCGGCCGGGGCGACGCCCACGGGTGCGGCCGGTTGGTCCGCCGGCCCGAAGGCCGGGTTGGACCACACCAGCTCCAACCTCGGGCGCTCGGTGGACTCCTCGGCGTCGGCGGACGCGAACTGTCGGAACGCAGCGGGGTCCTCCTCATCGACCGCCCGCAGCATCACCCCGAAGTTGGCCCACGTGCCCTCTGCCCATCCCCATGCGGCCCGGGTGATGTGCACTGCCACCGCGCCCGACGGCGTGCACCCCGAACCCGTCCCATAGCTCGTCCACGACTCCGACACCGCCAACCGGTCCTCATCAGGCGGATCGACGGCGGTCGGTCCCGGGTACGTGATCGACTCTGTGCTCTCAGGCGGCCAGAACTGGGGGACCCGGTAGGCCGCGAACGGCGGCGCCGACGGACAGGCACCCCCGGCGTTCTGGGTGAGGACCAGACGGGCGTCGAAGATGCTCGCCCCCGAGAAATCCGGGTGGTCCAGGGTCGAGAAGTGCAACAGCGACCGTCGTACCGCACCACCAGACAGCCCGACCTGCAGTTCCGGCAGGTCCGTGCGGTCACCCGGGGTGCCTTCCACCATGTAGGTGTCGTCCTGGTCTGGTGCCACCTCCTCGAACGGGAACTCGAAGGTCGGATCGATCACCACCGGGAACACGCGGGCCGGGTCGGCGATCCACTCACGGTCCACATCGACGTTAAGGACCTGCTCGCCGGGTGGGCCCTCCAAGTTGAACCGGACCGCGTCCGACCGCACCGGTTCCTCGGCGCTGTCCACCATGAACCCCGGTGGCGTGACCGCCTGTACCGCCCCCGCGCTGTCGACGTACTCGACCCCGCCGGTCGCGGCCAGCCGGGCGACCACCCCCTCGAGCGCCAGGGGGAACACCAGCGCGTCGAGATCAGCGGCCGCAGACTCCACCACGATCTCCTCCTTCACCCCAGACGGCACCGCCCGGAGCCGGAGGTCCGCTCCCGGAAGTGCGTCCTCGAACGACACCTCATCACCCGCCACGATCCCCGCCGATCCCGGCGAACCACCCGCGAGCCCGAAGCCCACTGACATCCCAGCGGCGGGACTCACCGACACCAGTTCAAGTGCGTCGAGGTCGGTTGCGATCTCGGTCTCCAACGCCGTGCGGTGCGTCTCAACGACCCCGGCACCGGCAGGCTCGAGATCGGTGTCGTAGGACCGCCAGCGGCCCCCCTCGTCCAAGAAGTGCACCGGTGCCGGCCACGCCACCGTCTTCAACACGCCGGCGACATCGGTTGAATACGTGCGCGACGTTGCCGTCCGCATGTCCACCAGCTCAGACCGCCGGGCTACCCCACCGTCACCCGACAGAACCAACCCTCCAGTCCCGTCAGACGTCACCTGGACGTCGGCGTCCGGCGGCTCCTCCGCACTCGTCGTCGTCGGGACCAATACGGAGGTCGAAGACGCGATCAACACCAGGGAAACGACCCACCCCACACCTCTCGTCATCTCCACCGATCCCCCGTCGTCCGGAAGCGCCAGACCAGGTTTCCGACCGAGACCGGAACGCCGCCTCATCACATCCCGCGAACCGTGCCCCCCCCCCGGACCCGAATGTCAATGGACACGTGCGTACAGTGAACCGAACGGGACCATCGACCACACGGGAGTCGTCCCGATGGCGCGTGTGGAGAACACTGTGGGCCGCGATGATCGCCGCCTCCGGAGGCCGTCATATCGGGCAGCCGGCGACTGGGGAGGATCCACCATGAGCGAGCTCGACCGCACCTTCGAGGCGACCCTCGAGAAGAGTCCCAACCCGGGCGGGTGGACCTACGTCGTGATGGAGGGGTCGGCCGAGTACTTCGGCACCCGCGGCCTGGTGAAGGTGCGCGGCACCGTCGACGGCCACCCGTTCCAGAGCTCGTTCATGGCCCTCGGCGACGGTCGCCACAAGCTGCCGATGAAGGCCGACGTGCGCAAGGTCATCGCCAAGGAGGCCGGCGATGTCGTGACCGTCCACCTCACCGAGCGCCTCGACGCCTGAGGTCTGGCGTGGCCGAGGACTAGGAGGTCATGCCGCCGAGGCCGACGAGGCCTCGGGCCAGCTCGATCTCGCCCATGTGGCGCAGGCCGTGCTGGTAGAGCCAGCACTCGAAGCCGTCGAGCACGGTGATGCCCTCGGGGCCGGCGCAGCGCGCGCTGTAGGTGGACGCCACCACGTCGGGGTAGGGCGGGGCGATGAGGACCCGGGTGAGGTCGGCCGGGTCCATGGTGGCGAGGTAGGCCTCGGTGCGGTCGAAGACGGCGCGCTGGTAGGCCTTGAACGCCTCGTAGTCGCCGATGCGCTGGTGGATCATCTCGTCGACGGTGCGGTGCTTGCCGTGGTCGTCGATCGTCATCTGCACCTTGGCCTGCCACTCGGCGTTCCAGATGGGCGGGATGCCGGTGATCATCATGAACGAGGCGTCCTGCATGTTCGTGTAGTGGAACAGCGAGAACGCGATGGGCAGGACGCCCTCCCGCTCGAAGTGGTTGACGTGCTCGAGGTCCATCGTGTCGACGGCCTGGTAGTAGAGCGAGTGCATGGTGGCCATGCGCCGCTGGAGCGAGTCCACGAGGAGCTCGGCGAGATCGTCGGACATGGGGTCCCCTTCCCCCGGCCGGGCCGGGTGTGCCGCTGCGTCGACCGTACCCAGGGGGTCAAGTTCTGTCAACGGAAGTGACAGATGGTAGAACCAGGGGCGACCTCCGACCGCGATGATCGGACCTGCCGTGACCAGCACCCCGCCGCCTCCCGTCCTCGGCCTGCGCGCCGTCCTCCGCCGGATCGGCATGCACCCCGAGGATCCCGCCGCCGGCGCCACCCCCGTCGACCTGCCCGGCCGGCGGGTGCTGTGCGTGGCCACCAACCACGCCGTCCTGCGCCCCGGCACCCGCACCGGCGTGTTCTGCTCGGAGCTCTCCGTGCCGTACTACGCGTTCGCCGACGCGGGCCTGGATGTCGACGTCGCCAGCCCCGCGGGCGGCACCATCCCGGTCGACCCGCAGTCGCTCAAGCCGGTGCTGCGGTGCGCGGCCGACGACCGCCTGCTCGACGACCAGGCCCTGCGGGCCCGCATGGCGACGTCGCCTGCCATCGCTGATGTCGACATCACGGCCTACGACGCGGTCTACCTCGCCGGGGGCTGGGGTGCGGCGTTCGACTTCGGCACGTCCGAGGCGCTGGGCGAGGCCCTGTCGGCCGCCGCGGCGGCCGGCCTGGTCATCGGCGGCGTGTGCCACGGGCCGCTCGGCCTGCGCCTCGCCGTCACCCCCGACGGCTCGCCCCTCGTGGCCGACCGCCGGGTCACCGCGGTGACCGACAAGCAGGTGCGCGAGCTCGGCATCGAGTCGACCCCGTTCCACCCCGAGACCGAGCTGCGAGCGCTCGGTGCACGCTTCGAGTCGGCCACCCGCTTCCGCGACCCGTTCGCCAACCACTGGGTCGTCGACGGCCGCCTCGTCACCGGCCAGAACCAGAACGCCGGCCCCATGGTCGCCCGCGCCATGCTCGCCCTCCTCGCCGCCACCCCCGCCTGATCAGTTCTTCGCCGCGAATCGGCTCCCCGTCGACCAGTTCGCGGCGAGGTTCGGGAAACCGGACAGTCCGGATCGGTTCTTCGCCGCGAACGGGCGCAGGAGCGACCATGTCGCGGCGAAGAACGGGTCAGGCGTTGGTGGGGGCGATGACCTCGTCGCCGTAGCGGGCGAGGGCATCGGCGGTGTCCTGCCAGAACAGGAACGCCGGGAGGATCACGCGGGTGACGCCCATGGCGGCGAGGGTGCGCACCTCGTCGAGGGCGCGGGACCCGACGGCGCCGCGCCCGCCCGAGGTGACCTCGATCGCGTCGGGGTCGCGGTCGGCGGCCAGGGCGGCGTCGCGCATCACCGAGATCAGGTGGGCCTGCTCCTCGTGGTCGCCCTTGCCCGGGAAGAACCCGTCGCCGAGGCGCCCGGCGCGGCGAGCCGCGGCCTCGCTGTGGCCGCCGACGTGGATGGGGATCGACGGCTGGACCGGCCGTGGCAGCGAGATGCAGTCGGTGAAGTCGACGAACTCGCCGTGGTACGACGCGGCCTCGCCGGTCCAGAGCGCCCGCATGGCGGCGATGTGCTCGTCGGTGCGGGCGCCGCGCTTGGCGAACGGGACGCCGATGGCGTCGAACTCCTCCTCGAGCCAGCCCACGCCGACGCCGAGGTGCATGCGCCCAGCCGACATGACGTCGAGCGTGGCGAGCTCCTTGGCCAGCACCAGCGGGTTGCGCTGGGGGAGGATCACCACGCCCGTGGCCAGGTTGATGCGGGTGGTGACGGCGGCCAGGTACGCCAGCCAGATCAGCGGGTCGGGAATCGGCGAGGTCTCGCCGCCGGGCATCTTGCCGCTCGGGTCATAGGGGTAGGTCGACTCGTAGCCGGCGGGCACCACCACGTGCTCGACGGTCCACAGCGACTCGAACCCTGCGGCCTCGGCGGCCTGGGCGAACGCGGCTGCGGCCGCGGGGTCGGTGTAGGGGCCGGTGTTGGCGAAGGCGATGCCGAAGTCCATCGCCGGAGCGTAGGGGACCCCACCGCCAACCAACTGACATACTTAGTGTCAGAACCTAGGCTGGCGGCGTGACCGACTGGACGACCCTCAGCGCCCGCGCCTCCATGGCCTCCCACCGCCTCATCGGCTGGATCTACTGGGACCCGGTCGCCATCGAGGCGTACACCGCGCTCGGCATCGAGAACGGGTTCGGCTACTACGCCGCCACCCGCGGCGCGCCGCTCGCCGCCGCCGGTCACCAGGCCGTCGCCGCCGCGTACTACTCGATCCATCCGGGCTTCGTGGAGGTGTCCCTCGCCATGGCGGCCGCCGCGGCGACCTGGGAGGACGTGACCGGCGCCCGGGACCACGGCGTCACCGTCGGCCTCCAGGCCTACGCGCCCGAGATCTGCGACGGGCTCGCCGACCTCGGGCCGGCGCTGTGGGAGGCGGCCGACGCGCTGCCGTCGTCGGGGCGGGTCATGTTCGCCGCGCACCGCGGGTGGCCCCGCCCCGCCGACCCGGTCCTGTCGGCGTGGCTCGCGGTGAACTGCATCCGCGAGTACCGGGGCGACACCCACTTCGCCATCCTCGTGGCCGAGGACCTCACCGGCACCCAGGCCGGGCTCCTCCACGACGCCCACCTCAACTACCCGGGCGACTGGATCCCCCGCAGCCGCGGTGCGGACGACGCCGCGCTCGAGGCCGCGCTCGCCGACCTCGAGCGCCGGGGCCTCGCCGCCGACGGGCGGGTCAACGACGCGGGCCTGGCCCTGCGCGCCCGCATCGAGGAGCGCACCGACGAGCTGTGCGAGGCGGCGTGGCGCCTCCTCGGCGAGGAGCGCACGCTCGCCTTCCTCGACCTGGTCGAGCCGGTGGGACCGCGCTTCCTCGAGCGCATCGATGCCACCGCGGGCCCGAACTGGATGCCGGCCGCGCGCGATCGCCGCCCCTGATCGACGTCCTCAGTTCGCGGTCGAGGCCGCGAAGTCGACGATCAGCTGGGCCAGCAGGGGACCCCGGTCCTCCTGCACGAAGTGCCCGGCACCGGTGATCGTGGTGTGGGCCTGGCCCGCGGTCCCGGGCACGCGGCGCAGGAACGTGCGCTCGCCGCCGGCCGTCACGGGGTCGCCGTCGCTGAACGCGCACAGGAACGGCTTCTCGAAGGCTTCGAGCACCTCCCACGCGGCCCGGTTGTCGGCTGCGGCGGGATCGTCGGGGCCGGTGGGGACGAGCGAGGGCAGGATGCGCGGCCCGGCTTGGTAGGTGTCGTCCGGGTAGGGCGCGTCGTACGCGGCGATCTCGGCGTCGCTGAGCCCGTCGATGCAGCCGCCGGCGACGATCTTGCCGATGTTGAAGTGCGGCGATTCCTGCGAGTACTTCTGCCAGGCCATGAACGCCTCGCTGAGCGGGCGGTCGCCGGTGGGCAGGCCGGTGTTGGCGATGACCACGCGGTCGTATCGGTCCGGGTCCTGGCCCACGAGGCGCAACCCGAGCAGGCCGCCCCAGTCCTGCCCGACGTAGGTGATGCCCCGCAGGTCGAGGTGGTCGAACAGCAGAGCCGAGAGCCAGCCGACGTGGCGGGCGTAGGTGTAGTCCTCGGGGCGGGTCGGCTTGTCGGAGCGGCCGAAGCCGACGAGGTCGGGGGCGATGACGCGGTGCCCGGCCTCGGCGAGGATCGGGATCATCGTGCGGTACAGGTAGCACCAGGCCGGCTCCCCGTGGAGCAGCAGGACGACGGGCCCGTCGGCCGGGCCCTCGTCGAGGTGGTGCATGCGCAGGGTGCCGCCGTCGAGGTCGGGGATGTCGACGTAGTGCGGGGCGAACGGGAAGCCGGGCAGGTCGGCGAAGCGCTCGTCGGGGGTGCGGATTGTCTCCACGGGGGCTCCGGTCAGTCGGTCGCGCCGGGGGCGATGATGTGGCCGACGGCGGGGTCGGCCTGGTTGTCGAGCAGCTCGCACCACGTCTCGGCGAGCTCCTCGAAGCTCGTGGCGTGGCGGACCTCGATCCAGCTGGCCACCCACGGCGCGTAGGCGGCCCAGGCCTCGGCGAGGGCGCCGTCGAGGCGCTCCTGGCCCCACTCGGCGACGCGCTTGGCGATCTGGGACGGGGCGAAGAAGAACGCGGGCGCGGGCCCGGGCAGGTCGGCGTCGGCGCCGCCCATCTCGGCCCAGTGGGTGGCACCGAGCACCATGTCGTGGCGCAGGGCGTCGCCCAGGTGGTGGTGCACGGCGTTGCGCACGGGCGCGGCGCCGGAGACGTCGACGTAGACGGTCGGCTCGACGGGCAGGTCCGCCTCGCGCCCGTAGGGCAGCACCGTGTCGTAGGCGCCGAGGCTCTCGGTGAAGGCGACGTTCGCGGGCGAGGTGAGGCCGACGACGGTGAGGTCCGCACGCCCCCCGGCCTGGCGGGCGATGCCGAGGCCGGTCTTGGACGATGCGCTCGAGATCACGAGCGTGGTGGCGTCGAAGCAGCCGTTGTCGCCGATGAAGTCGTCGACGAGGAAGGCGGTGAAGAACAGCGGGTACAGCAGCATCCGGCGTTCCTCGTCGGCCGAGCCCCGCGCGATGTCCGGGTCGGCGAACGCGTAGCGGTTGTAGGCGCCGGCCATGGCGCGCCGGTGCTCGGCGACGTCGGTGAAGCCGCCGTCGTCGACCCGTCCGACCTCGACCACGAGCTCGCTCGACATGGGGAGGAAGCCGAAGACCCGTCGACCCGGGTCGAGCTCGTCGTGGGTGGACTCGATGACCTCGGCGTAGCCCCACACGGGGACGCGGCCCCAGCCGTCGGCGGCGGGGAAGAAGGCCCAGTACTGGAGCATGTCGCCGATGACGGCGTAGGTGATGTTGTTGGCGCTGAGGCCGAACCGCTCGATGCGCAGCCGGGCCTGCCCGGGCGAGAGGGCCGCGGGGTCGCGCTCGACGACGCGGGTGGTGTGCAGGTCGGCCCGGCTGATCTCGAGGTCGAGCGCGGGGGCGAGGTCGCGTCCGGTCACGTTGCGGCTCCGGCGGTGACGGTGACGGGGATGGCGTTGAGGCGGGCGTTGCCCGAGAGCGGGTCGATGACGCCCTCGCCGGTGAGCTCGTTGCTGTTGACGCCGACGGTCCGGGCGGCGACCGCGCCCCGCGTGCCGGGGACGCCGTGGCCCCACCCGTGGGGGAGGCTGACGGTGCCGGGCGACAGCTCGTCGGTGACCTCGACGGTGGCGGTGACCGCGCCGGTGTCGGAGGCGACGGTGGCCGGTGCGCCGTCGGCGAGGCCGAGGCTGGCGGCGTCGGCCGGGTTGACCTGGAGGGTGCAGCGCGGCTTGCCCTTCACCAGCACCTCGATGTTGTGCATCCACGAGTTGTTGGAGCGCAGGTGGCGACGGCCCACCAGCAGCAGCCGGTCGTCGGGCGGTTCGGCGAGGAGCGCCTCGAGGCGGGCGACGTCGGCGATGACGGGCTCGGCGTCGAGCTCGACCTGGGCCGACGCGGTGCGCAGCACCTCGGGGATGCGGGGCTGGAGCGGCCCGAGGTCGACGCCGTGGGGGTTGGCCTTGAGCACCTCGATGTCGAGGCCGTCGTAGGGGCCGCTCTGCAGCATGACGTCGATGATCGCCTCGACCCGGGTGAGGTGGCTGCGCTCGGCCGCGGCGGCCTCGGGGTCGATGCCGGCCCGTTCGGCGACGCCGGCGAGCAGGAGGCCGTGGACGATGTCAGGGTCCGCGTCGGCGCCCATGCCGCTGGCGATGAGCGTGATCTTGGCGAGGATGTCGGTCTCCTCCATGCCCGGCTCGGTGGGGTGGTCCGCGCCGTGGATCGCCGGGCTGTAGTTGGCCACGTTGCGCACGGCGAGGTTGTAGAAGGCGAGGTCGTAGTGCGGCTTGGCGAGCGGCGACGGCACCGGGAGGATGACGTCGGCGTGGCGGGTGGTCTCGTTCAGGTAGATGTCGACGGACACCATGAAGTCGAGGCCGGCGAAGGCCTCGTCGAGCCGGAGGCTGTTGGGGCACGAGCGGACCGGATTGCCGCCGATGGTGATCATCGCCTTCACCTGGCCGGGGCCGGGCGTGCGCATCTCCTCGGCCATGGCCCCGACGGGCAGCTCGCCGCGCACCTCGGGGTGGTCGCCGACCCGTGAGCTCCACCGGCCGATGCCCCAGCCGCGGCCGCCGGGCGGGCGGCCCGCGGTCGGCGCACTGATCGCGGGGGTGGGGAACATCATCCCGCCGGGGCGGTCGAGGTTGCCGGTGATGATCGACACGACCTCGGTGAGCCACGAGGCGAGGGTGCCGTAGGGCGTGGTGTGGGTGCCGATGCGGCCGTAGCAGGCGGCGCTCGGCGCGCTGGCGAACTCCCGGGCGATGCGCCGGGTGGTCTCGGCGTCGATGCGGGTGTGGGCGGCGACGCTGTCCGCGGTGAACGGGGCGAGGGCGGCGAGCGTGGCGTCGAGGCCGCGGACGTGGTCGGCCACGTCGCCCAGGTCGACGAGCCCGGCGGCGGCGATCTCGGTGCACAGGGCGGCGAGCCAGAGGGCGTCGGTGCCCGGGCGGATGGCGAGGTGCTCGTCGGACGCGGCGGCGGTCTTGGTGCGGCGGGGGTCGACGGTGACGACGCGGCCGCCGCGCTCGCGGATCGCGGCCATGCGGCCGGGGAAGTCGGGCGCGGTGGTCATCGAGCCGTTGGACTCGTGGGGGTTGGCGCCGAGCATCAAGAGGTAGTCGGTGCGGTCGAGGTCGACCACGGGGATCGTGTTCGGGTTGCCGAAGAGCAGGCCGCTGCTGACGTGCTTGGGCATCTGGTCGACGGTGGACGCCGAGAACACGTTGCGGGTCTTGAACGCCTTGATGAGCGGCCCGAGGTGGAGGCTGCCCGCCACCGTGTGGACCGACGGGTTGCCGAGGTAGAGGCCGACGGCGTTGCGGTCGCCCTCGTCCCAGACGGCGCCGAGGCCGGCGGCGACGGCAGCGAAGGCCTCGTCCCAGGTGGCCTCGGTGAGAACCCCGTCCCGCCGCACGAGGGGGGTTCGGAGGCGGTCGGGGTCCTCGTGGAGGCCCTTCAGGGTCGAGCCCTTGGGGCAGATGAAGCCGTGGGAGAACACGTCGTCGCGGTCGCCGCGGATCCGCACGACCGCGTCGTCGCGCATGGTGATCTCGAGCCCGCAGGTGGCCTCGCAGAGCGGGCACGTGCGGTGGTGGATGGTGACCCCGTCGTCGTTCGCCATGGTGCTCCCCTCCGGCGCCGGCCGGGTCGGCGGGGGCCGATCGGGCAGGTTGTGGCGCTCCGTGTGACAATAGGTAGGCGCAGGTGCCTGGTCAAGGAGTCTCGCACCGCACCGGCGCGGCCGCTCGGTGACCCGTACCATCGCCGCGATGCGCCGCTCCGCCGTGCTCGTCCTCGCCGCCGCCCTGCTGCTCGGCGCCTGCTCGACCTCGGGCGATGAGGCCGCGCCGACCACGTCGTCGACCACCCGTGCCGGCGCGACGTCGACCACGCGTG
>CAZUYW010000035.1:14746-19121 GCA_964624775.1 uncultured Iamiaceae bacterium
CCGCCTGCACCCCGTCGGCCGACCTCCCGGTCGGGCGCAGCACCACCGAGGTCACGATCGACGGCGAGCACCGGAGCTACTTCGTGTACCGCCCGAAGCGGCTCGCCGCGCATCCCCGGCTCGTCGTGCAGTTCCACGGCGCCGGCTCGAACAAGGAGCAGCAGGCCGTCTACTCGGGCTTCGAGGCGCTGGCCGACGAGCACGGCTTCCTCGTGGCCACGCCCGACGGGGTCGACGCCGCGGTGCGCCAGTGGCGGTTCCTGAACGGCAACGGGGATCAGGACCTGGCGAACGCCATCGTCGAGCGTCTCGTGCGCGACGCCTGTGTCGACCCGGCCAAGGTCGACGCCACCGGCATCTCGAGCGGCGGGGCCATGACCGCGGCGCTCGCCTGCAAGGACGCGGACACCTTCACCGGCTTCGGTCCCGTCGCCGCCAACTTCTACCTCGCGCCGCTCTGCAAGGACGCGCCGATCCGCCCGATGGTGATCTTCCACGGCACCGCCGATCGGGTCGTGCCCTACGGCGGTGGCACGGTCGCCACCGGTCAGGGCCTGCGCACCAAGGGCGCCGAGGGCAACGCTGCGGCGTGGGCCGAGCACAACCGCTGCGACCCGAAGCCGACCACCGAGCACCTGTCCTCGGAGGTCACCCGGATCTCGTGGTCGGGCTGCGAGGCACCCGTCGTCCTGTACCGGATCGAGGGTGGCGGCCACACCTGGCCGGGGTCGCGGTTCGCGGTGGAGCGGCTCGGCCACACCACCAAGCAGGTCGACGCGTCGAAGGTCATGTGGGAGTTCTGGGAGGCGAACGAGTGATCCGGGTCATCCAGTGGGCGACGGGCAACGTCGGCCGCAACGCCATCGAGGGGGTGCTCGTCCACCCCGAGCTCGAGCTCGTGGGCGCGTACACCTACGACGCGGCCAAGGCCGGCCGCGACATCGGCGAGCTGTGCGGCATCGACCCGATCGGGGTGACGGCGACTGCCGACCTCGACGAGCTCCTGGCGCTCGACGCCGATGCCGTGGTGTACGCCCCGATGCTGCCGAACACCGACGAGGTCCTGACCCTGCTGCGGTCCGGGCTGAACGTGGTGACGCCGACCGGCTGGTTCTACCCGTTCGCCGCCCACGACGTGGCCGAGCTCGAGGGCGCCTGCCGGGAGGCCGGTGTGTCGCTGCACGGCACCGGCATCAACCCGGGCGGCATCACCGAGCAGCTGCCGCTCGTGCTGTCCGCCTACTGCCGCGACATCCACCACGTGCGGGCCGAGGAGTTCAGCGACATCCGCACCTACGCCTCGGCGTTCGTGGTGCGCGAGATCATGCTGTTCGGCAAGCCGCCCGAGGAGGCGGCCAACAGCCCGATGCTCGGGATCCTGGGCGACGGCTTCGGCCAGTCGATCGACATGGTGGCGGCCGCGGTCGGCTGGGAGCTCGATCCGGTGAAGCCGGCCACGATCGAGTGCGCGGTGGCCACCGCGCCGATCGACACGCCCGTCGGCGTGCTCGACGTCGGCACGATCGCCGCCCAGCGGCTCACCTGGGAGGGGACGGTCGACGGCGAGGTGGTGATGACGGTCCGCGTGAACTGGCTGATGGGCACCGAGCACCTCGACCCGGCGTGGGACTTCGGCCCCGAGGGCGAGCGGTTCGAGGTGGCGATCGACGCGGTGCCGCCGGTGACCGCCAGCTTCCACGGCCTGCACCCGCCCACGCTCGACCACGACCTCGACCGCAACCCGGGCATCATCGCCACCGCCCTGCATTGCGTGAACGCCATCCCCGCGGTGGTGGCCGCGGAACCGGGGATCCGGACCTACCTGGACCTGCCCCTGATGGCCGGTCGGGCGGCTCGCCCTAGCTGATCGCCTTCCAGGCGTCGACGGTGCCGACCATGTTGGCGATGGTGGCGAGGATCGTCTTGGAGTCGTTCGGGCAGAGATCACCCTCCACCGTGGCGCAGTAGAGCTCCTGGCCCGCGGTGAGCGTGGCCTTGAGGTCGGGCGGCAGCTTGTCCGAGCCGGCAGCCTCGTCGATGCGATCGCTCAGGGCGATGGCGTCGGCGGCGATGGCCTCGATCTTGGGGCGCAGCTTGCGGCAGGCGTCGGTGTCGATGTCCTTGCAGGTCGCCTGCACGGGGATGGTCCGCCGGCCGATGTCGTGCAGCTCGTCGACCACGTCGGGGGCGATGGAGCGCAACCCAGACGGCACCGGGATCGTGGAGGCCGTCGTCGTGGTCGTGGTCGGGGCGTCGGAGCCACCGCCGCAGGCGGTGACGCCGAGGCCGAGCGCGAGGGTGGCGGCGAGCGAGCAGACCAAGGTGGCGGGGCGCAGGCGCATGGCGCGACCCTACGCCCGCCTCCCAGGGAGGCTCACGTCGGAGGTCGCGTCGCCACGGTCTCGCCTGTGTCCAAAATGGGCACCGATGCCAGCATGGTTCCCGTGCCCGACGAGGCCAGCGCCGACCTTCCCCCGGTGCGGATCCCGCACCAACCCGCGCTCGACGGCCTCCGCGGGGCCGCCGTGGCGGCTGTCCTCGCGTTCCACCTCGGGCTGATCCGCGGCGGCTACCTCGGCGTGGACCTGTTCTTCACGCTGTCGGGCTTCCTCATCACCAGCCTGCTGGTGGCCGAGTGGCGGGCCCGTGGTCGCCTCGACCTGAAGCGGTTCTGGGTGCGCCGGGCCAGGCGGTTGCTCCCGGCGATGCTCGTGGTGCTCGTGGCCGTCGCGCTCGGCACGCAGGCGTGGGGGTCGACGACCTCGTTCATCCCGGTGCGCCACGACGCGATCGCCACGCTCCTCTACGTGGCGAACTGGCGGTCCGTGTTCGCCGGCACCGACTACTGGAACCTGTTCGCCCGGCCCTCACCGCTCGAGCACACGTGGAGCCTCGCGATCGAGGAGCAGTTCTACGTGGTGTGGCCGTTGGTGACGGTCGGCCTGCTCGTGTGGTGGGACGCGCGCCGGGCGCGCCGGGCCTCCTCGCCCGGCGTGGCGTCGTCGCCCGGCGTGCCGTCGGACGCCGAGGTTGATCGTCGCCTCTCCCGCTACCTCGTGGTCTGCCTCGGCCTGGCCGCCCTGTCGGTCGGCTCGGCGCTGATCCGGTTCGACACGCTCGAGGACGCGAACCGCATCTACTTCGGCACCGACACCCGCGTCGGGGCCATCCTGTTCGGCGCCGCCCTCGCCGTCGCCCTGGCCCGCTTCGGTCCGGTGGCCGCCGGCCGGGCCCGCTGGGTGCTCGAGGGCGTCGCCGTCCTCGGCGCGCTCTGGCTGGGTTGGGCGTGGCTGCACCTGCGGGGCACCGATCCCTTCCTGTACCGGGGTGGGCTCGTCCTCGCCGGCCTGGTCGCCACCCTCCTGTTGGCCGCCACGACCCATCCTGTCCGGGGGCCGCTGGCCCGGGTGTTCGCCGTCGCCCCGCTGCGCGGCCTCGGCCTCATCTCCTACGGCCTCTACCTGTGGCACTGGCCGCTGATCTGCCTGCTGACGCCGGGGCGCCTCGCCGAGGCGGGATACCACGTGGTCGGGTGGCGGCTCGTGGCGGTGCGGCTCGGGGCCTCGTTCGCGTTCGCCCTCGCCTCGTACGCGCTGATCGAGCGCCCGATCCGCCACGGCTGGGGCGAGGGCTGGACGATCCGCCTGGCCACCCCGCTGTCGATCGGGGTGGTCTTCTTGTTCGTGGCCTGGTCCACCCAGGGCGGCACGCCGCCGATCGGCGATGTGGGCGGCGGCCGCAACCACCTGCGCATCGCGTCGACCCCGATCCCGCCGATCACCGACGGCCGCGACCGGCTCCTCATCGTCGGCGACTCCGGTGCCTGGGCGTTGCAGTACCCGATGCGCGAGGTGGCCCGCACCGCCGACCTCGACTGGGTCGACCGCGGGACGCCCGCCTGCGGCATCGCCAACGGCGACGGCCGCGCCCGCCAGCAGGACGGCCGGATCATCACCGACCCGCCCGGTTGCGCCGACTGGCCGAGCCGGTGGTCCTGGTACGTCGGCAAGGTGCAGCCCGACGTCGCCCTGATCTTCTCGGTGGCGCCTGCCGGCGCCTCCCGTTGGGTGCACGGCGCCTGGCGCAAGGACTGCGACCCGGTGTTCGACCGGTGGTACCAGGAGCACTACCAGGAGGCGATCGGCATCCTCGGCGCCAAGGGCGCGGACGTGGCCGTCACCACGATCGCCCCCATGGACTCGGCGTCGGACGCCGACGGCCGCTACCCCGAGGTCGACTGCCGCAACGCCACCATTCGCCGCGCCGCCCAGGCCACGGGCGCCACCGTCGTCGACCTTGCCCGCTGGGTGTGCGACGACGACGGCCGCTGCCGCCGCACCGTCCGCACCCTGCGCGGCCGCGAGGTGGAGCTGCG
>CAZUYW010000036.1:0-3384 GCA_964624775.1 uncultured Iamiaceae bacterium
TCAGTCCAGGATCAGCTCGTCGTCGAGGTGGATCTCGCCGGCGGTGACCACGTCGGCGACCAGGCCGAGGTGGTTGGGGAACGTCGGGTGCAGGTCGTTCATCGCAGCGAAGAGGCCGGGCTCGCGCTCGAGGCCGGGCTGGGCCCGCAGCGGCATGGCGCAACGCAGCATCGGGCCGGTGATCGCGAGCACCGCCGTGCCGATGGCGACCCGGCGGCCGATCCACGCGTCTTCGGCGAACGCCTCGCCGTCGACGTCGACGAGCACGTTCGGGCGGAAGCGGCGGACGTCCCAGTCGAGGTCGGGGCGGGCCTCGGCGCAGCCGGCGAGGGTGGCCGTGGTGACGAGGTGGAGATCGCACAGGTCGAGGAAGGTGCCCGCCGGCGCCGGGATCTCGAAGACCTCGGCATCCTCGTTGGGCGGGTCGAAGGTCATCTCGTAGGTGGCGCCGTCGACCTCGTCGGGGGTGGCGAGGTGCACGTCGCGGCCGAGCCAGGCGGACAGGCCGGCGTCGATGCCGGGGTCCGAGTAGGCCCACGTGGTGCCGTCGGGGAGGGTGACCCCGTGGTCGGTGGCGGTGGCGCCCAGCAGCGCGGCGGTGCGCTTGGCCGACATGAGGCGTCCGCTGGCCACGTCGATCAGGCCGTGGGTCCGGTCGCCCTCGATGCCGCCGGGTGCGACGCGGAGCCGGTGCTCGACGAGACCCTGGGCGGACTTCAAGGGGTACCGCCACAGGCCGGTGACCCGTGGGGTGGAGGCGCCTGCTGCGTTCGTCATGCCCTGGGTGTACCAGACGCCGCCCCAGCGAGCACGGTGTCCCACGCTGGGTGACCGACGTGGCACGGGTCACCGTGCGGCTCCTGAATCTGGGCCATTTGTCCGTTTCGCTCGGGTAGCGGCGTAGGGTACGACTACTTCATCGAACGTCGCCGCCGGTCCTGGTCGCCGGTGGGAGGAGGGCGTTCGGGCGATGAAAGCAGGTGGGCACATGGCGACTTCTTCCGCATTCCTGCGGCGAAACCGGCGTTCCGGAGCGGCCCGACGCGGCCCTGCGGCCCGGATCGGCCTGGCGATCGCGGCCACCGCGCTCGTCGTGGTCGGACTGCCGCTCGGCATCGGGCTGACATCGGGCGCCGGAGCCACACCGGCGACCGACGGTAACGGTGACCTCGCGCCCTCGTGCGGGCTCGACGTGACCCTGGTGCTGGACGACTCGGGCTCGATCTCGAGCTCGGAGGCCAACCAGGTCCGCTCGGCGGCCCAGACGTTCGCGTCGGCGCTCACCGGCACGCCGAGCCGCCTCAAGACGATCGTCTTCGCGTCGCGCGCCACCGGTGTGGCGAGCAACGGCAGCCTCACCTCCAACCTGTCGAACATCGTGTTCCGCGATCCGGCGGACTACACCGCACCCACGTCAGGCGGCGGCAGCGGGGGCACGAACTGGGATGACGCGCTCGAGACCGTCCGGCGCAGCAACGGCGGCCCCGGCGACCTCGTCGTGTTCGTGACCGACGGCGACCCGACCTACCGGAACTCGTCGAGCCCCGACGGCCATGCCAACGACGGCAGCCACAGCCTCGGCGGCGATGGCAGCACGATCGGCGTCGCCGCCAACCTGAACAACGCCGTCGCCGAGGCGGACCTCCTGAAGGACGGTGGCTCGGGGACCCACATGCTCGGTGTGGGCATCGGGTTCACGAGCGCGTCGAGCGAGCAGCGCCTGAACGACGTCACCGGCGACGACGAGATGACGATCACCGCCGGCACGCCGGACATCGCCTTCGGCGAGGCCGACTACACCGTCACCCCGAACTTCTCCGAGCTCCAGGGCATCGTGTCGACCTTTGCCCGCGAGCTCTGCGCCGACTCCCTGAACGTCACCAAGTACGAGCAGAAGGCCGACGGCACCACCGCCAAGGCAGGCGCCGGCAGCCCGTGGAGCTTCACCGCCACGCTCGACCCGGCGCCGAGCTCCTGGACCAGCCCGGCGACCGGCTCCGGCGCCTCGGCGACCCTCGCCACCGACGAGAACGGCGGTGCCAGCTTCGTCTGGGACCAGGCCGCCAACGTGACCGGGCATGCGCTCGACATCACCGAGGCGCCCAAGGCGGGCTGGGTCTACAACGGCGCGCGCTGCACCCGCAACGACCTCGAGGGCGGGGAGCCCGAGGTGGTGCTGAACACCGTCGGCACCAACCAGCCCGGCGCGTCGCGCGACCCGTCCGAGCTGACGGACCTGATGGCAAAGGCCGGCGAGGCCCTGAACTGCGACATCTACAACCGCCAGGAGCGACCGGCCACGATCCAGGTGCTGAAGACCACCTCGCCGAGCGGCCTGCCCGGCGACTTCGGCTTCACCCTGTCGCACGGCCAGGCGACGGTCGATCAGCTGAGCGGGATCTCCGACGGCGAGACCGGCACGTTCGACCCTGTGCCCGCCGGCACCTACCGGGTCGTCGAGGATCCGGCGCCCGGGTTCGTGGTCGACTCGGCCTCGTGCGACGACCTCGGCACCGGGGCGGTCGAGACCGTCGATCCCGCCCAGCTCACCGTGGCCGAGGGGAGCACCTGGCGCTGCCATGTGGTGAACGCGGCGACGCCGGGCTCGATCACCGTCACCAAGGTGGCCAAGGGGGCGGACGGCACGTTCGCCTTCACCTCGAACGTGCCGGGCCTCGGCGGCTTCTCGATCACGACGAGCAACGGCAGCGGGTCGAGCGCCAAGACGACGGTGCCGGTCGGCACCTACACGCTCGCCGAGACGGTGCCGGCCCGGTGGCACCTCGACGGCGCCACCTGCACGGGCGGCGACGATCCCGCCGCGATCCACGTGGCGCCGGGGGAGGACGTGACCTGCACGTTCACGAACTCCGCACCGGACCCGTCGATCTCGGTGACCAAGACGCCGAGCCCCACCACGGTCGCCGAACCGGGCGGCGTGGTGTCCTACGCCGTCACGGTGATGAACACCTCCGTCGAGCCCGTCTGGGTGAGCTCGATCTCCGATTCGATCGAGGGTGGTCCCGACCTCGACCTGACCGCGGTCGCCGGGCCCATCACGTCCACCACGTGCGCGACGGGCGGTTCCATCGCCGCTGGCGCCACCTACCAGTGCGCCTTCACCACCTCGGTGCACGGCAACGGCGGTGACACCGTCAGCGATCTGGTGACCGTGCACGCCATGGACGGCCAGGAGAACGACGCGAGCGCGACGGCGGGCGCGGCGGTCGCCATCACCAACGTGGCCCCCACCCTGTCGGTCACCAAGACCCCGACCGTCGCCTCCATCGCCGAGCCCGGCGGCTCGCTGACCTACGACGTGTCGATCACCAACACCTCGACCGAGTCGGTGATCGTCGACTCGATCGTCGACGCGGTGGAGGG
>CAZUYW010000036.1:3484-11557 GCA_964624775.1 uncultured Iamiaceae bacterium
ACCTGCCCGGCGCTCGTGGGGACCACGCTCGCCGCCCAGGCGAGCACCAGCTGCACGTTCACGGGCCTCGTCGCGGGGGACGCGGGCGGCACCACGACCGACGTGGCGACCGTGACCGTGTCTGACGACGACGGCAACACGGCGAACGATGACGACGACGCCACCGTCACCTTCACGGACCTGCCCTCGTCGATCGCGGTCGACAAGGCGGCGAGCGTCGGCTCGGTGCCCGAGCCGGGCGCGCCGGTGACCTACACGGTCACCATCACCAACACCTCGTCGGCCGACTCGGTGACGCTGGGCTCGATCGTGGACGCGGTCGACGGCGGGCCGGCCGGTGCCGTGGGCGGCACGTGCGCGGCGCGCATCGGCACCGTCCTGGTGCCCGGCGGGTCGACCACCTGCACGTTCACCATGGACGTCACCGGCGACGCCGGGGCCACCGTGGCCGACACGGTCACGGTCACCGGCACCGATGACGACGGCGCCACCGTCTCCGACGACGGCTCCGAGACCGTTGCCATCACCGATGTCGGGTCGTCTCTGGCGGTGGACAAGGAGGCCGACGTGGCCTCGGTGCCCGAGCCCGGTGGGCCGGTGACCTACACCCTCACCCTCCACAACACGTCGACGGCCGACTCGATCACGCTCGACTCGATCGTGGACGCGGTCGACGGCGGGCCCGATGCCGCGGTGGCCGGCACCTGTGCCGCCAAGGTCGGGACCAGCCTCGCGGCCGGTGCGTCGACGACCTGCACCTTCACGATGGACGTGACCGGCAACGCCGGTGACGCCGTGGACGACACCGTCACCGTGTCCGGCACCGACGACGACGGCGGCGCGGTGAGCGCCAAGGCGAGCGAGATCGTCGACCTCACCGACGTGGCATCGTCGCTCGCGGTCGACAAGGCGGCGAGCGTGGCGTCGGTGCCCGAGCCCGGCGGTTCGGTGACCTACACCGTGACGATCACCAACACGTCCGATGCAGACGCGCTCACGCTCGACGGCATCGTCGACTCGGTCGACGGTGGTCCTGACGCCGCCGCCGGCGGGACCTGCGCCTCCCTCGTCGGCACGTCGCTCGACCCGGGTGCGGACACCTCGTGCACCTTCGCCCGCGACGTGACGGGCAATGCGGGCGACACCGTCCCCGACACCGTCACGGTCACCGCCCACGACGACGAGCAGAACGCGCTCAGCGCCAAGGCGAGCGAGATCGTCGACATCACCGACGTCCTGCCCACGGCCACCCTCACCAAGGATGCGGACCCCTCGACGCTGCCCGAGACGGGCGGCTCGGTGACCTACACGGTCGGCGTGACCAACACCTCGCCCGCCGAGGCGGTGACGCTGACCACGCTCGTCGACGAGATCGACGGCACGCCCCACGACCTGACCGCCGTGGCGGCGCCGATCACGGCGACCACGTGCGCGACCGGCGGGGTCATCGCCGCCGGTGACACCTACACCTGCACGTTCACCGCCAGCATCGCCGCCGGCCAGGCCGGCGACGAGCTGGCCGACACGGTGACGGCGACGCTCGTCGACGACGAGGACAACGCGGTCACGCCGAGCGACACCGAGACGGTCACCCTCACCGACGTGGCCCCGACGATCACCGTCACCAAGGACAACGGCGGCGCCCGGCTGGCTGCGCCCGGCGGCGACGTCGACTTCGACGTGACGGTGACCAACGCCTCGGCGGAGGCGGTGACCCTCACCGGGCTGGTCGACTCGGTCGACGGGGGTGCGCCGATCGACCTGGCAGCGGGCGCCGCGCCGCTCACGGCCACGACGTGTGCCACCGGCGGGATCATCGCGGCCGGCGGCTCCTACTCGTGCTCGTTCACCCTGCCGGTCGCATCGGACGAGGCGACCTCGGTGCCCGACGAGGTGACCGCCACCGCGGTGGATGACGACGGCACCTCGGTGAGCGCCGGCGACGATGCCGTCACCACCGTGACCGCGTCGGCCGACCTGGCGATCGCCAAGAAGCGGTCGAGCCCGCCGCTCGTGCCGGGCAACGCAGGGGCCTACCGGCTGACCGTCACCAACGCGGGCCCCTCCACCGCGGCCCAGCCGGTCGTGGTCGATCGGCTCCCGGCCGGCCTGGGCGCCTTCAGCGCCGAGGGCGACGGGTGGGGCTGCACCGTCGCACCACGCGTCGTGCGCTGTGAGCGTGCGTCGCTCGCCCGGGGCGCCACGAGCACCATCACCATCAAGGTCCGGGTGGCGGCATCGGCGGCTGGCAAGGAGCTGACCAACGTCGCCGACGTCACCGCGACCACCCCCGACCCGGAGCTGGCGAACAACCACGCCGAGGTCACGGACCTGGTCGGCGCCGTCGCCCCGGACGACACGGACCGCAACCCGACCACCACGACGACCACCCCGAACGGGACCCATGCCGGGAACCTCGCCCGGACCGGCTCGGACGTGGAGGGGCTGCTGTGGGCCGGCCTCCTGCTGGTCGGGCTCGGCGGCTGCGTGCTCGCGGTGCGCCGGCTGACCCTTGGCGGCGGCCGGGCCTGAGCCGGCGGGGCCTCGGCCCTGGGTGATCAGATGCGCCGGAGGCGCACCTCGGTGACCCGGTGGTCTGGGCCCTTGCGCAGGACCACGTCGGCCCGCTCGCGGGTCGGCTCGATGTTGGCCACGAGGTTGCGCTCGTTGATGTCGCGCCAGATCGCCAGCGCCGTCTCGGTCGCCTCGTCGTCGCTCAGCGCGGCATAGCGCTGGAAGTACGAGTCGGGGTCCTGGAACACCGTGGCGCGCAAGGCGTGGAACCGCTCGACGTACCAGCGGCGCACGTCCTCGGCGTCAGCGTCGACGTAGACCGACGTGTCGAAGAAGTCCGACACGTAGGTGGTGGTGCCCGCGCTCACCTGGAGCACGTTCAGGCCCTCGACGATCAAGATGTCGGGCCGGCGGACCACGACGTCGTGCTCGGTGGGCAGCACGTCGTAGGTGAGGTGGGAGTACGTGGGCGCCCGCACCTCGGCGGCGCCGGCCTTCACCGCCCGCAGGAACTCGAGCAGGCGGCGCACGTCGTAGCTCTCGGGGAAGCCCTTGCGGGCGAGCAGGCCGCGGCGTTCGAGCTCGGCGTTGGGGAGCAGGAACCCGTCGGTGGTCACGAGGTCGACGCGGGGGTGGTCGGGCCAGCGGGACAGGAGGGCCTGCAGCACGCGCGAGGTGGTGCTCTTGCCCACCGCGACGCTGCCCGCCACGCCGATGACGTACGGGATGGGGAGGCGCTCCCGCTCGAGGAAGACCTCGGTGGCGCTCTGGCGCGCACGTACCGCGGCGACGTGCAGGTTCACGAAGCGCGAGAGCGGGAGGTAGACCGATTCGACCTCGTCCAGGTCGAGCCGTTCGTTGAGGCCGCGGAGCTCGTCGAGGTCGGCCGCGTCGAGGGTCAGCGGGGTGGCGGCCCGCCGTGCCCGCCACTCGTCGCGGGTGAAGGTCTCGTAGAGGGGGGTGTCCACCGGGCGCCGAGGCTACCCACGACGGTCACGTCGGAAGAATCGACGAAACCGACCGCCCTTCGCGGCGCGCTGCTGCTCGGCCTCGAACTCGGCGAGGATCTGGGGCCCGGCGGCGTTGATGATGTCCTCGGCTTCGTCGAGCAACGCCGCGATGGCGTCGGGGTGCTCGTCGAGGCCGGGCGGCTCGTCGGGGGTGGCGGGGGTGACGAGGGTGCCGTGCTGCCAGGCGACGTCGGCGAGCCGGGGCTGGTAGGCGCTGCAGTCGGCCGGGCAGCGCCACGGCGCCTCGGGGGCCAGGTCGAGGTCGCACTTGCGGACGGTCTCGCCGTTGCCGTACGTGCGGGATTCGAAGAACTTGCAGTCCTGGCGCATCGGCATGGGCGGCATTCTGCCAGGGAAACGGCCCCGGAAAACCCCGCTCACCACCTTGGGAGGCCGAGGTGGCGCCGGTAGCATGGCCCGGCCGTGGTGGTCCGATCCGCCCCCGCCCCGTCGCACAGAAGGTGCCCACCCTGAGTTCGTTCACCACCGCCGCTGCCGCCTCCCAGGACGGCCCTGCCTGGCTCCAGGCCCATCGTGCCGCCGCGGCGGCGCGCTTCGCCGCCGGCGAGCTGCCGAGCCCGGCCGAGGAGGTCTGGCGCTACAGCCGGATCGCCGACCTCGACCTCGACCGCTGGCACCCGGTCACCGGCGCCGCTGCTCCCACGGCGGCTCCGGCGAGCACGCTCGTGCCTGACGCAGCCGTGGTGGTCACGGTGGTGGATGGCGCCGCGGTCGTCTCGGCGCTGCCCGATGCGTGGGCCGAGCGCGGCGTCACGATCGCGGTCGCCACGGAGCTCGCGACGGCGGCCGCATCCGGTCTGGGATCGGTGGCGGGGGAGGGGCCCGACGCCTTCGCCGCCCTGGCCGACGCCTTCGCTACCGCGCCGATCGTGGTCGACGTGCCCCGCGGGGTCGAGCTTGCCGAGCCGATCCTGGTCGCCACCCACCTCGCCGAGGCCGACGGCGCCTCGTTCCCCCGCCTCGTGGTCCGCCTGGGCGACGGTGCGGCGGCCACCGTGGTCGAGCACGTCACCTCGGGCCCCGACCCTGTCCTGTCGATCCCGTTCACCGAGCTCGCCGTCGGCAACGGCGCCCGCCTCGCCTACCTCCACGTCCAGGACCTCGGCCCCGCCGCCTGGCAGATCGGATCGCTCGTGGCCACCGTCGGCCAGGAGGGCGACCTGCGCGCCGGCCTGGTCGGGCTCGGCGGCGCTGCGGCCCGCCTCCGCACCGACTGCCGGCTCGAGGGCCGCGGGGCCAACGGCGACCTCTACGCCGCCTACTTCGGCGAGGCCGACCAGCACCTCGACTTCCGCACCTTCCAGCACCACCTGGCCCGGGACACCACCTCCAACCTGTTGTTCAAGGGTGCCGTCGGCGGGCGCAGCCGCTCCGTGTACACCGGGCTCATCCGGGTCGACAAGGAGGCGCGCGGCACCAACGCCTTCCAGACCAACCGCAACATCAAGCTCAGCGACGATGCCTGGGCCGAGTCGGTCCCGAACCTCGAGATCGAGACCAACGACGTGCGGTGCAGCCACGCGTCGACGGTCGGCCCGGTCGACGAGGAGCAGCGCTTCTACCTGGAGAGCCGGGGCGTGCCGCCCACCGTCGCCGACCGCCTGATCGTCGGGGGCTTCTTCGACGAGGTCGTGCGCCAGCTGCCGGCGCCGTCCGCGGTGCCCGCCGTGCGGGCGCTCGTCACCGCCAAGCTCGACCGCACCGAGGGGGACCTCCGATGACCACCGTCACCGCCTGCCGCCTCGCCGACCTGCCCGACGGCGGCACCCTGCGCGTCGACCGCGACGGCCACCGCGTCGCCCTCGTGCGGATCGGCGACGACGTCTACGCGATCGGCGACCGCTGCTCGCACGCCGATGTGTCCCTCGCCGAGGGCGAGGTCGACACCGACACCCGCCACATCGAGTGCTGGAAGCACGGCAGCTCGTTCAGCCTCGAGACCGGGGCGCCCGACGTCCTGCCCGCCACCCAGCCCGTGCCCGTGTACGAGGCGCGCATCGAGGGCGACGACGTCGTGCTCGTCCTGCCCGACGCGGAGGTCGCCTCGTGAGCGAGCTCGTCATCTCGGGCCTGCGGGCCTCGGTCGACGGCAAGGAGATCCTGCGCGGGATCGACCTGGTCGTGCGGTCCGGCGAGGTCCACGCCGTCATGGGGCCCAACGGCTCGGGCAAGTCCACCCTGTCGCACGTGATCATGGGCCGACCCGGCTACGAGGTCACCGGTGGCAGCGTCACCCTCGACGGCACCGACATCCTCGCCCTCGACACCTGGGAGCGGGCCCAGGCCGGGCTGTTCCTGGCCCTCCAGTACCCGACCGAGGTCCCCGGGGTCACCACCCAGGACGTCCTGCGCGCCGCCGCGGTCGCCGGCGGGCGCGACCCCGACGCGGTCGGCGCCGCGATCGCCACCGAGGCGGCCCGCATCGACTTCGATCCCCGCTTCCTCGACCGCGACCTCAACGTCGACCTGTCCGGCGGCGAGAAGAAGCGCAACGAGACCCTCCAGCTCGGTGTCCTCGAGCCCCGGTTCGCCATCCTCGACGAGCTCGACTCGGGCCTCGACGTCGACGCCCTGCGCGACTGCTCGCGCCGGGTCGAGGCCGCCACCACCGAGAGCGGCCTCGGCGTCATCGCCATCACGCACTACACCCGCCTCCTGCGCGAGCTGAAGGTCGACCGCGTGCACATCCTCGTGAAGGGCGAGATCCGCCACGAGGGCGGGCCCGAGCTGGCCGACGAGCTCGAGGTGGACGGCTACGCCGCGTACCTCGACCCCGAGCCCGAGCCGGACCCGGCCGCCGAGGATCCCTTCGCCGACCCGTTCGGCCCCGGCCCCTTCGCGGTCTGAGCCGGGTCCTTCCCGGGCGGCCCGATCCGGCGGCCCCACCACGCGAGACTGGCGCCGTGCACCGGCTCCGCAACCTCGACGGCCGCGCCCGGCTGGTTGCGCTCCTCGCCGTCGTCTGCCTCACGGCGCCGTTCGTGGCCAGCGTCGTCGGGGCGGTCCACCGCGACTGGACCCCGAGCAACGACGAGGCCCTCATCGCCCTGCGCGTCCACGACGTCACCTCGGGCCACCCACCGCTCATCGGCCAGCCCAGCACCGCCGCCCAGTACAGCGAGCTCGATCCGCCCCACCATCCCGGCCCGATCGAGTTCTACCTGCTCGTGCCCGCGGTCGAGCTCTTGGGCTCGGACCTCGGGATGCTGGTCGGCGCCGGGTTGTTCAACCTCTCGGCGATCCTCGTCGCCGCGTGGGTCGTCTTCCGGCGGGCGGGACCGCTCGTCGGCCTCGCCGGCGTGCTCGCGCTCTCGGGCCTGGCGTGGGCGCAGGGCATCGCCATGCTGACCGACCCGATCAGCTCGAACATGGGCGGGATCCCGCTCGTGGCCGTGGTGGTCCTCGGGTGGGCGGTGCTCGACGGCGACCTGCGGCTGCTGCCGCTGTTCGCGCTTGCGCTGGCGTTCGTGTGCCAGCAGCACCTCGCCGTGGTCGGCGTGGCCGCCGGCACCGCGGCGTGGGTGGCGGTCGGCCTGGCGTTCACCTGGCTCGGCTGGCGTCGTGCCGCCGGGGACCCCGAGGGCGGGGGAGCGGGGCCGCCGCAGGATCGCTGGTGGTGGCTCGGCGGCGCGGCGGCCGTGTCCCTGGTGGCCTGGCTGCCGGTGATCATCGACCAGGTTGCGGGCACAGGGAACGTCGGCCGGATGCTGTCGTTCGGCGGGGCCGACGACCGGCCCAGCCTCGGGCTGGGCGCCGGCATCCGCCAGGGCCTGCGCGCGCTCGGCGTGCCGCCCCTGGTGCTGCGCACCAACCTCCACGGCGACGCCATCCACGCCCCGCTCAGCGGGCCGGCGATTGCCGGCGCCCTGGTGGTGATCGGGCTGCTGGTGGCGATCGCGGTCGCCGACCGGCATCGGTGCCGGCCCCGCGCCAGCCTGGCGATCACCACGCTGGTGCTCGCCGCGTGCGGCGCGCTGACGGGCGCCAACGTGCCCCGGTCCATGGAGGCCGACCGCATCAACTTCTACCGGTGGGCGTTCGTGGCCAGCGCCCTCGCGTGGTTCGTGCTGGCGTGGGCCGCCGCCGGGCTCGTCCGCCGGCGGTGGCCGGCCGAGACGGCGCGTATCCAGGTGCCTGGCGCGATCGCCATCGGCCTCGCCGTCGTCCTCGTCGCCGGGGCGACGGTGGCGTGGAGCGGCCCGCGGGACCGTCGTGACCAGGAGGTCTTCCACACCGAGCGGCGCCTCGCCGACGTGGCCGACGAGGCGCTCGAGCCGGGCTCGCGCGTGCTGCTGGTCCCAGACGGCTCGGCCGCGTCCCTCGCGCTCGTCCCGGCGCTGACGCTCCAGCTCGTGGAGCGGGGCCATGCGGTCCGGGTGCCGTCGGACCAGGTGGCGGGCTACGGCGACCACCTCGTCGACCACGGCGAGCCGTTCGACGCCGGGTTGGTGCTGGTCACCGGCAAGGACCGCGTGCCCGACGGGCCGGGGCGGGTGCTGGCACGCGTCGACCTCAACGCGTCCAACCG
>CAZUYW010000036.1:11657-16987 GCA_964624775.1 uncultured Iamiaceae bacterium
TCGAGCTGCGCCTGCTCACGCCCGACGAGCTGCGGGCCGCCTACCCGGACCGCGTCGGATGAGCGGGTCCGTGCCCGAGGGCTGGACGCTCGGGCCTGCCGGCCTGCACCGCACGTTCACCTTCGCCGACTTCGCCGAGGCGTTCGCGTTCATGACACGGGTGGCCGCGCTGGCCGAGGAGGCCGATCACCACCCGGACTGGTCGAACTCGTGGAACACGGTCACGATCGACCTGATCAGCCATGATGTCGGCGCCGTCACCGACCGCGACCACCGCCTGGCCCGACGCATCGACGAGGTGGTCCACGCGCCCTGATGGGACGCGGTCGAGCGCGGCACGCACCCTCGGAATCTTGCAGCTACTCTGCGAGCACTTCGCGGTCGTGGGGGCCGAGGAGCGAGCTGACCAGGGGAGCGCCGACCGAGCATGAAGGGGTTGATGTCGGGCATGCGCGTGCCCCCCGCACTCCGGCCGGTCACGCCCTACCTCCCTGCCCTCGCCATCCTCCTGATCCAGCCGATCCTGCTCCCGACCGGCATCGGCACGTGGGCGCTCGGCGTGGTGATCGGCCTCCTCACCGCACTGGTGGCGCTCGGCCTCGCGCTCATCTACCGGGCGAACCGCATCATCAACTTCGCCCAGGGCGATCTCGGCACGGTGCCGACGACCATCGCCGTCGGCCTCATCGCGGTCTCGGGGCTGCCGTACCTCGTGGGCCTCGTCGCCGGCGTCGGGGTGGCGGTGCTGCTCGGCGTGGTGATCGAGGTCTTCATCGTGCGGCGCTTCTTCCGGGCGCCGCGCCTGCTGCTCACCGTGGCCACCATCGGCCTCTCTCAGCTCCTCATCGTGTGCGGGCTCCTCCTGCCCCGCTGGTGGCACAAGACGATCTTCACCGACCAGGTGATCCCGCAGCCCTTCAGCGCCAAGGTCACCATCGGCAGCCAGATCTTCCGCGGCAGCGAGCTGCTCGCCCTGATCGTGGCGCCCCTGCTGCTCGTCGGGCTGGCCGCGTTCCTGCAGGGGACCGACATCGGCATCGGCATCCGGGCGAGCGCCGAGCGGGCCGATCGTGCCGCTCTGCTCGGCATCCCGGTGCGCCGCCTGCAGACCGTGGTCTGGGTGATCGCCTCGGTCCTGTCGTTCGCCGGCGTGTTCCTCTACGCCGGCATCTTCGGCTTCCCGAGCGCCGCCACCCTCAGCCCGCAGGCGCTGGCCTTCGCGCTCGCCGCGCTCGTGATCGGCCGGCTCGACCGCCTGCCGGCCATCACGCTCGCCGCGATCGCCGTGCGCGTGCTCGAGCAGGGCGCGCTCACCAAGTACCCGTCCTCGCCGGGCCGCGTCTACCTCGTCCTCGCTGTGGTGGTGCTGCTCGCGATGGTGCTGCGCAAGGCCGGCACCCGCCGCGTCGACACCGAGGGCTCGTCGACGTGGAGCGCGTCCGAGGAGGTCCGGCCCATCCCCGCCGAGCTGCGTGGGCTGCCGGTGGTGCGCGCCGTGCGCATCGGCCTACCGGTGGTGCTCGTGGCGCTCGCCGCCGCGCTGCCGCTCGTCCTCGGGCCGAGCAACGAGCTCAAGGCCTCCACCGTCGCCGCGTTCGCGCTGGTGGCCCTCTCGCTCGTGGTGCTCACCGGGTGGGCCGGCCAGGTGTCGCTCGGGCAGATGTCGTTCGTGGCCGTCGGGGGCGCGGTCGGCGCGGTGGCCACCGCCACCTGGGACCTGGACCTGAGCCTGGCGCTGATCATCGCCGGCCTCGCCGGCGCCGTCGTCACCGTCGTGGTCGGCCTGCCCGCGCTGCGCCTGTCGGGCTTCTTCCTCGCTGTCACCACCTTCACGTTCGCCCTCGCCGCCCAGAACTACCTGCTCAACCGCAAGGAGCAGTCGTGGATACCCCGCGACCGACTGTTGCGACCCACGGTGTTCAACACGTTCGACCTCACCAGCCAGGCGGCGATGTACGAGTTCACGCTCATCGTCGTGCTGCTCGCGTTCCTCGCGGTGGCCGGCATCCGCCGCAGCCGCACCGGGCGCGTCCTGGTGGCCCTGCGGGACAACGAGCGGGGCGTCGCCGCCTACGCGGTGCCGGTGCTGCGGGCCAAGCTCACCGCCTTCGCCATCTCGGGCTTCCTCGCCGCGGTGGCGGGCTGCCTGCTCGTGCACATCAACCAGGCCTACACCGAGCAGCCCTTCCTGGTGGCCGAGAGCCTCGCCGTGTTCACCGCCGCGGTGGTCGGCGGCCTCGGCTCGCTGCCCGGCGCCATCCTCGGCGCGGTCTACCTCCAGGGCGGCACCTGGTTCCTCCCGGACCGGTGGCGCCTGCTGCCGTCGGCCATCGGGGTGCTGGCCGTGCTCCTCGCCCTTCCGGGCGGCCTGGGCTCGCTGCTGTTCCGCGGGCGTGACGCCGCCCTGCGCCGCCTCGCCCGCTCGCGGGGCATCGTCGTGCCGAGCCTGCTGGCCGACGAGGGCGGCGACGACGCGCCCGAGGCCATCAAGGTGGCCATCGGCGCGCCGCCCGGCGCGGTCGACGCGGGGGACGCCGCATGAGCGCGACCGACGCCCGCGCCGCCACCCCTGACGGCACGCCGGCGGGGCGCTTCTCGTTCCTGGGCGCAGCCGGTCTCTACCCGCTGCTGATCCTCTTCGGCCTCAACATGGCCGACGAGCTCGACCGCAGCGCCTTCACCCTGCTCCTGCCCGAGATCCGCGACAGCTTCCACCTCGACAACACCGGCATCTTGTCGATCGTCGCCATCGCCGGCGCCGTGGCCCTGATGCTCACGGTGCCGATCGCCCACCTCGCCGACCGCTCCAACCGCGTGTGGATCGCCCTCGCCGGTGCGGGCCTGTGGGCCCTGTTCTCGTTCGGGACCGGCCTGTCCATGTGGATCTGGATGCTGATCATCATGCGCAGCGGCGCATCGGTGGGTCAGGCCGTCGTGTTCCCCACGCACAACAGCCTCCTGGCCGACTACTACCCGATCGACTCCCGACCGCGGGTGTACGCGATCCACCGCGCCGCCAACAGCGTGGGCGTGATCGCCGGCCTGCTCATCGGCGCCGAGCTCGCCCACCTGTGGGGGTGGCGGGCGCCGTTCTACGTGTTCGCCGTGCCCACCATGCTCCTCGTGGTCGCCGGCCTGCGCCTGCGCGACCCGGGCCGCGGCCACTTCGAGCGGGCGGCGGCCGACCTCGGCGACGACGCCAGCCACGAGGAGGTGCCGCCGTCGTTCGCCGAGGCGATCCGCATGGTGTGGACCATCCGCAGCCTGCGCCGCATCTTCACCGCGCTGCCGTTCCTCGCCGCGTCGCTCGTCGGCTTCGCCGCCCTCGCCTCGCTGCAGTACGCGGAGACGTTCGGACTCTCGGAGGTCGAGCGTGCGCGGGCCGGGATCCCGGTGCAGCTGGTCGAGCTGATCGGCGTGGCCATCGGCGCCACGCTCACCACGCGGGCGCTGTCGCGCGGGCCCGCGCAGATCTTCCGGGTGCTGGCCTACGCCTCGGCCCTGGCCTCGCTGCTGTCGGCCGGGTTCGCGTGGGCGCCGAACATCGTCGTGGCCGTGATCATCAACTGCCTGATCGCCGGCTCGCTCGTCATCGTCGGCCCCGGCGTCCTCGCGAGCCTGTCGCTCGCGATCCCGCCGCGCGCCCGGTCGATGGGCTTCTCCGTCGGGGCCCTGTGGGTGCTGCCCGGCCTGCTCGTGATCCCGTTCGTGGGCTGGATCGGCGACACGTTCGGCTTCCGGTGGGGCATGACCATGCTCACCCCGGTCTTCTTGATCGGCGGCCTGCTGATCGCGTCGGTGGGGTCGGTGATCGACGACGACATCGCCCAGGTGTGGACCGGCGCCGCCACGCGCGCCCAGATGCTGCGCGATCGGGAGGCGGGCAAGCTGCCGCTGCTCACCGTGCGCGGCGTGCAGGTGTCCTACGGCGACGTCCGGGTGCTGTTCGGCGTCGACCTCGACGTCGATGAGGGCGAGGTCATCGCCCTGCTCGGCACGAACGGGGCGGGCAAGTCCACCCTCCTCAAGGCGATCTCGGGCGTGGCCATCGCCGACCGGGGTGCGGTCGTGTTCGACGGCCGCGACATCACCCACGCGCCGCCTGAGGAGATCGCGCCCCTCGGCATCGCCCAGGTGCCCGGTGGCCAGGGCGTCTTCCCGTCGCTGACCGTCGCCGAGAACCTTCGGGCCGCCGGCTGGATGCTGCGCCACGACCATGCGACGCGGGCCGCCCGCGTCGAGGAGGCGCTCGACCTGTTCCCGGTGCTGCGCGACCGGCTCGACTCGGGTGCCGCCGACCTCTCGGGCGGCCAGCAGCAGATGCTCGCCCTGGCCATGGCGTTCCTGAACCGGCCCAAGCTGCTCATGATCGACGAGCTGTCGCTCGGCCTGGCGCCCGTCGTCGTCGAGCAGCTCCTCGGCGTGGTGCGGGCGCTGCGCGACGCGGGCACCACGATCATCCTCGTCGAGCAGTCCGTGAACGTGGCCCTCACCGTCGCCGACACCGCCTACTTCATGGAAAAGGGCGAGATCCGGTTCCACGGGCCGACCGCCGAGCTCCTCGAGCGGCCCGACGTGCTGCGCTCGGTGTTCCTCCAGGGCGCCGCCGCCGGGTTGGGCGAGCTCGACCACGAGGCCCCGGCCGACGCCGATCGGCCCGCGGTGGCCGTGCGCCACGAGCCGGCACCCGCCGACGCGGGCGCGGGCGCCGCCGAGCCTCCTGCGGTCGCGCTCACCGTGTCGGGCATCGCGGTGCGCTTCGGGGGCATCCGCGCCGTCGACGACGTCACCTTCTCCGTCGCACCGGGCGAGGTGGTGGGCCTGGTCGGTCCCAACGGCGCCGGCAAGACCACCCTGTTCGACCTCATCTCGGGCTTCGCCCGCCCCGAGACCGGCCACGTGATGCTCATGGGGCGCGAGGTCACCGACCTGGCCCCGCACCGTCGGGCCGCCGCTGGGCTCGGGCGCTCGTTCCAGGACTCCCGCCTGTTCCCCGGGCTCACGGTCGAGGACACGCTCCTCGTGGCGCTCGAGCGCTGGCTCGACGTCCGCGACCCGCTCAACGCGGCGCTGCGCATGCCGGCCTACGTCACGAGCGAGCACGTCGCCCGCCACCGGGTCGACGAGCTCATCGACCTGCTCGGCCTCGAGGCGTTCCGCACCAAGTTCATCGGCGAGCTCTCCACCGGGTCGCGCCGCGTGGTCGACCTGGGCTGCGTGCTCGCCCACGGGCCGAGCGTCGTGCTGCTCGACGAGCCGTCGTCGGGCATCGCCCAGCGCGAGGCCGAGGCGCTCGGGCCGCTCCTGCTGCGCCTGCGCGACACGCTCGG
>CAZUYW010000036.1:17087-18945 GCA_964624775.1 uncultured Iamiaceae bacterium
CTGGCCATCGCCATGGTGGCGGTCCTCGCGTCGACCGGCGAGGAGGGCTCGTCGTCCACCACGAGCGCGTCGAGCACGGCCGGATCGTCGAACAAGAAGCTCCCGATCACGTGGAACGAGGCCAAGAAGGCGGGGACCACCGCGGACTACGACTGGGGCCCGAACTGCGACCGCAAGCTCGGCCGGGTGAAGATCCCCTCGATCTACGCGCCGCCGTGCGTGGTCGCCCGGCCCGGCGTGAAGGGCGGCGCCACGTACCAGGGCGTCACCGCCACGACGATCACCGTCGTCCTGTACGAGGCCGCCGACGACGACCTGTCCGCCAGCCTCCAGGCCAAGACCGACTCCCCGGCGGAAACCCGCCAGAACCGCATCGAGATGCTCCGGATCCTGGAGAGCCGCTTCCAGATGTGGGGCCGCAAGGTGAAGGTCGTCCCGATGAAGGGGAGCGGCTCGGACGAGACGTCGTCGCGGGCCGACGCCGTGAAGGTCGCCGACGAGATCAAGGCGTTCGCGTCCATCGGCGGCCCCGGCCAGGAGAGCGCCTACGCCGAGGAGCTCGCGAGCCGTGGCGTCCTGTGCGTGGGCTGCGGGCTTTCGGTGCCGGACTCGACCTTCCAGAAGTACGCCCCGATGATGTGGAACAGCTCCCAGACCCCCGAGCAGTTCCTCTTGAACCTGGGCGACTACGTCGTCGGGCGCCTGCTCGGCAAGCCGGCGAAGTTCGCCGGCGACCCGGCGATCGCCAAGCGCAAGCGGGTCTTCGGCGTCGTGCACTTCGAGCAGGACCCGCCCGTGTTCGGCGGCACCGAGGCGATCGTGGAGGAGCGCGGGAAGGACGTCGGCTACAAGGCGGCGGTCAACCTCACCTACCAGCTCGTCATCGCCCAGCTGGGCGAGAAGGCCCGCACCCTCATCACCCGCCTCAAGGAGGCCAAGGTCACCACCGTGATCTTCCTCGGCGACCCGGTCATGCCGATCTACCTGACCAAGGCGGCCACCGAGCAGAACTACTTCCCCGAGTGGCTCGTCACCGGCACCGTGCTCACCGACACCACCACGTTCGGCCGCCTGTACGACCAGAAGCAGTGGGCCCACGCGTTCGGCATCTCGTCGCTGCCCGCCCGCCTGCCCCAGGACCAGTCGGATGCCTGGCGCCTCTACACCTGGTTCTACGGCAAGAAGCCCGGGGCCCCGAAGACCGTGGCCGTCAACTTCCCCCCGATCTCGACGCTCATGACCGGGATCAGCCTCGCCGGCCCCGATCTCACCCCGCAGACGTTCCGGGATGCGATGTTCGCGCTGCCGCCCACCGGCGGCGGGCCCACCACGCCCCAGGTGTCGTGGGGCGATCACGGCTACTTCGTGCAGCCCGACTACCTCGCGGTCGACGACATGCAGGAGATCTGGTGGGACGCCAAGGCCGAAGGCCTCGACGAGCAGGGCGTGAAGGGCACCGGCATGATGCGCTACGCCGACGGCGGCAAGCGCTACCTGCCCGGCGAGATGCCCGCCACCGATCCCCACGCCTTCATCCAGGAGGGGTCGGTGCTCGGCTACCCCAAGCCGCTGCCCGCCGAGACGCCCCCCACCTACCCGAGCCCGCGCTGAGCCGCCGTAGGATCACCGCCATGGCCGAGTTCACGCTGCTCCACAACCCGAACTGCTCCACGTCGCGCCACGCGCTCGACGAGGTGAAGGCCGCCGGTGCCGACGCCGAGGTGGTCCAGTACCTGAAGACTCCGCTCGACCGCGACGGGCTGCTCGACCTCATGGGCAAGCTCGAGGACCCGCCCGCGGACCTGGTCCGCAAGGACGGGTTCTTCAAGGAGCTCGAGCTCGACGAGGGCGACTACAC
>CAZUYW010000037.1:0-18388 GCA_964624775.1 uncultured Iamiaceae bacterium
ATCGCGACGGACGCGCCGTCGAGCTCGTCGCGCGGCACGGCCGGCCCGAGCGCGGCCGTGGCCAGCTCGAAGCGGTCGGCGTGGGCGGGCACAGGGGGACCCTCGGGCTCGACCTCGGCAGCCGACGCTGCGGCGTCGGAGCCGGTCCCGGCGCCACCCTCGCCCTCGGCTGCGGCCTGCTCGTCGATCCAGGTCACGATGCCGCGCAGCGTCTTGCGCTGGGCCAGCTCCTCGATCAGGTCCTCGTCGACCGCGGACTCGTCCATGCCCGGCAGCCCGACCCGCTCGGCGAGCTCGCCGACGATCTCGATGCGCTTGATCGAGTCGATGCTGAGGTCGGCCTCGAGGTCGAGGTCGGGGTCGAGCATGTCGATCGGGTAGCCGGTGCGCTCGCTGACGATCGCGAGCACGGCGGCCATGAGCTGGTCACCGGAGAGCACGGGGCGCTCGCCGGCCTCGGCCGCGACGGCGGCGGGCTCGGCCGTGAGCGGCGCCGCGGTCCCGGTGGCCGGGATCACCCGGGAGGGCGCGTGGTCGAAGCGGCCGGCTTCGGGGACGGCGCTGCCGAGGTAGGCGAGCATGACGTCGCGCTCGGCGGCCACGAGCTGGCGGACGTTGTGCAGGTACTCGAGGACCGTGTCGTCGACCGCGCTGCCCGCACCGCCCACCCCGCCGCGCAGCGGCAGCGAGGGGACCTGGTCGGCGGGCTGGAGGCTGTTGGGCAGCGGCGTGCCGTCGGCCGTGCAGACGAAGGCGCCGTCGATCTCCCAGCCCGGTCGGGGCCGGGGCAGGGACCGCAGGTCGATCGGCTCGGTGCGGCCGGCGAAGAGCGGCTCGAGGTCGACCGGCACGCCGAGCGTGGCCAGCTCGGCCACGGCGAGGAGCAGCCGGCGCAGGCCGTGCTCGCCCGAGGCGTCGCAGGCGACCATGCGGTGCGGGCGGTCGCCCAGGATCTTGCCGACCTGCTGGGTGAGGACGCGGCCGGGGCCGGCCTCGACGAACACCCGCACCCCGGCGGCGTACATGGCCTCGACCTGCTCCACGAAGCGGACCGGGCTGATGACCTGCTCGGCCAGCAGGGCGGCGACGTCGGCACCGGTCGCGCCGGCGGGGTACGGCTCGGCGGTGGTGTTCGACCAGACGGGGAAGGCCGGGGTGGCGAGCTCGACGCCGGCGAGGTGCTCGGCGAAGCGCTGGCCGGCCTCGGCGATCAGCGGGCTGTGGAACGCGCAGGCCACGGGCAGCTGCTTGGCCCGGGTGCCCTCGGCGGTGAGGGCCTCGACGGCCCGCTCGACCGACGCGGTCGGCCCGGAGACGACGGCCTGGGTCGGCCCGTTGTGGTTGGCCACGATCAGGTCGGGCCACTCGGCCAGCCGGGCCTCGAGCGCGTCGCGGTCGAGCTCGACGGCAGCCATCGATCCCGGGTCCCCGCCGCTGTGGTGGATGGCCTCGAGGATCGCCTGGCCGCGGGCCGCGCTCATGGTGAGGAGCGTGCGATCGTCGACGACGCCCGCGGCCGCGAGGGCGGCGAGCTCGCCGTAGGAGTGGCCGCCGGCGACGTCGGGGGTGATGCCGAGCCGCCCGAGCACGCGGGTGAGCGCGAGCGAGGCGATGCCGAGGGTGGGCTGGGCCACGTCGGTCGCGGTGATGGCCGCGGCCTGCGCGGCACGCGCCTCGCGCCCGAACGCGGCGGGCGGCAGCAGGGCATCGCGCCACGGGGCGCCGGTGCGGAGGAGGTCGCCGAGCCACGGGAACGCCACGAAGAGGTCGGCGAGCATGCCCGGGCGCTGGCTGCCCTGGCCCGGGTAGAGGAACCCGATCATCGGTGCCGCGCCCTCGGCGTCCGCGAGGTCGGTGTCGGCGGCGAAGACCCCGGCCTTGGCATCGGCCGTGCCCTCGGCCGCGAGCAGGAGGCGCTCGTGGAGCTGGGCCAGGTCGTCGGCCACGACGGCCAGCTGGACCGAGCCGCGCCCGGCGGCGCACGCGGCGTCGGCCAGGTCGCGCAGCTTGTGGCGCTGGCCGCGCGGGTCGGACTCGATGATCGCCGCGACCGTGGCGGCCAGGTCCGCGGCCGCCGCACGGGCGGCGTCGAGGTCTGCGGCGCGGAACGCGAACAGCTCGGCCGGCCACTGCTCGAGCCCGTGGTCGAGCGGCTCGGCGTCGGGCGCGGAGGACAGCACGGTGTGGAAGTTGGTGCCGCCGAACCCGAAGGCGCTCACCCCCGCCCGGCGGACCTCGTCGGTCCAGGGCTGGGCGCGGTCGAGGAAGCGGAACGGGCTCGTGGTCGGGTCGTAGTAGCTGTTCGGCTCGGTGAGGCCGATGGTGGGCGGGAGCACTGCGTGGTGGATCGCCCGGGCGACCTTGATGAGCCCGGCGAGCCCGGCGGCGCACTTGGTGTGGCCGATCTGGGACTTCACCGAGCCGAGGACCGCGTGGCCCGGCGCGGCACCGGCCTCGGCGAACAGCTCGGTCAGCGTGGCCATCTCGGTGCGGTCGCCGACGACGGTGCCCGTGCCGTGGGCCTCGACCAGCGCCAGCTCCTCGACCGGGTGACCGGCCTGGGCCCAGGCCCGCTCGACGGCGCGCTGCTGGCCCTCCTTGCGGGGGGCGGTGAGGCCGAGGTGGCGGCCGTCGGACGAGCCGGCGACGGCGTCGATCACGGCGTAGATGCGGTCGCCGTCGCGCTCGGCGTCGGCCCGGCGCTTGAGCACCACGGCGGCGATGCCCTCGCCGAGGGCGATGCCGTCGGCGGCGGCGTCGAACGTGCGGCACTGGCCCGTGGGCGACAGCGCGTGTACCGAGGCGAACATGAGGTAGTCGTTCAGGCCGTTGTGCAGGTCGGCGCCGCCGCACACGACCAGATCGCTGATGCCGGCGCGGAGCTCCTTGCAGGCGGCGTCGAGCGCGGCGAGCGACGAGGCGCAGGCGGCGTCGACCGTGTAGTTCACGCCGCCGAGGTCGAGCCGGTTGGCGATGCGCCCGGCGATCACGTTGGTGAGCACGCCCGGGAAGGAGTCCTCGGTGAGCGAGGGCAGGTAGCGCTCGAAGTCCTCGGGCAGCTCGCCGAGCAGCTGGGGCAGGAACGCCCGGATCCCGTAGGCGCCGGCGAGCTCGTTGCCCGCCTCGGCCCCGAAGATCACCGAGGCGCGGGACCGGTCGAACTCGCGGGTGGCGTACCCGGCGTCGGCCAGGGCGCGCGCCGCGACCTCGAGGCTGAGGAGCTGCACCGGCTCGATGGCGGCGAGCGACGCGGGCGGGATGCCGTAGGCGAGCGGGTCGAAGCCGATGCGGTCGAGGAAGCCGCCCCAGCGTGACGGCGTCTTGCGGCCCGCGTCGCGGGTGAACGCGTTGGCGTCGTAGTACAGGTCCTGGTCCCAGCGGTCGGGTCGCACCTCGCGCACGGCGTTGGCGCCGGCCACGATCTCGGCCCAGAACTCGTCGGCGCCGATGGCGCCGGGCATGAACGCCTCCATGCCCACGATGGCGATGTCGAGCGGATCGGGTGCGCGGTCACGATCGCGCACGCTGACCGCGGGTGCGTCCTCGGTGAGGAACGCGGTAGCGCCCTCGGTGACGGCGGCGTGCAGCTCGGCGACGGTGAGCGTCTCGTGGCGGAGGGTCGCGACCTCGCCGATCATGTACATGCCCTCGGCCCGCTGGGCGTCCTCGTCGAGGGTCACCAGCTTCCCGCCCTCGCGGGTGAGGCCCTTCGACGCGATGCGCAGGCGGCCCAGGTTCAGCGACTCGAGCTCGGCCCACATCGCCTTCGAGTCGACGCCCTCGGCGATGAGCTCGGCCTTGCGGTCCTTGAACGCCTGGACGTAGCCGGTCTCGACGCAGCGGGTGGCGTGGCCGGGCGACGTCTCGAGCAGCACGGTGCGCTCGCAGTGCACCGCGACGTCTTGGAACGCGGGCTCGATGGCCCCGCCCGCCACCGCCTCGGGCGTGAACAGGTAGGCCGTGCCCATCAGGACACCGATGCGGGCGCCCCGCGCCGCGAGCGGCGCCGCCGCGGTGGCGGCGATGGCCGCCGACCGCTCGTCGTGGATGCCGCCCGCGAACAGGATCTGCAGCTGGTCGGCGTCGTCGACTTCGAGCAGCCGCTCGATCTGGGCGTCCCAGAGGGCGAAGCTCGACCGGGGGCCGACGTGGCCGCCGCACTCGCGTCCCTCGAAGATGAACTTCCGGGCGCCGTCCTTCAGGAAGCGGTCGAGCAGGCCGGGCGAGGGCACGTGCAGGTAGGTCGAGATGCCCTGGGCCTCGAGCGGGCTGGCCTGGGAGGGACGGCCACCCGCGATCAGCGCGACGGGCGGGGCGATGTCGGCCACGACCTCGAGCTGCTCGGCCCGCAGCTCGGGCGGGACGAAGCCGAGGATGCCCACGCCCCACGGGCGGTCGCCCAGGAGCTCGGCCGTCTCGGTGAGCAGGGCGCGCACCTCGTCGCCCGGCAGGAGGGCCAGCGCGAGGAAGGGGAGGCCGCCGGCCTCGGCCACCGAGGCCGCGAACGCGGCGCGGTCGCTGACGCGGGTCATCGGTCCCTGGGCGATCGGGTACCGGGTGCCGTGGGCGGCGGCCACGCCGTGGCCGGGGGCGAGCGGGGTGACGGCGCGCGCCGCGGCGAGGTGGCCATCGATCGCGGCCTGCACGGCCTGCACGACGCCGCCCACGGTGCCGAAGCGGTGGGCGAGCCGGGCTGCCGAGGCGGTGTCCTGGCCGAGGGGCACGAGGTCGGCCCGCAGGTCGGCGCCGAGCCGGTGGGCGACCTCGGCAGCCGGCAGGTCATCGGGGAGGTGGGCCGCGTCGAGATCGGGGCGGGTGTAGATGCGGTGACCGCCGACCACGCGGGTCTCGCTGCCGTCCATGGCGGCGATCGCCTGGCGGGTGGCCCGCGGCAGGCCCGCCTCGCGGGTGAGCGCGAGCTGGGTGTCCATCACCACCCCGGCCGCGCCGCCGGCGATGGCGCCCGCGGCCGTGTGCAGGCCGATGCCGCCCCGCACCCACACGGGCACGTCGAGCGCCAGGCACTGCTGGAGCAGGATGAACGCCTCGGTGTCGCCGATCCGGCCCCCGGCCTCCGAGCCCGAGGCGAGCAGACCGGTGGCGCCGGCAGCGACGGCGGCTCGGGCCTCGTCGATGTCCACGACCTGGGCGATGACCTGCGCGCGGCCGGGCGCGCGGTCCTCGTTGGCCACCGTCCAGGCCGCGACTGCAGCGGTGGCGGCCCCACGGTCGGGGCCGAACGGGATGACGACGGCACCGATGTGATCGGGCAGCGCCTCGCCGGCGCGGTCGACGGTGACCCGCACCCAGCAGGGACCGTCGGTGGGCAGCGCGTCCTCGGCGCCGAGGTCGAGCAGACCGGTGGCACCCGCCCGCGCGGCTGCCCTGACCAGGGCGGGGTTGGGTCGGCCGACGGGATCGGCGATCACCAGGCGGGTGGTCCAGGCGCTGGACATGGGCTTCCTCGACTCAGCACGGCAGGGCATGGCGAGGCAGCGCAACACGCGTGACCAGACGTGTGTTCCGACCCCCCGTCAGAAGGGGGCCAACCTAGTCCGAACGCCCTAGTCCGGTCACCTTCCGTGGGCGCGGTTCACCAGGTGTTCACGCTCTGCAACGGAGGCGCACCCGAACTCGTCAGACCCGGAGCAGCGCGCCGGCGGTGACGGTGGCCAGGCCGACCCCGAGGCGGATCGTCCGGCGGTCCCGGATGACCGACCCGATGCCGACGCCCGCCAGGTGCAGGGACGCGGTCGCGACCAGGAACCCGGCCACGTAGGCCGCCGGGTGCGCGGCGGCAGGCGCCTCGGCGCCGTGGGCGTGGCCGTGGGCGAGGCCGGCCAGCACCAGGCCGCCGACGAGCAGGTTGCCGCGCCCCTGGAGCGCGCCGGCGACGACCAGGCCCAGGACGATGACCGAGGCGACGATCAGCAGCTCGGCTCCCGGCAGGGGGAGCCCCGCGATGCCGGCCAGGCCGCCGAGCAGCATGCCGCCGAGGAACGCGGCGGGCGCGGCCCACACGGCACGCCGATCGGCGGCCGTGGCCGCCACGATGCCGACGGCCACCATGGCGAGGAGGTGGTCCGGCCCGGTGACCGGGTGCAGCAGGCCGCTGGCCACGCCACCGGTGTGGCCAGGGTGCGCCCCCGCCGGTGCCGCCGCGAGCAGGGCACCGCCCAGGGCGCCGCCGGCGATGGCCAGGCCGGAGGAGGACAGGGAGCGGAGGGTCGCCGTGCGCGTCATGGGCGACACCCTAGGGCTGGGACCGCGGCGTCGCGCTCAGGCCACGGCGCGGACGATCGCGGCGACGGCGGCGGCGCTGGAGACGACGAGCACCAGCGTGCGCAGGTGCTCGTCGGCCACCCGCCCCGCGAGCGGCCGGGCCCCCAGGAACCCGAGGACGCACCCCGGGATCAGGGCCACGCCGAGCACCAGGTCGTCGCTCCCGACGTGCCCGGCGAGGCGGAGGGCGAGCAGCGTGACGAGGCCGCTGACGACGAAGACGGGCGGGAGCGCCGCTCGCATGCGCTGGCCCGACGACTCGCGGTGCAGCAGGGCGAGCGGCGGGCCGCCGACCGACGCGACCGTGTTCATGGCGCCCGACGCGAAGCCGGCGGCGAGGAGGTTGGGGCGGGTCCGGCGGGGCGCGGCGCCCATGAGGGACACGGCTACGCCGGCGAGGATCGCCAGACCGCTCATCACGACCAGTCGGTCCTGGTCGAACCGGGTCACGGCCCAGGCCGCGACCGCGGTCCCCGGGATCAGGCCGAGGGCCGGCCACCGCACCTCGTCCCACTCGATGTGGGCGCGGTGCCCGGCCACGAGGAGGAGGTTGAGGGCGATGCCGGCGACGGTCGCCGGCCCGGGCACCAGGCGGGCGTCGACGAGCAGCAGGAGCGGTGCCGACACGAGCGCGGCGCCGAACCCGATCGTCGACTGCAGCAGGGCCCCCGCCGCGACGGCCAGGATGGCAAGCGCGAGCGCGCCCACGCCGATCGGCACCGTCAGCGCCCGGTGGCGACGCGTGCGAGCAGGTCGCGGTAGGCGTCGAGGCCGGGCACGTCGACCCCGTCGAGCTGCTTGCCGCCGTCGTCCCAGCCCCGGAGCGCGACGGCGTCGGCATGGGCGGGGTGGGCCTCGAACCGGGCGACCTCGGCGTCGTCCATCGGCCCGCCCTGGACCACGAGGCTGCGCCGGGAACCGTCCGACAGCGACGCGTGGTAGGCGGGATCGACGGCGCTCCGATACCGCTTGGCCGCCACGTGCAGGGCGATCGGTGCCGTCACGGCCGGTGGGAACAGGCCGGCGAGCCAGCGCGTGCCGCGCGCCTCGTGGGCCAGGTCACCCCGGTGCTCGTGGTCGGGACGGCCCCCGGCGCGCAGGTCGAGCAGGTGGCCAACGTCGTGCAGGAGGGCGGCGGCGACCAGCTCGTCGGGGGCCCCGGCCGCCGTCGCGAGGGCCGCACTCTGCAGCGCGTGGTCGAGCTGGGTGACCGCCTCGTCGTAGGGGTCGCGCCCGTAGGCCTCGAGGAGGTCGAGCACCTCGTCGACCGTGGCCGCACCGGGCCCGTCGGCGGTGGGGGACGACGGCATCAGACCCGCCGTCCCTGGAAGTCGTCGATCAGCGACACCTGCACCTTGCCGTCGGCCCGGCCGCCCCCGGTCCGGAAGCGGGCGAGCTTCTCCTCGTAGTAGGCCGCGCGGAGGTCGCCCTCGGCGCGGGCGTTGTAGGTGGGGTACAGGGCCCGGCGGTCCCGGTCCGAGGTGTTGGGCCCGCTGCGGTGCGGGGTGCGGGAGTGGAACCACAGCGTCCAGCCGGCGGGCACCTCGACCGCCGTCCAGGTCAGCTCGGCCACCACGTCAGGGTGCACGCATCCGCCGTCGTCCATCGGGAGGATCCCGTGGTGCATGGCCGGCACGACCTCGAGGCAGCCGTTGGCCACGGTGGCATCGTCGACCGCGACCATGCACGACACGTGGCTGTCGATGAACGGGTAGGCCGGCGCGTCCTGGTGCGGGGCGTAGCCGGCGCCGCCGACGAGCTTGTAGTTGATCTTCTCCTTGTAGAGCACCGCCTCCTCGCCCAGCAGGGCCGAGGCGGTGGCGAGCAGGCTCCCCGACGTGAGCAGCGTGCGCAGGCCCTCGTGGAACGGGATCAGGTTCTCGCTCCGGCAGAGGCGCGGGCCGTCGTCGGTGAGCTCCCGGTGGTGCATCCACCCCTGGTGCTGATCGGCATCGGGGTCGGCATCGGGCCAGGCGGCGATCTCGTCGATCCAGCCCTGGAGGCGGGCGACGCCGGCGTCGTCGAGGGTGCGGGTCAGCAGCCAGCCCTCGGTCCGGAAGTGCTCGACGTCTGCGTCGCTGACCGGCGCGCCGGCGGGGGTGGTGTGTGCGTCCATGGCTCCTGCTCGCGGTGTCGGGCCCAGTCTGGTGCGCGGGCCGTCGGGCCGTCACGTGCGGGCCGGGCCTGCTGAACTGCGCCCATGAACGACGAGTTCCCCGTGCTGCCGTTCCGTTCCACGACCTACACGCCCGCCGAGCTGTTCGACGGCTTCGATCCCGACGACCCGCACTCCTACGCGCGCACCCCCGACTTCGCCGCCTACCGCTCGACCCACCTCCCGCCGAGCCGCGACGTCGGCATGTTGCGGGCCCTGCACGACCAGTGCATGAACGACGCGCGCGACGTCGTGCTCGACGGGCACCGGGTCGTGGCGATCATGGGCGGCCACGAGATGGGGCGCGACGAGCCCGCCTACGCGCTGGTCGCCCGCATCGCCGCCGATCTCACCCGGCGGCACCGGCTCATGGTCTCGGGCGGCGGCCCCGGCGCCATGGAGGCCACCCACCTCGGTGCCCTGCTCGCACGCCACGGCGACGCCCTCGACGGTGCGCTGGCCGAGCTGGCGGAGGTGCCGGCGTTCCCCGAGACCGCCGACCTCGTCGGTCCGCGCGGGGGCCTCGACGAGGAGGTCCTGGCCCAGCTGCACGCCTGGCAGGTGCCCGCGTTCCGCGTGGCGGCCCAAGTCGAGCGCGGCGACCGCGGGGTCAGCCTCGCCATCCCGACCTGGTTCTACGGCCACGAGCCGCCCACGCCGTTCGCCACGCATCTCGCCAAGTACTTCTCGAACCCCATCCGGGAGGATGGCCTCCTGTCGGTCGCCCGGGCCGGGATCGTGTTCGCGCCGGGCCGGGCGGGCACGATCCAGGAGATCTTCCAGGACGCGACGCAGAACTACTACCGGGCGTGGGGGCAGCCATTCAGCCCGATGGCGTTCCTCGACCTCGACGGCTGGTGGTCGCGCCGGTACCCCGTCGGTCCCGTGCTCGAGGCCCTGTTCGGCGCCGACGCGTACCGCACCAACGTGCTGGTCACACCGGACCCGGACGAGATCATCGAGTTCCTCGCCCGCCACGATCCGGGCCGGGCGTGACCCCCCGGCATTGGCGCGCCGCGGGCGCCGCGGACCACGCTTGACCCCCGTCGCGCGTCCGGTGCCGGTACCATCTGGCCCCGGCGAGCCCGGATGACCCCGCAACCCGATTGGCGGAGCACATGACCGCACCAGAAGAACGAGCAGGTGGCTTCGACGCCAACGCCAAGGGGATCGCCGTCCTCGTGGTGGCGGTCATCGTCGGCCTGCTGTTGCTCCTGAAGGCCGGTGGCGGCGGCACCACCTCGGCGTCGAGCGACGACAAGGGTGGCGTGACCACCACGGCGCCGCTCGGCAGCACCACCACCACGCCCGACGCCACCACGACCACCACCGAGGCGTCCTCCGGTGATCACGAGCCCTCCGAGGTCCAGGTGCTCGTGCTGAACGGCTCGGGCTTCGCGGGCGTCGCCGGCACCAACAGCACCACGATCGGCAACAAGGGCTTCAAGATGCTGACGGCGGCCAACGCCAACGCGCAGATCGCCAACACGGTCGTGTACTACGCCGACGGCTACCAGGCCGACGCCGAGGCGGTCGCCTCCGCACTGGGCAAGTCCTCCGACATCGTCGAGGCCATGCCCGACACCGCCCCCGGACCCGGTGCCGACCAGGCCAACGTCGTGGTGGTCCTGGGCAAGGACACCCCGCAGAACTGATCGTGACCGCACCGGGAGACCCGTCCGCGCTGGCGGGTCTGCCCGACCCGGCCGCCACGGTCCTGCTCTTCGACTTCGACGGCTCGCTGTCGCCGATCGTCGACGACCCCGCCGCGGCGCGCCCGGCCGAGGGCGTGGTGCCGCTGCTCGAGGTGCTCGCGGCCCGCTACCGCCGGGTCGGCGTCGTGTCGGGCCGCCCGCTCGCGTTCCTCGAGGCGCACCTGCCCGAGTCGGTGGACCTCTCGGGGTCCTACGGCCTGGAGGCCCGCGTCGGTGGCGTGGCGATCGCCGACCCGCAGGTCGAGCCGTGGCGGCCGATCGTCGCCGAGGCCGCGGCGCGCTTCGCGGCCGACGGCCCGCCCGGGATCAACGTCGAGTCCAAGGCGGTGTCGCTCACCGTCCACTTCCGCACGGTCCCCGAGGCCGGCCCCGAGGTCGAGCGAGTCGCCGAGCGCATCGCGGCGGCGACCGGTCTCGAGGCCCGCGCCGCCAAGATGTCGGTCGAGCTGCACCCGCCGGTGCACGCCGACAAGGCGACGGCGGTGATCGGCCTGGCCGACGGTGCCCAGGGCGTGCTGTACCTCGGCGACGACCTGGGTGACCTTCCCGCGTTCGACGCCCTCGACGCGCTCGCGTCGGCCGGCGTGGCCACGGTGCGCGCGGTGGTCGAGTCCGAGGAGCTCCCCGACGCGCTGCGCGCCCGCGCCGACCTCGTGGTCCCCGGCACCGACGGCGTGCTCGACCTGCTCGCCCTGCTCGCGGCCCGCTGACGGCGACCGTAGGGTTGGGTCATGGCCCCCGACCGTCCGCTCGTCATCGTGTCGAACCGGGGTCCGGTGTCGTTCCAGCTCGGCGACGACGGCGCGCCCGTCGCCCGCCGCGGTGCCGGGGGCCTCGTGTCGGGCCTGGCCCCGCTCGTGCGCGGCACCGAGGCGCTCTGGGTCGCCGCGGCGATGAGCGACGGCGACCGCGTCGTCGCCGAGCGCGGGGTGACCGAGGCCGAGGGGTTCCGCGTGCGACTGCTCGCCACCGACCCGGACCGCTGGGCAACCCACTACGACACCGTGTGCAACGAGGCCCTCTGGTTCGTGCACCACGGCCTCTTCGACCAGGTCTACGGCCCGGCCTGGCCGCCCGGGTGGGTGGAGGGGGCGTGGGCCGAGCACCGTGCCGTGAACCACGCCTTCGCCGAGGCGGTGGCCGCCGACGCGCCGCGCGACGCCGTGGTGCTGGTGCAGGACTACCACCTCTGCCTGCTCGCGCCGGTCCTGCGCGAGCGCCGGCCGGACCTCGCCCTCGTGCACTTCTCGCACACCCCGTTCGCGCCCCCGCACTGGTTGCGGTGGCTGCCCGCGGTGGCAGGGGCCGAGCTGATGGCAGGGCTCGCCGCCCACGACGCCTGCGGCTTCCACAGCGCGCGCTGGGAGGCCGACTTCCTGGCCTGCTGCGGGGATGCCGGCGTCGACGCGCCCCGCACCTTCGTGGCCCCGCTCGGCCCCGACCGCGACGACCTCGAGGCGGTGGCGTCGGGTGCGGCGTGCGCGTCGGCCGCGGCCGATCTCGAGGGCCTGGTCGGGGACCGCGCGTTCATCGTGCGGGTCGATCGCATCGAGCTCTCGAAGAACATCCTCCGCGGGTTCGACGCCTACGACGCCCTGCTGGCCGCGGAGCCCGAGCGCCGCGGCAAGGTCGTGTTCGGTGCGTTCGTCTATCCGTCGCGCGCCGGCGTGCCCGCGTACGACGCCTACCGGCAGGCCGTCGTGCGTCGCGTCGAGGAGATCAACGAGCGCCACGGCACCCCCGACTGGCAGCCGATCCTCCTCGACGCGCGCGACGACTTCCCCCGATCGGTCGCTGCCCTCGCCCGCGCCGACGTCGTCGTGGTCAATCCGGTGCGCGACGGGCTGAACCTGGTGGCCAAGGAGGCGATGCTCCTGAACCACCGTGACGCCCAGCTCGTGCTGTCGCCCGAGGCCGGGGCCTGGGACGAGCTCGGCGCCGCGGCGTTCGCCGCCGACCCCTTCGACCTCGGCGCCACCGCGGGCGCACTGGCCGACGCCCTCGACGCGCCCCCTGACGAGCGGGCCCGACGGGCCGCGCTGCTGCGCGACGCCGCCCTGGCCCGGACCCCCGCCGACTGGCTCGCCGACCAGCTCGCCGCCGCGGGCTGAGGTCCCGTGATGCGGGTCCTGGCCGTCCCCGACAAGTTCCGTGGCACCGCCACCGCCCCCGAGGTCGCCGCGGCCGTCGCCGCGGCGGGTCGCCGGGTCGGCGCCCGCACCCGGGAGATGCCGCTGAGCGACGGTGGCGAGGGCTTCCTCGACGCGTTCGGCGGTCCCAACCGGAGCCTCGTCGTGACCGGTCCGCTGGGTGACCCGGTCGACGCCGCGTGGCGCCTCGCCGGGCGGACGGCGGTCATCGAGATGGCCCGTGCGTCGGGGCTCGCGCTCGTCGGCGGTGCCGAGCACAACGATCCGATCGCGGCGTCGACCCTCGGCACCGGCGAGCTGATCGCGGCCGCCCTCGACGCCGGTGCCCGGCGGATCCTCGTCGGCCACGGTGGCTCGGCCACCACCGACGGCGGCCTGGCCGCGCTCCGGGCCCTCACCCCGGCCGCCCGCCTCAAGGGCGTTGACCTGGTGGCCGCAGTCGACGTCACGACCCGCTTCGTCGACGCCGCCGACGTGTTCGCCGGGCAGAAGGGCGCCACCCGCAGCCAGATCGAGCTGCTGCGCCGCCGCCTCGAACGCCTCGCCCAGGTGTACCTGGAGGACTACGGCATCGACGTGCGCGAGCTCGACGGCAGCGGCGCCGCGGGCGGGCTCGCCGGCGGCCTCGCCGTGGTCGGCGCCCGCATCGAGTCCGGCTTCGAGCTCGTCGCCGAGGAGCTCGACCTCGCGGCCGCCATCGAGGAGGCCGACGTGGTGATCACGGGCGAGGGCTTCGTCGACGAGGCGTCGTTCGAGGGCAAGGTCGTCGGCGGGGTCGCCGAGCTGGCCGCCGAGTTCGGGGTGCCCGTCATCGTCGTGGCCGGCGAGGTGTTCGACGACGTCCACGAGCGCGTCGAAGCCCTCAGCCTCGTGGGCCTGGTCGGCCGCGACCGTGCCCTGCGCGACACGTGCGCCGCCATCACCGACGTCGTCGCCGACCGCCTCGCCACCCTCGACGCCTGAGCCACGGCACACCTGCGCGGGACCGTCGTATGGTGCCCGCTATGACCGATCTCGCCGCCCTCGACGCGACCGCCCAGGCCGACCTCGTCCGCTCCGGGGAGGTGTCGCCGACCGAACTGGTGCAGGCGGCGATCGACCGGGCCGAGGCAGTCAACCCGGCCCTCAACGCGATCATCCTCCCGCGCTACGAGCAGGCCCTCGCCGAGGCCGGCGGCGACCTGCCCGACGGGCCGTTCCGCGGCGTGCCGTTCGTGCTCAAGGACCTCGACGGGTACGCCGCCGGCGAGCCGTTCCACGGCGGGACGAAGTTCCTGAAGGAGCACGACTTCCGCCCGGCGGAGGACTCCACCCTCACCGCCCGGTTCCGCGACGCGGGCCTCGTGGTCATCGGGCGCACCAACACCCCCGAGCTCGGCCTCGTCACCACCACCGAGCCCGAGAGCTACGGGCCGTGCCGCAACCCGTGGGACACCGAGCGCAGCACCGGCGGCTCCTCGGGCGGTTCGGCCGCGGCGGTCGCGGCGGGCATCGTCCCCATGGGCCACGCGGGCGACGGCGGCGGATCGATCCGCATCCCGGCCTCGGAGTGCGGCCTGTTCGGCCTCAAGCCCAGCCGCGGGCGCATCACCGTCGGCCCCGAGGTCGGCGAGTCCTGGGCCGGCCTCGTCGCCCGCCTGGCCGTCACCCGCTCGGTGCGCGACGCCGCCGCCCTGCTCGACGCCGTGCACGGCCCCGGCGTCGGCGACCCGTACTGGGCCCCGCCGCCCGCTCGCCCCTACCTCGACGAGGTCGGCGCCGACCCGGGCCGGCTGCGCATCGGGTTCGTGCGCGACCTGCCGAACGGCTCCTACACGACCGACCCCGAGGTGTCCGCCGCGCTCGACGCCACGCTGCGCCTGCTCGGCGAGCTCGGCCACGTCGTCGAGGAGTCGTATCCGGCGGTGATCGCCCGCGACGAGCCCACCGCGCACTTCATCACCGCCTACTCGGCCTGGGTCGCCCGCGACCTCGAGGACCTCGGCACCGCGGTCGGGGCCCCGGCCACCGCGGCGGGCTTCGAGGCCGGGACCTGGGCGATCGCCGAGGCCGGACGGGCCGTGTCGGCCACCGACTACCTCGGTGCGCTCGACGGGCTCCACCAGGTCACCCGCGAGGCTGTCGCCTGGTGGCTGGTCGACGGCTACGACCTGCTCCTCACCCCCACGATCCCGGAGCTTCCGCCGACGCTCGGCCAGTTCGCGCCCACGCCCGACAACCCGCTCAACGGGCTGTTCCGCTCGGCCATCACCGCCGGCTTCGCCGCCCCCGTGAACATCACGGGCCAGCCCGCCATGTCCGTACCGCTCGAGGTCAGCCCCCAGGGCCTCCCGATCGGCATGCAGTTCGTGGCCGCTCCGGCCCGGGAGGACGTGCTGATCCGCCTCGCCGCCCAACTCGAGGCGGCCCGCCCCTGGGCCGATCGTCGCCCGCCGGTCTGGGCCGGCCAGGCCTGACGTGACCGACGGTCCCGCCGGCGATCCCGCGGCACGGGTGCAGGGGCGCCACGTCACGTCCGTGCAGGCGTGGCGCAGCCGGATCGGCGGCGACGGGGCGGGCGACGCGGACGCGCTCGACGCCGTCGTGATCGAGTTCGGGGTCGACGGGGCATCGGTGCCGCCGCTCGTCGTCCCCACCTCGTCGATCGCACGCCTCGCCGCGGTGCTGCTCGACGCGGCCGAGTCCGAGACCCGGTCGCTGCCCGCGGCCGAGGCGCCGGCAGGGCGGGGCCCGACGGGGCCGGCGTGGGATCGGCTCCGCGCCGCACCTCGCCACCTCGCTGCCGATGTCCCCGACCTCGACGTCCCGAAGGCCCCCGGCGTGTACGCCTGGTTCTGCGACGGCGTGCCGGTGCACCTCGGTCGGGCCAAGTCCAAGCGCGGGCTGCGGGCCCGCATCAGCGGCGATCACCTGCCCGAGGAGGCGCTCGTGCCCGATGGCTCGTTTCGCGCCCGGGTGGCCGCGCACCTCGGCTGCTCGGTCGTGGTCGGCGACGACGGCCGGCCCCGGGTGGCGCCCGAGGACCTGGGCCGGCTCAACGCGTGGATCGCCTGCTGCGAGGTCGCCTGGATTGCCTGCGACGCGGCGTCCCAGGCGATCGACCTGGAGGCCGAGCTGCTCGCCGAGGGCGCGCCCGACCTGCCGGGGGGCTGAGCCGCCCATCCTCGCCTGCACCACCCAGCACGGTTGGCTACGGTGCGCCGCAGCACAGCCTGTGGGGGGATGAGATGCGAGCACGACGCTGGCGAGCCGCGGTCATCGCGGCCGCACTGATGGGATCGGGCCTGGCGCTGCTGGCGCCCACGCCGGCCGGAGCCGACGGCGACACGCCGGTGCCCGCCACCTGCACCGGCATCCCGATCGTCGGGACGCTGCAGTCGACGGTCACGGTCAACGCGGTCGACGACGTCGACCCCGTGCTGATCGGTGGCCAGGTCGTCAACACCATCAAGGTGCCCATCCCGGTGGCGAGCGTGCCGATCTCGGCGACCATCACCGAGGTGAAGCTCACCGTGCCGATCCCGACCGGCGTGACCGTGAACAGCGTGGCGTTCAGCGCTTCGAGCTTCTCGGGGCACTCGTGGAGCGTCGTCGGCTCGAACCTCATCGCCACGCTGACCGGCTCGGTCCCGATCGGTGGCAGCGCGCCGACGCCGACCGTGCCCGACGTCTCGGTCACCACGACCGTCGCCGGCCCGGCCCGCACCATCTCGTGGACGGTGCCGACGCAGATCACCGCCAAGGCCAACGCCGGCCTGCTGGGCACCATCAACGCGACCTGCACCCCGGACAACCTGTCCACGGTGCTCCTCACGACGCAGGTCGTCGCGCCGAACCAGGCGCCCACGGCCACGGATCAGGCGGTCAACGTCGCTCACGACACCGCGACCGCGGTGACCCTCGCCGGCACCGACCCCGACAGCGATCCGCTGACCTTCGCGGTGGCGACCCAGCCCGGCCACGGCTCGCTCTCGGGCACCGCGCCGAACCTCACCTACACGCCCGACAGCGGCTACAGCGGCGACGACTCGTTCACCTTCACCGCGTCGGACGGCTCGCTGTCGGACACCGGCACCGTCTCGCTCACGGTCGCCGTCGCCCAGCCGGACCCGCCCGGCGCGCCGACGATCGGCACGGCGACCGCCGCGGAGGGCGAGGCGACGGTCTCGTGGACGCCCCCCGTCGACGATGGCGGCAGCGGGCTCACCGGCTACGAGGTCACCCCGATCAGCGGGGGCACGGAGGGCACGCCGGTCGTCGTCGGGCCGGCGGTCACCTCGACCACCGTCACCGGCCTCACCAACGGCGCCACCTACACGTTCCGGGTCGCGGCGACGAACGCGGTCGACACCGGTGACGAGTCCGCCGAGTCCAACGCGGTCACCCCGCAGTGGTGGCTGCCCTGGTCGTCGGGCACCGTCGCCGTGAACGAGCTCTTCGCGTGGTTCACGGGCGTGGCGCCCACCAGCGCCCAGCGCACGTCGTGGCTGAGCCAGCTCGGCGCCGGCACCAAGAAGCCGGGCGACCTCGTCGCCGCCCTGCGCACGGGTGCCGATGCCACCGGCAACGTGGATCCGACCGCCCGCCTGTACGCCGCCTACTTCGTCCGCATCCCCGATCGCGGCGGCCTCACCTACTGGATCGCCCAGCGCCGCGCCGGCAAGACGCTGAGCAAGATCTCGTCGACCTTCGCCGCCTCGAGCGAGTTCGAGAACCGCTACGGCTCGCTCTCCAACCGCGGCTTCGTCCAGCTCGTGTACCAGAACGTGCTCGGTCGACCCGGCGAGGCCTCGGGCGTCAACTACTGGACCGCCCAGCTCGACGCCGGGAAGAAGGACCGCGGCGCGGTGATGATCGGCTTCTCAGAGTCGAACGAGTACAAGCGCAAGCAGGCCGAGAACATCAACGCCGCCGTCGTCTACATCCAGCTGCTCGACCGGGCGCCGACCGTGCCCGAGCGTGACGCGTTCGCCGCATCGCTCAAGGTGCCGACGCCGCTCGCGACCCTCGTGCGGGCCCTCATCCACACCCCGGGCCTGGCGGCCCACGCCGGCTGACCGGGACGACGCTCACCATGACGGCGGAGCACACGGCGGGGTCGGGTCGCGACGTCGATGAGCGCGAGCGGCGTGGCGACACCATGTGGTTCCGCGACCCCACCCTCGCCGGCCGGGAACGGATGGCGACCGGCGTCTGGCCTGTGACCAGGGCCGACGTCGATCCCTCCCTGGTCACGTGGGACGCCGACACCTTCACCGGTCGGTTCCAAGCTCCGGTGATGGCGTGCTGATGGTCGACACCGGAGCATCCCCGGAGGGCCCACGCGTCCTCGGCATCGACGCGGCCGGCCGCTTCGGCTGGGTGGGTGTCGCCCTCGATGCCACCGGCGTGCGTTCGGTCATCCTCGGCCCGACCGTCGCCGGGCTCATCGCCGAGGCTGAGGCCACCCTCGGCGGTTCCCTCGCCGCGATCGGTGTCGACATCCCCGTCGGCCTGGTGGCGGCACCCACCCGCAGCGCCGACGTCGCGGCCCGCGCCTATGTCGGCCCTCGTCGTTCGAGCGTGTTCCCGGCCCCGCATCCCGACGTGCTCGAGCTCACGAACTACGCAGAGGTGAACCGCCGTCTCGTGGCGCTGGGCGTGCCGCGCATGAGCCGCCAGGGGTTCGGCCTCTTCGGCCGCATCCGTGAGGTGGCCGCGCTCGCCGCCGATCCCCGCATCATCGAGGCGTTCCCCGAGGCGAGCTTCACCGCCATGGCCGATGGCACGCCACCTGCCTTCGCCAAGAAGACCTGGGGTGGGCTGCGCGAGCGGCTCGATCGACTCGCCGCGGCGTCCCCCTCGATCGAGGTGCCAGCAGCGGTCGGCGCCGCGTCGGCCGCCGGCGCCGACGATGTCCTCGATGCGGCTGCGTGCGCGTGGTCGGCCTGGCGCTTCGCCCTGGGCCGTGCCGTGCCGCTCGGCGACGACACCGAGGTGGATGCCGTGACGGGTCGCCGCGTCGCGGTCTGGTGCTGAGCGCGGCATCGTCGGGTCACTCGATGCGGGTGCCGTCGGGGCGGTGGACGTGGAGGGTCCCGTCATCG
>CAZUYW010000038.1:0-18318 GCA_964624775.1 uncultured Iamiaceae bacterium
CCGCTGTACCGGCGGCCGCAGTCGGGCGGGCCCGGTGGCGATGCCGCCACCGGTTCGGCACCGGCGATCGCCGCGCCCACCGCGGCGTCGCTCGCCGCCGCCGTCGCGACCGAGCCCGCGACCAGCGCGGCCGACCCCACGGTGATCAGCACGCCGGCCACGGCCGAGGTGCCTGCGGTGACCCCGATCGACGGTCCCGCGGACGCCCAGGTCACCCAGGCCGCCCGTGCCACGGGCCGCACCACCACCCCCAAGTCCCGCACGGTCGTGCGGCGCGGCCGCCGCGTCAAGCGGGTGGTGCGGCGCATCGAGCTGTGGTCGGTGCTCAAGCTGTCGCTCGTGCTCTACACCTGCCTGTACGCCTCGATCCTTGGCGCGCTGGCCCTGCTGTGGGGTCTCGCGTACTCCACCGGCCAGATCGACAACCTGCAGTCGTTCCTCGGCGACGTCGGCCTGAAGAACTACCGCTTCTACGGCGACCAGATGTTCCGTGCCTGCGCGGCGATCGGTGGTGTGGGCGTCATCGCCGGCACCCTGGTCACGGTCCTCACCGCCGCGCTGGTCAACATCATCTCGGAGGTCACCGGTGGCATCCGCTTCGTGGTGATCGAGGAGGACGTGGCTCCTCCGGCGTGATGCCGGCTCGTTCGGGATGACAGTTCGCATCGCCCCACCGCGAGCTACTACCGTCGGCACCCGCTCGGGGCTATAGCTCAGTTGGTTAGAGCGCACCCCTGATAAGGGTGAGGTCGCTGGTTCGATTCCAGCTAGCCCCACGACACCATCCCCGAGCACCCGGGAGTGCACCGTGACGAGGATCCGCCGAGCGCTGGTCGCGGTGGGATTGGCCGGCATCGTCGCCGCCGTGCTGCGCCTGCGGGGCACGGGGGGCACGCCGCCCCAGCGGGGCGGCTGGCGCGAGCTGTCGCCCGACGAGTTCCGCTGATGCGCGTCGCGGTCGTCGGCCTCGGCGCGGTGGGCACGCGCGCGGCGCGCCAGCTCGCCTCGACCGATGCGGTCGACGAGGTCGTCCTGCGCGATCTGCGGGCCGAGCGGGTCACCGAGGTCGCCACGTCGCTCGGCGCCAAGGCCCGGCCCGAACCTGACGAGGAGGGCCTGCCCGAGGCCGACGTCGTCCTGGTCGCCACGCCGTGCGGCACCCAGCTGGAGCTCGCCCGCCTCGCCGTCGGCCAGGGCGTGCCGGTCGTGACCACGTCCGACGCGGTCGACGAGGTCGCCGCGCTCGGGGACCTCGGTCCCGAGGCGGAGGCCCGGGGCATCCCGCTCGTGCTCGGCGCGGTCTTCTCGCCCGGGCTCACCTGCCTGCTCGCCGCGTTCGCGGCCGAGCGCCTCGACACCGTCGACGAGATCCACGTGGCCCGGTCCGGCACCGGCGGCCCCGCGTGCGCCCGCCAGCACCACCGCGCGCTGGCGGGGGAGGCGCTCGACTGGCGCGACGGGGGCTGGCAGCGCCGTCCCGGTGGATCAGGTCGTGAGCTGAGCTGGTTCCCGGACCCGCTCGGCGCCGCCGACTGCTACCGGGCCGCCCTGCCCGACGCCATGCTGCTCGTGCCCGCGTTCCCCGGGGTCGGGCGGGTGACCGCCCGGCTCGCCGCCAACCGGCGTGACCGCCTCACCGCCCGCCTGCCCATGCTGCGCCCACCCCACCCCGAGGGCGGGCTGGGTGCGGTGCGGGTCGAGGTGCGCGGTCGGGACGAGTCAGGCATCCGGGTCGAGATCCTCGGTGCCATGGACCGCCCGGGTGTCGCCGGCGGTGCCGTCGCCGCCCTGGCCGCTGTGGAGGCGGGTGCGGGGCGGGTGCGGCGCAGCGGCGCCGCGGGCCTGGCCGAGCTGGTCGACGCCAAGACCTTCCTCGGCGAGCTGGCCCGCCGGGGCGTGAAGGCGGCCCGCTTCCGGTAGCCCTCACCACAGCGCGTGGCATTACCACAACGCTGAGTGATATGAGGGGATCCCCGGGTAGGCCGAACGGATCAAGTCGGCCGAAAACGGCGGAAATCGCCGGATTCGCGCTGATTTTTCGCTCAAGTCGCTCGGATCTTGTCCCGATCACAGCATCACCCCCACTGGACACGGGATGGCAGAAAGAAGGCGATGATGCGAACCGGGACCGACCCAGAGACGCAAGCACTGATCGAGGCCCACCTTCCGCTGGTGCGGCACGTGGTCTTCCAGGTGGCGGTGAACTTCCCCCGCCACGTCGACCGCGAGGAGCTGGCCACCGCCGGCGCCCTCGGCCTCGTGGAGGCAGCTCGCCGCTACGACGAGAGCCGCGGCGTGCCGTTCGACCGCTTCGCCGCCCAGCGCATCCGTGGGGCCATCCTCGACGCCGTGCGGGCCGCCGACTGGGCCCCCCGCTCGGTGCGCAACCTGGCCCGTCGGCTCGAGTCCATCGAGCAGCGCCTCGCCACCCACCTGGGCCGCATGCCCTCGGCGGCCGAGACCGCCGAGGCCCTCGGCATCAGCGGCGACGAGCTCCGCCGCCTCCAGGACAAGATGTTCCGCTCGGTCGTCCTCGCCCTCGAGTACGACATCAACGACGGCGAGGAGGACCTCACCCTCGTCGAGGTGCTCACCGACGAGAGCACGCTCGAGCCGAGCGAGGAGCTCGAGAACCGCGAGCTGCACGCCTACCTGCGCGACGCCGTCCACCTGCTGCCCGAGCGCCACCGGATCGTGGTCGTGGGCTACTTCCTCGAGGGCCGCAAGTCCCAGGAGCTCGCCGCCTTCCTCGGGGTCACCGAGTCCCGGATCTCCCAGCTGCGCTCGGAGGCCCTCGACATGCTCCGCGACGGCATCACCGCCCAGTACGAGGCCGATGAGCTCGAGGCCCAGAACCCCCAGGGTCGGGTCGCCCGGCGCAAGGCCGGCTATGCCACCGCCATCGCCGACGCCTCCCACTGGCACGATCGCATCGGCGAGGTCGCCTCAGCCTGACGCGGGTCCCCCCCACCACCCGCTGTCCCGTTCGACCCGGTCCTCGGACCGGGTCGAACCGCGTCCGAGCCCGGGGCGTCGGGGCGCCCGAGGCGGGTCAGCGGAGGAAGTCGAGCAGATCGGGCATGCGCAGCCGGGCCGCGGTGCCCAGGACCGCCTCGTAGGCGGCGCCGCGCGCGAGGCGGGCCAGCTCCGCGTCGCCGTCCACGAGCGAGGTGGAGCCGCCTGCGAGCACGGGCGTGACCTGGAGCGACTCCAGGCCCATCCTCGCCTCCTCGGCGTTCTGGTGGGCGGCCACCTCGATCTCGGCCACGAGGACGGTGAGCCGGTCGTGGTGATCCCGCAGGATCCCGGGCCAGGGCCCGGGAGCGGTCGCCGCGAGTTCACGCAGCGTGGTGCCTGGGCGGCAGCCCTGGTGGTTGGCCACCGTGGTGGCCCGCATGAGGTCGACCTCCCGGGTGCGGGTCCGCACCCGCTCGACCTCCCGGGTCGCGCGGCTCAGGAATCGGGTTTCACCTGCTCGGAGCAGGAGTTTCGTCTCCACCAGCTTGAAGAGCAGGGTGTCGAGAAGTTCACCTTCTCGTTCGAGTACCGCGCCGATCCGTTCCATGCCCTCCTCCATCGGCCGACCACGCCGTGCGGTCAAGGCTTCCGGTGGAGATTCCTGTCACGGAGCGCGGTCTTCCACCGCGGGGCGTGGCCGAGCGGGTCAGGCGGCCTTGTCGCGCTGCCCGCGGGCGACGGCGATGATCGCGCCGACCACGACGAGGCTGACCGCGACGATCCCCAGCAGCACGAGCGGCGAGGGGTCCTTGCCCCCGGCGTCGATGGGCTCCCCGGCGTCGGCCGCGGTGGTGGTGGGCTCGGCGGTCGTCGTCGTGGCCGCCTCGGTGGTCGTCGTCGTGGACCCGGTGGTCCCCGCGGCGTCGGCGATCATCACCATCGGCGCCGGGTGCTCGTCCTCCTCGGTGGCCTCGATCCACTCGATCGACCCCTGCTCGCAGGTCTGCACGAGCGGGAAGCGGAGCTCATCGCCCGCTGCACCCTCGGGGGTGAAGGTGAGGGCGAAGCCGCCCTCCTCGTCGGCGGCCAGCGGCCCGCCGGTGAAGGTGGCGATGCCGCCGGCGACCGAGCCGGTCCAGCCGTCCTTGTCCTCGGTCGAGACCTCGGTGGCCCCGTCGGGGAGCTTGAACTCGAGCTTGGTGGTGGGGGAGCCCTCGCACCCGTGCTCCACGGTGAAGGTGACGGTGACCGGGGCGCCGGCCGTCACCTCCTCGACGTCGGGGTCGACGTGGGCCGATGCGACCCCGATGCCGAGGGCGACGGTGGCGAGAGCGGTCAGGGCGGTGCAAGCGAGAACTCGGCGCATAAAGCACATTGTCGTCTGAGCGGGGGGTCTGGTTCCCAATCGAGCGAGATTTCTCGTGGGACCTTCGGACCTTGTGCGCGCCCGCACGAGCCGGTCAGACTCGTGGGGTGGATGAGCTCACCCGCGCCGCGCGTGCTGCCCGAACGGGTGACCAGCACGCCCTGGCCCGCTTCATCCGCGACAGCCAGGCCGACGTGTGGCGCCTCGTCGCCCACCTGGTCGACCGCGAGAGCGCCGACGACCTGACGCAGGAGGTCTACGAGCGGGCGCTCAAGAGCCTTCCCTCGTTCCGGGGCGACGCCTCGGCGCGCACGTGGCTGCTGTCCATCGCGCGCCGGACCTGCGTCGACGAGATCCGCCGCCGCACGCGCGTGCGGCGGCGCGACGCCCGGCTCGAGGCCGAGGCGGCGAGCCGTCGCAGCGATGTGCCGCCGTCGGGCATGGCCGAGCTCGACGAGATCCTCGACCAGCTCGACCCGGATCGGCGGACCGCCTTCGTGCTCACCCAGCTGCTGGGCTACCGCTACGAGGAGGCCGCCGAGGTGTGCGACTGCCCCGTGGGCACGATCCGCTCGCGGGTCGCCCGGGCGCGGCTCGACCTCCTGGCTGCCTGGGGTGACGACGCTGTGACCCCCGCGCCGCTGGCTGTGGTGCGCACCCTGCCCGAGCGCGAGGCCGCGGGCGGCTGATCAGCCGTTGAGCAGCGCCAGCAGCTCGTCGTGCAGATGGCCGTTGGTGGCCAGGCCGTTGCCGCCGTGGGCCACCGGGGCGCCGGTGAGGTCGGTGAAGCGGCCGCCCGCCTCGGCCAGGATGACCGGCAGCGGGGCGAGGTCGTAGTACTCGGCGACCGGATCGAACATCGCCTCGATCCGCCCGGTGGCCACCAGCACGTAGCCGTAGCCGTCACCCCAGGTGCGCAGGTGGCACCCCGAATTCTTGATGCGCAGCAGGGCGTCGTCGTCCCAGGGGGTGAAGCCGCTCGTGCTCACGTACGCGCCGGTGAGGGAGGTGTGGTCGTTCACCGCGATGAGCGCGCCGTTGCAGAAGCAGCCGAGCCCGCGCCCGGCCGACACCGTCTCACCGAGCCCGGGCACGTTGATGACGCCCACGGCGATGCCCTCCTCGTCCTCGAGGGCGAGGAGGTTGGTGTAGGTGGGTACGCCGTGGGTGAACGCCTTGGTGCCGTCGATCGGATCGATGATCCAGCGGCGCCCGGAGGTGCCGGGCTTCTCGCCCTCCTCCTCGCCGAGGATCCCGTCGTCGGGGTAGAGGACCTCGAGCTCCTCGCGGATCAGGCGCTCCGCCCCGCGGTCGGCGATCGTGACCGGCGTGCCGTCGCCCTTCTTGTCGATCAGGAGGGCGTCGTGGCGGAAGTAGCGCAGCGTGAACTCCCCGGCCTTGCGGGCCAGGTTGACGGCGACATCGAGCAGCTCGGGATCGACAGGCGTGGACATGGGCGCCATCTTCCCACGCGCCCGGGGCGGGGCCGAAGGGCGCTCGGGCTCAGGCCTTGACGCGGGCGGCGTAGCCGGCGCTGCCGCGGATCTGCTTGATGAGCGCCTGGAGGCCGGTGGTGGACGAGGCGTCCTTGAGGGTCCAGTAGTCGTAGCCGGAGGGATCCGGGATGCGCTCGAGCATGCCGAGGTAGATCGCGATCACGCGGACCTGGGACCGGGTCTTGCGCTGGTACTCGCCGGACTCGCACAGCTGGCGCATGACCCAGCCGCGGGTGCGGCCCGCGGCGAGCTGCTCGGACCAGTGCGCCATGCCGCTCGAGTCGGCGGCCCGCCCGAAGAGGTTCCGGTACACCTGGTCGATGAAGTCCCCGTCCTTGAGGTTGCCGTAGCGGTTGGTGAACTCCGAGGAGCGGGCGAACTGCTCGGAGATGGTGTCGAGCGAGGTGCCGCCGCGGGCCTTGGTGATCCAGTAGCTGAGACCGGCGGCGTCGGGCAGGCGCAGGAAGTACGCCAGGTACAGCCGCAGGGTCGGGGCGACGTAGTTCGCCGACCCGGGCTCGTCGAGCACGGACTCGATGAACGCCTCGACGCCGATGTCGCCGGCGGTGAGGGCGTCCATGCTCTCCCGTGCCCAGATGAGGTTGGGGAGGCCGCCGAGGAAGTCGTCGTTCTGCTGGATGACGAAGTCCGAGACGTCGGTGTTGGGGGCGAAGGCCTCGGGGCCGACCTTGGCGCGCAGGGCGGCCGGGACCGCGGCCTCGAGGGAGTACTTCGCGTTCACCGCGGCCGCGTTGTACCACTTCGCGTTCGGCATGCGGATCTCGAAGTGGCAGTGGGCGCCGGTGCTCTCCGCGTTGCCACTGTCGCCCAGGTAGGCGATGTGGTCGCCGCGCCGGACCTTGGTGCCGATGGCCATGCCCGGGGCGAACGCGTACTTGAACTGGTTCGCCCCGTTGTCGGTGCCGGGGTCGTCGTTGTTGATGTGGAGGTAGCAGTAGTACCAGCCGTCGGTGCCCATCAGGTACAGCGAGTTGCCACCGCTCGAGTGGCGCAGCTCCACGATCGTGCCGTCGACGCAGGCGAGGAGCTTGAGCATCTTCTTGCCCATGAGGTCCTGGCCCTCGTGGAGCCGACCGCCGCTGCGGGGGGCGAGGTAGGTGTCGGTCCAGGTGGCCTTGCCGAGGGCGGCGTCGGGCAGCACCGGGAACATCATCGGCCGGACGTGCTTCTCCGACGCGGGCCGCGGGGGCAAGAACGCGTAGTCGCGGCCCTCGGGGTCGATCGAGGGGGCGGCGGCCTGGACGACGCCCTCGGCGATGCCGGGCAGGAAGGGGGCCAGTCCTGCGGCCAGGCCGCCCGCGAGGAGCCGACGCCGGGTGACGTGCCCGCTGCGGGGAGCTGGATCGTCGGGATGGCAGGAACAGCTCATGGAGGGGCCTCGAAGGGGGGCGGCGCCACCTGCGCCGACCGATCGGATATGACGATAGCGTTACGAACCGCACCACGCCAGGGACGGAGCATCCGTCCCATCCACCATCGGCCGGGGCCCGGGGACCCTTGAGCGCCCTGAGTACGCTGCTCCCGTGCCTGCCGAGACCCGACCGTGACCAGCCCCGCCGCCGAGGCGGCGCGCCGCCGCACCTTCGCCATCATCTCCCACCCCGATGCCGGCAAGACGACGCTCACCGAGAAGTTCCTGCTCTACGGCGGGGCGCTGAGCGGTGGCGCTGGCGCGGTGAAGGCGCGCGGCGACCGGCGGTCCGCCACCTCGGACTGGATGGAGCTCGAGCAGCAGCGCGGCATCTCGATCACCTCGACCGTGCTCCAGTTCCCGTACCGGGAGTGCGTCGTGAACCTCCTCGACACCCCGGGCCACCGCGACTTCTCCGAGGACACCTACCGCGTGCTGGCCGCGGCCGACGCTGCGGTGATGGTCCTCGACGCCGCCAAGGGCATCGAGCCCCAGACGCTCAAGCTGTTCGAGGTGTGCAAGGCGCGCCAGATGCCGTTGTTGACCTTCATCAACAAGTGGGACCGTCCCGGGCGCGATCCGCTCGAGCTCCTCGACGAGATCGAGGACCAGATCGGCCTCACCGCTGCGCCGGTCACGTGGCCCGTCGGCATCGCGGGCGACTTCCGCGGCGTGGTCGATCGGCGCAGCGGCGAGTTCGTGCGCTTCACCCGCACGGCCCGCGGGGCCACCGAGGCCCCCGAGGAGCTGGTCGACGCCGCGCGCGCCGCGGTCGAGGAGGGCGACGCGTGGCAGGCGGCGTGCGACGAGCTCGAGCTGCTCGAGGGATCCGGGCTCGACCACGACGAGGAGCTCTTCCTCGGCGGCGAACTGTCGCCGACCTTCTTCGGGTCGGCGGTCACCAACTTCGGGGTGCGCCTGCTCCTCGACGCGCTCATCGACCTCGCCCCCGCGGCCGGTCCTCGGCCTGACGTCGACGGCAACCTGCGGGCGCTCGACGCCCCCTTCAGCGGGTTCGTGTTCAAGGTCCAGGCCAACATGGACAAGGCCCACCGCGACCGGATCGCGTTCCTGCGGGTCTGCTCGGGGCACTTCGAGCGGGGCATGGTCGTCACCCACGACACGACCGGCAAGCCCTTCGCCACCAAGTACGCCCACACGGTGTTCGGCTCGGATCGCGAGACGGTCGAGGAGGCCTACCCAGGTGACGTGATCGGCCTGGTCAACGCCACCGACGTGCGGGTCGGGGACACCCTGTGGTTCGGCGAGCCGGTCACCTTCCCGCGGATCCCGAGCTTCGCCCCCGAGCACTTCTCGGTCGCGCGCGTGCGCGACACCGGCCGGTTCAAGCAGTTCCGGAAGGGCATCGCCCAGCTCGACGAGGAGGGGGTGGTGCAGGTGCTGCGCCACCCCGACTCGGGCGAGGCGGCGCCGGTGCTCGCCGCGGTCGGGCCCATGCAGTTCGACGTGGCGGTGCACCGCCTGGAGAACGAGTTCGGCGCCCCGGTCGAGCTGAGCCCGACCTCCTACACCGTCGCCCGCCGCACCGATCCGGCGAGCGCCGAGGCGCTGCGGGCCATGCGCGGCGTCGACGTGCTCGAGCGGGGCGACGGCACGCTCGTCGCCGTCTTCGAGTCGATCTACTGGCTCGACCGCCTCATCGCAGACCACCCCGAGCTGGTGCTCGAGTCGCTCGTGGTGGAGCACCTGGCCTGAGGCCGGGCGCCCTCAGCGGCAGGTGATCGGCCCCTTGGGGACCACCGCGTCGACGAGGTAGCGCGTCACGGTGGCGTCGATGCAGCCCTTGCCCTTGGCGAAGATCGTGTGACCCTCACCGACGTTGGTGATGAGCACCGCGCCGGGGGTGCGTTCGGCGACGCGCACGCCGGACTCGTAGGGCGTGGCCGGATCACCCGTGGTGGAGATCACGAGGATGGGTGCCAGGCCGGTGATGGTGGAGGGGATCGGGGTGAGCGGGTTCGGCTTCGCCGGCCAGATCGCGCAGCGGACGTAGTCGTTCACGAGCGCCTCGCCGAGACGGGGGTTGGCCACGCCGACGACCTTGGCCGTGTCGAAGACGACCTTGGGATCGCTCGGCCACGCGCTGTCGAGGCAGCTGGTGCCGAAGTAGACCTCGAACCCGTTGGGATAGGTGCCGTCGGGCTGGCGGTCGAGGTACTGATCGGCGAGGCGGACGAGCCCGCCGGCGTTGCCGTGGTCGGCCTGGTCGATCGCCCGTGCGAGCTGCGGCCACAGCTCCTCGGTGTAGAGGCCCTGGGCGATGGCGAGGCTGACCACGCCGGGACCGGCTCGCCGGTCGGCCCGGCGCGCGGGGATCGGCGCCTCCTCGGCCTTGGCGATCACCTCGTCGATGACGTCGAGCGCCGGTGCATCCATGCAGGAGTGGTCGTCGCAGCTCTTGGCGAAGGCACCCAGCGCCCGGGTGAACCCGGTGGCCTGCTCGGCCGCCGCCTCGAGGCCGGTCTGGGCGGGATCGACCACGCCGTCGAGCACCATGGTGCGCACCCGCTTCGGGAACAGGCGGGCGTACTGCTGGCCCAGGGACGTGCCGTAGGAGTAGCCGACGTAGTTGACCTGCTCCTCGCCGAGCGCGGCGCGCACGAGGTCCATGTCGCGGGCGACGTCGGCGGTGCCGAGGTGGGGTAGCACCTCGGGGTACTTCTTGGCGCACTCGTCGACGAAGGCCTTCGAGGCGTCGAGGTAGGCCTGCCGCTCCGCCTCGTCGGCGGGTGTGGGATCCGCGTCGTACATGGCCTGGAGGTGGGTGCGGCAGTCGAGCGGCGAGCTGCGCCCGACGCCGCGGGGGTCGAAGCCGACGATGTCGAACCGGTCGGTGAGCTCGGTGGGCAGCGGCAGCGACTGGATCAGCTCGATCGCCGACACGCCGGGGCCGCCCGGGTTCATGATGAGCGACCCGATGCGCTCCTTGGGCTTGCGGGCCCGACGTCGGCTGAGCGCGATCGTGAGCTTCTCCCCGCGCGGGTTGCGGTGGTCGAGCGGGACCTGGAGCGTGGCGCACTGGAAGCCGCCGTCGCACGACGTCCAGCGCAGCCGCTGGCCGGTGGGGCCGGGGATCGTGGTGGTGGTCGTCGTCGTGGTCGAGGTGCTCGTCGACGTCGAGGTGGTGGACGACGAGGAGGTCGTGGTGGAGCGCCGGGTCGTGGTGGTGGGCGTCGCGTCGTCGCCGCCGCCGCTGCATCCGGCGAGGAGGGCGACGGCGAGGGCCACGCCGGCGACGCGACGCTGCGCCCGGATCACGCCGCGCCCCCGGTGGCCTCGGCGGCGGGTTCCTCGGCGTCCTCGGCGCCGGCCAGGGCCTCGATGCGGGCGACGATGCCGTCGAGCGCGTGGCCCATGCGGTCGACCGCGGCCTGGAGGTCCTGGGTGGTCACCACGTCGGCGAGGGTGAGGCGCACCGACGAGAGCTCGCGGGCGAGGTACTCGGTGTCGGCCTGGGTGCGGGCGTTGGTCTCGCGGTCGACCTCGGCCTGGGCGCGGTCGCGGTCGTCCTGGCGGTTCTGGGCGAGGAGGATCAGCGGCGCGGCGTAGGCGGCCTGGGTGGAGAACGCCAGGTTGAGGAGGATGAACGGGTACGGGTCCCACCGCAGGCCGACCGCGAACACGTTGAGGGCGATCCAGCCGGCGACCACGACGGTCTGGACCACGAGGAACCGGCCGGTGCCGAGCGTGCGGGCGATGGCCTCGGCGAACTGGCCGAACGCGTCGGGGTTCCAGGTCGCCCCGAAGAGGCCGCGCCGGCTCGGCTGGCTGAGGTCCTCGTGGCGGCGGATCATCGCCGACCGACCCGGCGACGCCAGCCCTGGGGCAGGACGTGGTCGAGGACGTCGTCGACGGTGACCGCGCCGACGAGCCGCCCGGCGGCATCGCAGACGGGCAGCGCGAGCAGGTCGTAGGACGCGAGGCGCTCCGCGACGTCGCGCAGGGGCAGATCGGGGGCGACGGGGTCGGCCGCGTCGCCGACGCACTCGTCGAGCGTGGTGGCGGGCGGCTCGCGCAGGAGGCGCTGGAAGCCGACGACACCGATGAAGCGACCGGTGGGCGTCGAGGTCGGCGGCTGGGTGACGAAGACCTGGGCCGCGAGCTCCGCCGGGATCTCGCGGGCGCGGATCTCGGCGAGCGCCTCCGCCACGGTGGCGGTGTGGGCGAGGACGACGGGCTCGGGGGTCATGAGGCCGCCCGCGGTGTTCTCGTCGTAGGCGAGGAGCCGGCGCAGCGGCATGGACTCCTCGGGGAGCATGGCCGCGAGCAGCGCCGCCCGCTCCTTCTCGGGCAGGTCGGCGAGGAGGTCGACGGCGTCGTCGGGCTCCATCTCCTCGAGGATGTGCGCGGCGCGCTCGAGGTCGAGCGTCTCGATCAGGCGGACGGCCTCCTCCTCGGGCATCTCCTCGAGGAGGTCGGCGACCTGGTCGTCGGCGAGGAGCGCGACGACCTGCTGGCGGCGCGCGAGCGGGATGGACTGGAGGCGGGTGACCACGTCGGAGGGGTGGAGGTCGCGCAGCTCGGCGGCCTCGGTCATCTCGGGCGTGGTCGTGAAGCTCGCGGCGACCTCGGCCCAGGGGACGACGTGCGGGGCGCGGCGGCGCAGCGGGCCGCGGCGCCCGAGCGCGGCGAGGGTGACGAACCAGTAGGCGCGGTCGGGTCCGGGAGCGATGGCGAGGTCGGTGAGGAACTCGTCGCCGATCCGGGTGTCGAACAGCTCCTTCACGGCGAGCCGCTCACCCTGCCGCTGCTGGAAGACCCGCAGGTCGACGGTGCCGCCGCGGAGCCGCAGGCCGGTGGGCTCGACCTCGCCGACGCGGGCCACGTTCACGAAGATCTGGCGGCGCTGCACGTTGGCGATGAAGCCCAGCACCCGCAGCTCGTCGCCCGAGGGGACGAGCACGACATCCTGGACGCGACCGACCGGCCCGCCGTCGGCATCGACGAGGGGCAGGCGGACGAGCCGCGAGATGAACGCGGGCGACGCAGACACGGTGCTCGACGCTACCCGCGCAGGCTGCCCGGCGGCCGACGGGCGGCCGCCGCGGCACGCCTCACGTCTTGAGCAGGCGCGGGGTCCCGGCGCGGCTGTTGGTGAGCAGGTGGGTGATGTCCTCGCCGGCGACCGGCTTGGAGAACAGGTAGCCCTGGCCGAGGTCGGCGCCGAGGGACTGGAGGAGGGTGACCTGCTCGGGGCGCTCGATGCCCTCGGCGGTGGTGTGGACGCCGAGGCGCTGGGCCAGCTCGATCATCGACTGGACCACGGCGCCGTCGCCGGGGTTGGTGCCGAGGCCGCTGACGAAGCTGCGATCGATCTTGATGATGTCGATGGGGAAGCGCTGCACGTACTGGAGCGACGAGTAGCCGGTCCCGAAATCGTCCACGGCGAGCGACAGGCCGAGCTCGCGCAGCTCGGCCAGGCGCCGGCGCGTGAGGTCGGTGTCGTGCATGAGGGTGGTCTCGGTGATCTCGAGGGTGAGCGTCGACGGGTCGATGCCGGCCTGCTCGATGGCGTCGCGCACGACGGCGACGATGTTCTCGCTGGTGAGCTGGCGGACCGACAGGTTCACGCTCATCGACAGGGTGGAGCTGGCGTCGAGGATGAGCTGCCACTCCCGCAGCTGCTGGCAGGCCTCGCGCAGCACCCACTCGCCGAGCTGGATGACGAGGCCGGTGTCCTCCGCGAGGGGGATGAACGAGTCGGGCGTGAGCCAGCCGCGGGTCGGGTGCTGCCAGCGGACCAGGGCCTCGGTGCCGGTGATGTGACCGGTCTGGAGGGACACGATCGGCTGGTACTGGCAGCGGAGCTGGCCGTCGTCGATGGCGCGGATGAGGTCGGCCTTGAGCTCGAGGCGCTCGAACACGCTGGTGTGCATGTGGGCCTCGAAGATGGCCTGGCGGTTCTTGCCGCCGTCCTTGGCAAGGTACATGGCCACGTCCGCGCTGCGCAGGAGGACCTCGGCATCGGTGGCCTCGTCCTCGGCGATCGCGATGCCGATCGACGCGGTCACCCGGATCTCGCGGCCCTGGATCCGGAACGGCTCGGCGACCGTCGCGAGGATGCGGTCGGCGAGCTCGGAGACGCCGGCCTCGTCCTCGGCGTCGACCACGAGGATGGCGAACTCGTCGCCGCCGAGGCGGGCCGCGAGGTCCTCGGGGCTGAGGGTCTGCAGCAGGCGGCGGGCGACGTCCTGGAGCAGCTGGTCGCCGACGGCGTGCCCGAGGGAGTCGTTCACCGTCTTGAAGTCGTCGAGGTCGATGAACAGGGCGCCGACGGGGGCCGAGCCCGAGGGCGCGGCGCGCAGCGCCGCGGCGGTCTGCTGGGTGAACATCGTGCGGTTCGCCAGGCCGGTGAGCGTGTCGTGGAGGGCCTGGTAGCGCAGGTCGCGCTCCAGCGCCTTGCGGACCGTGATGTCGCGCGCGTTGAGCACGATGCCCCCGACCGCAGGGTCGTGGCGCATGTCGGTGACGGTGATGTCGACCGTGCGGGTCTCGCCGGAGCGGTGGGTGAGCTGGGTCTCGATGCGACGGGTGCGCAGGTCGCCGTCGGGGAGGTGGCGCTGGCTCAGCTCGGGGTAGGCGGAGAGGAAGTGGTCGAGGTCCTCGCTCGAGAGCAGGGCGAAGGCGGGGGTGCCCACGAGCTGCTCGGGCTGGTAGCCGACCATCTCGGTGACCGCGGGGCTCACGTAGGTGAACCGGCCGTCGTCGCCGATGACCGCCACGACGTCGCTGCTGCTCTGGACGAGGGCGCGGAACCGGGCCTCGTTGGCGGCGAGCTGGTGCTCGGTGGCCTTGCGGTCGGTGACCTCGCGGGCGGTGACCACGAGGCCCTCGATCTCGGGGTCGTGGCGCAGGTTGCGGGTGCGGATCTCGAACCAGCGGTAGGTGCCGTCGACGTGGCGGATGCGCACCTCGATCTCGCCGGCGTGCTCGCCGGTCTGGGTGCTGTTGTCGAGCACGCGCGCCACGTCGGGCCAGTCGTCGGCGTGCACCCAGCGGGCCGGGTGGGTGCCCATGAGGCTCTGCTCGGGCAGGCCGAGGAGGCGGTGCACGGCCGGGCTGGCGAAGGTGATGAGGCGCTCGTCGTCGACCACCAGCACGATGTCGGAGCTGTTCTCGACCAGGGCGCGGAACCGGCGCTCGCTGCGCCGGCGCAGGAGGCTCTCGGTGAGGGCGGCGGACTCGAGCGCCAGCGACACCGTGGAGGCGAGGGTCTCGAGGCTCTGGCGCAGCGTCGAGGGGATGGGGCGGCGGCTGCTCACGACGAGCGCGCCGGCGAGCATCCCCTGGGACACGAGGGGCGAGACGAGGAGCGAGATGGGGCGCGGGTTGCTGGAGGGACCCAGGTCGATCGGGAGGTAGCCGTCGACGGCCACGGGCTCGAGGTTGTCGAGGCCGGCGAGGATCGGTTCGGGCAGGCGGTCCATGGCGATCGACGTGCCGATGGCGTGCTCGTCCTCGCTGCCGAGGGCGTCGATGATCTGCAGGTCGTGCTCGGCGACCTGGGCGATGGACGCACGGAACCCGGGCACGCCCTCGGCGAGGCGCAGCGCGGCGCGCAGGGTCGCCTGGTGCATGGCGTGGCGGCTCGACGCGGCAGCGAGGTCGGCGTTGGCGTCGCGCTGGATCCGCTGGACCTCCACGGCGCGCTCCTGGGCCCGGGCGAGGAGGGCGAAGCGGGCCATCACGAGGAGGGTCAGCATGATCGAGCTGAGGACGGCGACGGTGAGCGTCGGCGTGGAGCCGGTGGCCAGCTGGATCCCGACGATGGCCGGGTTCACGAGGAGGGCGCCCACGAGGAGGCTCACCCGACGCCAGGTGAGGCGGACGTCCAACCGGGCGGGCGCTTCGGCGATGCGCAGGCGGGCCGGGTGCAGGGCGGCGGCGCCGAACAGCACGAAGATCACCGGTGCCAGGGCCCGGCCGAAGGTGACCGCGTTGCCGTGGATCGTGTTCACGGTGAAGACGGTGACGAGCACGTCCTGCACGAAGATCACGACGACCGCGCCGGCGAGCAGGCGGTAGGAGAGGGTGCGGGCGCCGGGACCCACGGCGAGGCGGCCGATCGTGGCCAGCACGATGGTGGTCATGAACGCGTAGACCGCGTTGATGAGCCGTTCGCCCTGCGGGATCGACGGGTCGGTCATGTAGGGCCACAGGAGGGTGGCCCACACCACCGTCTCGAGCGCGATGGCGATGATGGCGCCGTCGATGATCGACGCGCGGTCGCGGTCGGGGGAGCGGAGGTGGCCGAGCAGGGTCGAGCCGATGATGAGCATCACGTGACCCGTGAGGGCGATCGCATCGGCCGGCGAGGGGAAGGGACGGTCGACGTCGATGATCATCCCGTGGACCATGCGGACCAGGCCGGCCACCAGGAACGCGGTCGCGGCCCCGGCGAAGAACTGCCACGGGCGCCCGATCTCGCGGGGGCTGCGGCGCGCGATGGAGAGGCCGATGCCGGCGGCGGTCCACCCGGCCAGCTGGGTCACGATCCCGATCAGGGATTCGGACGTGGAGAACCCGGCCGCGACGGACAGCGCCAATCCGAGGATCAGGTAGGCCAACCAGGCGCGCTGCTTCACAGCGCCATCCATCGGCCGTGACCAGCCGATGTGGAGGCAAATCGTGGTGGTTTCGCACGATCCGTCCGATTCGTCCCCAGGTCAGCACGTTGCGTGATCGCCCGGCTCGCCCACGTGGCCGAGTAGACAAGGAGGATCACCCAACCTCATGCCCGCCACCGAACCGCCGACAGACTCGTGATGGACACCCAGCCCGACCAGGGCCGTACCGAGCGCGACCAGCGGCGCCGCACGCTCGAGCGGTCCTGGGTGATCGGCGTGCTCGTGTTCGTCACCGTCCGGTTCATCGCCGCGTACGGCGCGCTGGGCAAGTACGACGCCGTCACGGTGATCGTGTTCGGCCTCCTCGATCTCGGCACGGCGGTGCCCTACGCGATCGGGACCGCCCGGCTGGTGACGAGCCTGGTCGATCGCGACCTGGCGGCCGCCACGCGCTGGGGGGCGCTCGCCTCGGCGTGCTTCCTCGCCCCCTACCTGTGGATCGCGTGGGCGGGACGCGACGGCGAGTTCCCCACCATCGTCTACGTCGTGACCGCGCTGCTCGCCATCTTCCTCGGCCTCAACGCGGTCCTGGGGATCAGGCGGCGCGTCCGCACCGCCAAGGCCGAGGTGGGCGACCCTCAGCCGAGCTGAGCGCGATCGGGGGCCGGCTCGGCCTCGACCCGAGCCTGGTCGTCTGCGTCGCGCAGCACGATCGGCAGGCCCCAGGCGTTGACCTCCTCGGCCTGGATGGCCTCGAGCGTCCAGGCCCAGAAGTCGGGGTTGCGGCGGCACAGGTCGTGGTAGGCGTCGCCCACGAGCGGCAGCGAGACCGGGATGGGGTCGGTGCCCATGTAGTGCTGGCCGACGCCGATCTGGCGGAAGGGCAGGCAGTAGGTGCCCTGGAACACGTCGAAGAGCCAGTCGTCGATGAGGGCGACGACGGCCCGGCTGCCCGAGCGCCACGCGTCGAGCCAGCCGGCCCGGTAGAGGTGCTCGATGACGCCGGTGCTCCGCAGCCGGGGGTCCACGACCAACGAGGACAGCTCGCAGACCGGGTCGGGATCGCGGTGGTCGGTGCGCTCGAACTGGCTGACCGGCAGGTCGGCGTAGGGGCCGAAGATGGTGCGCACGGTGCCGACGATGCGGTCGTCCTCGTCGAGCACGGCGTGGAACCGGGAGGAGTCGGCCCAGCGGGCGAGCTCCTCGACCTGGCGGCGGGTGGACGGCGAGGTGTACCCGATCGTCACGTACATCTCGTAGACGAACGCCTCGGCCTGCATCCACAGGTCACCGCCGGTGATGGTCACCAGGCGGTGCTCGGGCTGGAGGTCCTGGGGTCGACCGCTCGGCACGAACCGGGTCGGTTCGGCGGCAGGGATCGGGTCCGCGACGGACGCGGCACCATCGGTCAGATCGATGGTGCTGTCGGTGGCAGCGTCCTCGTGCACGGGTGGGCCTCCTGGATGGCAGGGGGGTCGATCGATGGGGTGGTGGTCCGCCGACCGCTGGCGGTGGCGGGTGATCGGGATCTCGACTGCGTCGTCCACGGGGGAGGGCCCACGGGCGATTCGGCAAGCTTAGGGGGAAACGTGCAGGTGACGGAGGATCGCCGAGCGATCGCTCGGGTTCGGGGGCACCCGCGATCACCTCCCGGCACAGCAGGCCAGGTCGGGCAGCGCGGGCCGAGAAGCTTGACGGAGGGTGGTCAGGCGGGCGCGTCGTGCGGTGGCGCGGCAGGCGTCGCGAGGGGTAGCGGGCTGCGCCACGGGACCTCCCACACGCCGTCGTCCTCGTCCCAGACCGGCTCGCCGGGCGCCAGCCCGAGGCGTTCGGCGATGCGGGTGGACGCCGCGTTGCCCGCCTCGATGTGGAGCTGCGCGGTGCGGGCGCCCAGGTGGTGGGCCCAGGCGAACCAGGCGCGGGCTGCGTCGGTCGCGATGCCCCGGCGCCGCCACGCCGGCGTGATCGTGTAGCCGATCTCCACCGTGCCCTGGTCGTCGGGCCGGTCGTGGCCGCCGAGGTGGCCGACGATGGTGGTGCCGGTGGGGGCGGTGGCATCCGGCACCACCACGGCGCGCACGAGCCACGGCGCGAGGCCCGGATCAGCCTCCAGCTGGTCTCGGCGCATCCGGGCGGGCAGCGTGGCGGTGAGGTGCGGGTCGAACCAACCGACGCCCGGCCAAGCCACCTCCTCGCCCGGCGCGGCGGCGATGGCGTCGAGGGTGGCGAGCGGCACGACCACGAGTGCGAGCCGCTCGGTGGCGATCGGCGCGGCCGGGTCGAGGGTCATCACCGCATGCTGGTCGGTGCGGCCGGCGGGGTCGAGCCGATTCGGGCCTGGGGCGGGTCCCGGGCTGTTGGCTAACCTCGGCCCCTCGGGTGCCTCGTGCGCCCGCCCTCCGGGGGACGTAGCTCAGTTGGCAGAGCGCCGCCTTTGCAAGGCGGATGTCGTCGGTTCGATTCCGATCGTCTCCACCA
>CAZUYW010000039.1:0-17718 GCA_964624775.1 uncultured Iamiaceae bacterium
CCCTGCTCGCCGAGGGCGGCAAGGACGGGGCCCACGTGCGCTCGCAGGTCCGCCTCGCCATGGCGCTGGCCGTGGGCCTGATGGCGCTCGGCACGCTCGCCACCTTCCTCGCCAAGGGCGTGGTCGTGGCCGCCTACGGCGAGGACTACCGGGACGCGGCCCACATCCTCCCCTCGATGATGCTGGCCGGCATCCCCTGGGCCATGACCTCGCTGTACCTCACCGAGGCGCGGGTGCTGCACCGCCACGCCGCCACGGTCATCATCACCGTCACGCTGACCGTGGCGATCATCGTGCCGGCGCTGATCCTGGTGCCCGGCGACGGACCCCGCCACGGGCTGAACGGTGCCGCGTCGGCCTGGCTCGTCGGCAACGTGATCGCTGCGGTGGTGGCCAGCACGGTGACCTGGATCGGGCGGCGAGCCCCGGCTGCGCCGGGTGCCGCCGAGCTCGATCCGATCCTCCCCGCCGCCTGAGTGGCCCGTCGTGGTCCTCGATGTGGTTCCCCCTCTTCTCGAACCGCTTCGGCTTCGAACAAGTCGAACCAGGAGACGTAGGCAGACGTGACACCTAGCGGGTCCGCGGCGGGCAACGGTCGAGCTCGCACAGCCGTGCACGCCAGTAGGCGACCTCCCGGGCATCGCCGTCCTTACGGGCGATCTGCCACATCGCGTTCGAGGCAGCGAACGACCACGGATTCAGCTCGAGCGAGCGCTGCATCGCCGCACGCGCCCGACGCAGCCGCACCGTCGTACTGCCGCGCCCCCAGTTGGCCTCGGCGAAGCCCAGCTGGACCCACGGATGGGTCGGCGCGGGTCGAGCTTGGTCCCGCGCCGGGCCGATCGGATCGCTCCCCGTCGGGCCTCGGGGGCATCGTGACCACCGAGACGGCGACGCCAAAGGTCATTTTCGACGCTCGCCAGGACGACGTCAGGCGGCAGGAGGCGCTGCGCCCGCTCGATCACCGTCGGATCACCGGTGGACGCGGCCGTGTCGACGAGATGATCCGCCACCAGCAGCCGCATCCCGGCCAGCAGTCCGACGACGCCAAGCAGCGCGCCGAGCACCCGGGCCGGCGGGGGGAGCCGATGGTCGACCGGAACGGTCGCGGTCGGCACCGATCCACCCCGTTCGGCTGGAAGCGATGAGGCGCCGAGCGCGAGCAGGGCGAGGGGCGCCGTCACCGTCGATGCGGGCGTCAACAGCCAGCTCGTTCCGATGCCGAGCGCGAACCAGGCGAGCGGACCGGATGCCCTCCGGGCTGCCGCTCCGAGGAACCCGAGGCTGAGCCCAAGCCCGATGACGCCCGTCGTCGTGAGAATCTCGACCGCGATGTTGTGCGCGTCGAAGTAGAGACGGTCCGGACCCTCGGCCCGGGCAAAGGCGGACGTCACGCGAGTGGAGGTCGCGGCCCGGAACTGGCCGGGGCCCCAACCCACGAGCGGGCGCTCGACGGTCGCATCGAGCCCTGCCACCCACATCGTCAGCCGGGGTCTGATCCCCGAGGAGGCTTCAGATCCCTCCGAGCGCGTCATCGAGCTCGCGTCGGTGTGGAGGGTCGCCGAGAGCGCGACGCCGACCACGACGGCGACGAGGAGCACCATCGGGGGCACGACCGACGGCCGACGCGTTCGGTCGGTCTCCGTCACCACCCGGGCCCGCTGCGTGCTCCGCCAGGCCGCCCAGCCCGTCGGCGCAGTGAGGACGAGCAGGCCGACACCGACCGCGGCACGACTTCCCGACAGGTTGGCCACCGCACCAAGCACGACGGCGAGCGGCACCAGGCGAACCCAGCGGGTGTCGGACACCGCACGTCGGCCGAGGAGGCCGAGCGCACCGACGACGAGTCCGCCGAGCATGACGGCGTTCGGCGTCAGACCGACCACACGTTGATCGATCATCCGCAGCGCCCCCGTGGGCTTGAAGACAGCCTGGAGAACGGCGACGAGCACGTTGACCCCGAGACCGAGCACGATCGCGCGCTGGACCAGCTGTCGTCCCGCCGTCGACACCCGTCGTCCGAGCGCCCAGCTCGACAGGGCACCCAGCACGTAGAGCCAGCCCCGGTCCTCACCCATGCTGCCGAGGAGGCTGGTACGGGGATTCACACTGCACGCCACCGTGACGAGCAGCCAGGCGAGCAGACCGACGGCCCAACGGGCAGCCCGGTCGCCGCGCCAGGCCATCACGGCAAGGGTCACCAGACCCGGACCCGAGGCAACGAAGACCAGGGCCACCCTCGGGGTGAGGAGTCCCCAGTACAGGCTCGGGGCCCACAGGACGAGCAGGCCGAGGGCGTACCCAGCAACGGCAAGATCCACGAGCGAGCGAGCCGGCGTCGTACCCGGGCGCTCGACCACGTCGGTCATGCGCTACCCGCCGACGATCCGGGCGAGTTCCTCCGGGTTCTGAGCCCGACGCTGGGCCTGCTCGATGCTCACCACCTTGCGGCGCACGAGGTCTGCGAGCGAGTCGTCCATGCTCTGCATGCCCACCTTCTTCCCCGACATCATCGCGTTGTGGATCTGGTGGACCTTGCCGTCGCGGATGAGCGCACGGATTGGGTTGTTGGCGATCATCACCTCGCTCGCGACCGCACGCCCCCGCCCATCGACCGTCGGGACGAGCTGCTGGGTCACGACACCCATCAGTGAGTTGGCAAGCTGGATGCGGACCTGCGACTGCTGCTCCCCGGGGAAGACATCGATGATGCGGTCGACGGTCTGCGCTGCGTCCTGGGTGTGGAGCGTGGCGTAGACGAGGTGGCCGGTCTCGGCCGCGGTGATCGCTGTCGAGATGGTGTCGAGGTCGCGCATCTCACCGACCAGGATCACATCTGGGTCCTGGCGCATCGCCGAGGTCAGGGCCACGCCGAAGCCGCCCGTGTCCGAGCCCACCTCACGTTGGTTGACGAGCGCGACCTTCGACTTGTGGACGAATTCGATCGGGTCCTCGATGGTGATGATGTGGCACTGCCGTTGACGGTTCACGATGTCCACCAGCGACGCCAACGTGGTCGACTTGCCCGACCCAGTGGGGCCAGTGACCAGGATGAGTCCGCGGGGGTAGTCGGCGAAGGTCTTGACGATCGGTGGCAGGCCGAGCACGTCGAAGTCGACGACCTCGTAGGGGATGACGCGGAAGGCGGCGCCAACGGCGTTTCGCTGGAAGAACACGTTGACGCGGAATCGCACCTTGGATCCCATGGCATGCGAGGTGTCGAGCTCGCACGTCTCCTCGAAGCGCCGCTGCTGGCGGGTGGACAGGATCGAGTATGCGAGCTCTCGGACCTTGGCCGGCGAGAGCGGCGCCTCATCGGGCATGCGGATGAGTTCGCCGACGAGGCGCACGTACGGGGGTTCGTTGGCGGCCAGGTGCAGATCAGAGGCACCCAGTTCGAGGACCCGGTCGAAGAGGCGGTAGAGCTCGGCCGACGGCTCAGCATGCCCTGTCGCCGCGGTAGCCGCGGGCTCACTCCCGCCGTAGGCGGCTGCCAGCGCCGCGTCGAGGCCCTCCCGGTCGGTGAGTCCGAGCTCGAGCTCGATGCCCTCAGACTTGAGATGGGCCATGATCGGCTGGACCGAGGAGGTATCGAGCGGACTCTCGAAGGCCACCAGCAGGCCGGCGGCGCCGAGCGACACGGGTACGGCCCGGTGCTCTCGGGCGAGGCCCTCGGGTAGGAGGGTGACGGCCTCGGGCTCGACGACCACGGTCGCGAAGTCGACGTAGTGGGCACCGAGCGCCGCTGCCCAGGCGGCCGCCAACTCGGGCTCGGGAATCTCACCCGCAGCCGCAACGACCTCTGGGAACGGCCGCGAGACGCGTGCTGCCTCCTCCAGGGCGGCCTCCACGACCTCCCGGCTCAACACACGGCGATCGACAAGGGCTTCGCCGAACCGGCGGGCCTGACTGGTCAACATCTTCGCAATCCCCCAACGTCCAGCCCTGCGCAAGGGCACAGCGACTATAGAAGACAACCTCGACCCGTCGTGCGGGTCGTTCGACGCCACCTCCGCACCCCCCCGGCAACCTGGCTCGCCATCGACGAGACGTGACAAGCTGGAGCATGCACATCGACCAGGTAGACGTCGGGCCTATCGAGAGCTTGGTCCAGGAGCTCTGGGACCAGGGGGGAACGGACATCCACCTGACGGCGGGAGCTCCGCCGATGTTCCGCATCGATGGGGAGCTGTACGCGGCGACGGACCGAGTTCCGCTCATGCCCGACGACGTCGAGCGCATCGCCTCAGCAATGCTGCCCGATGCACTGCAGGAATCGTTCCTCATCCACCGTCAGATCGACTTCTCGTTCTCCTGGAGGGACGTCAGCCGCTTCCGCGGCAACATCTTCCGCCAGCGCGGGACCGTGAGCATCGCCCTGCGGTCGATCCCCTATCAGATCCCCACCATGGAGGAACTCCTGCTTCCCCCGGTGATGCACCAGTTCTGTGCGCAGCGCCAGGGGCTCGTCCTCATCACCGGACCCACGGGCTCTGGCAAGAGCACGACCCAGGCGGCGATGATCGGCGAGATCAACCAGACCCAACGGCGACACATCCTCACGCTCGAGGACCCGATCGAGTACGTCCACGCCCACGCTCGGTCGATCGTGTCGCAGCGGGAGGTCGGCTTCGACACGATGACCTTCCAGGACGGCCTACGCGCCGCCTTGCGGGAGGATCCTGACGTGGTCCTCGTGGGCGAGATGCGCGATCCGGAGAGCATCGCAACCACCCTCACCGTGGCCGAGACGGGCCACCTCGTCTTCGCGACGTTGCACACCAACGACACGTCGACGGCGCTCGACCGCATCATCGATGTGTTCCCCACCGACCGGCAGGCCCAGATCCGCGTCCAGTTGGCGTCGTCCCTGACCGGCGTCATCGCCCAACGACTCGTGCCGAGGACCGGCGGCGGGATGATCGCCGCGTTCGAGATCCTGCTGGCGAACAACGCCGTCAAGGCGCTCGTGCGCGACGGCAAGACGCATCAGATCCGGAACGTCATCTCCCAGAGCGTGCGAGACGGCATGCAGACCCTCGAACAGAGCCTCTCGGTCCTGGTCGCACATGGCCTCATCAGCTACGAGGACGCGCAGGCTCGGTCGATCGTGCCCAAGGAGGTACGCGGCACACCGGCCACGGCCGATGTGGCGCCCTGATCTCGGGTCCCCTGCGCTCGTCAGCGGACGGTCGAGAACCAGCGCACGTCTGCGGACCCATCCGCGTGCAGCACCACGCGCGACTTCGTGAGCACCCGGTCCCCCGGTGCCGAGCCACATGCCGCCGTGCTCGATGCCGACCGGATGCACGCGACGAATACCGTGTCACGGTCGCCGGTCGTGGAATCGATGGTCGTGGTCACGGTCGGACCCGAGTAACCGCTGCCGTACTTGTAGGCACGGACCCGCAGGTGCCGCGCCACCAGCCCTCGGCTGGCGAGTGGATACAACGCCGCGGTGTCATTGATCTCCAGGGCGTCCGATGGGGCGTAGATCGTGCCCATCACCGCCACCCTCCCGCCCGAGATCAGCGCGCAGTCGCGACCCTCGCGTGCGTCGTTGTAGGCCGCAGAGGGGTTCCCCGATCCAGCGCCGTAGCCGGTGGCGGTCGTGTTGCGGCAGCCGGTTGCGGGCACCACGGTCTGCGTCGTGTCGGACGCGGGTCCGACGGTCACCAGGAGTTCGACCCCTTCGAGCTGATCCTGCAGGTCCTGTCCGACGTCGTAGCAGGGCGACCCGCAGACCGATGACCACTCGACGGCCAGGTCGTTCAGGCGCGTCAGCGTCCGCCCTGCACCGAGGTTGAAGCAGCTCGTGATATCCGCCGTGCCCCAGATGACGCTGTTGGAGGGCGCGAGGGTGCCGCTGCAGTAGGTCGTCGAGCGGGCCGCGTTCTGGATCTTGTACTCAGGCGAGGCTCCCGTGTTGCACTGACCGAACAGCGCCGGGAGAAACTCCCCGCAGCTGGTCTCGTACCCCACCTTCAGCTCGACCTTCTGGATCTTGAGGTCGCTTCCCAGGCACAGTCCGGCATCGGTCCGGCTGCAGCCCGATGTCTGGACGGCCGGGTACCCCCCTGTGACGACGGTCAGTCGGCGCGTCTGGGGATCCAAGAACGGGCTGCCGTTGAACTGAAGGGTCGAGGTGATCGGTTGCTGTTCGGCCAGGGACTTGCGGTACTGGTCGCCGGGCCGGAGCACCCGGGTGGGGTCAGAGACGGTGCCGTAGCCCGATGTCGACACCACCGACGTCGGACGCATGCCGACGGGTAGGCCGGTGGCGTTGCCGAGGCCAGGCTCGCCCCAGATGGCGATCTGCTGGTGCTGCTGCGGGTTGGTGTCGGTGGGGCCCGCGCAGACGTGCAGGACCGACCCGCTGACCTGCACGGTGCTGTCCCCGCCGAAGATGAGCTGGACGCCCGGCTTGTGATCATCGCAGTACACGGCGGGACGGGCCACCGAGTCGTCGAACCAGGTGCTCTTCGGGGTCTCGATGCCGATCCGGATGCCGTCGACGTCGACCGAGCTCCCGTTCCACGAGGTCCAGGTGCCCTCCACGTGCCAGCTCACCTGGACGTTGTTGGCCCGCTCGGCCGTCGTGAAGCAGCTCTGCAGTCGCTGGCGGTCCGCGGCGTTCAGGCCTGACGCCCGGACCTCGTGGGTCGCCCACTGCCCGTCTGGGCTGTGGGGCACCACGAAGTTGCCGCAATCAATCGTGCTCCCGGCCGCCGTTGTCTCGATCCGCATGCGGGTCGTGCCCAGGTTCGTGCCGGTCTCGCGATGGCGCACGGTCAGGATGATCTCGCGGTTGTACCCGCCGGTGGCGACCTGGGGTCCCCAGTTCGAGAAGGTGAGCCGGCGATCCGTGAAGCTCGGCAGGAAGTTCGAGTAGTGGGCGTAGGCACCGCCGTCGTCGAGCGTCTTCGCGTTCGAGATGTTGGTCCAGCCGGTGAGGAACGCGCCCTCGACCGTGCCGGCGGTGGTCATGTTCACCACCTCGGTACCAGTGATCGTGGTGGTCGAGCTGCCCGGCTCCCAGCCCTTGGGCCATCCGGCAACCACCTTGGGCCCGGCTTCGGCTGCCTTGGAGAGGCACCAGCGGTGCGGGTAGTTCGTGTTGACGTATCGTCCGCACCCTGTGCCAGCGCCCGAGTCGCGGAAGTCGAAGAGGTACACGCCCTGTTTCGACGTCGAGGTCATCGGCGTCTCAGCATCATTGCCGGGCTTGGGCTGGAACCAGAACGTGCCGTTGGCGCAGGACGCGAGGTCGAACACGTTGTTCAGCAGCCGGGCGCTGTCGTACCAGCCAGGGTAGAACTTGATGACCTTCGGAGCGCCCGACGCGACGGCCGTGCACTGGCTGCCGATCGTCGTCACGGCGGTGTCGCTGTCGAGCGTCACCGGCGCGCCGTTGTTGACGGCGACGCGGCCCTTGCTCCAGTTGATCGTGCCCCTGGTCCACTCGGAAGGGTGTGCGAGCGCGGGGTCGGTCACGACCGTCTCACCTGGGTCCCACGGGCTCCGCGCGTCACCGCTGGCCGAGCCACGGGTGCGGACCGTCGCCGCGCGCTGACAGGCGCCCGCAGTCGTCGTGACCGAGGCCCCGGTCTTGGTCACCGCGCATGCTCGTCCGACGGTGTCGGTCGCTGATGCCGCGAGGGGGCTCGTCCCGGCCACGATCTTGCCGTTGACCGAGAGCTGGCCATCGTCGACGTACACCGGAGAGTTGGACAAGATGTCACCGGTGATGTTCATCTGGCCGATCTGGTTGGCCGGCTCGGTGCACCCGGTGCTCAACGAGTTCACCGTCTGGGCGTCGAACCGCAGCCCGGCCTCGAATCCAGGCGTGGCCACGCCAGCGCCGGTGCGCTCCGTGCATGGCGAGTACCGCGGCACTTCGCCATACCGTCGGCCGAGGAGGACCATGGCTTGGTCCGGGGTGAGTCCCGTGTCCGTCGGCGTGCCCGAACCGCTCCCGTCGGGAGTATCGCAGGTCACCGTGATGGCCGGGACGGAACCTGAGGCCGGGACGGTGTACAGGCACGGCTGGGTTCCCGGGACGCCAAGCGCGGGATCCACAGCGACCTTCGGGTTCTTCTTGGCCCAGTTGATGGCAGCGTTGACCGCACCTTCACCAGCAGCGCGCTCGTCGCGCTGGTTCCGGAAGTGACGGGTGGTGCTGATCGAGACCTGGGCGTAGGTGGCCACGGCTGCGCCGATCACCCCGAGGCACACGAGGACCGCGAGCGCAATGATCAGGCTCGCACCGCGCTCGCCGTCGCGGGGGTGGGCGAGCGCCGACGACCGAGGTCGGGCGCCCACGTCGCGGGTCATAGCCATGTTCATCCCCCCGGAGGACACTGTTCTACCTCACCGTAGGCCGGGGTCCAGCGGTGAGCAAGCCAGGTCGAACTGGCATCGGACGCGCGGAGGGGGCCGGAGCAACGCTCCGGCCCCCTCCGACCATCGTGCTCAGCGCAGTGCCCAGCGACCGGACACGCGCTCGCCGGGTGTGCCGACTACGGCTGCGGGCAGGTGCCGGTCACCTTGCCGGTGGTCTGATCGATGCTGTAGCCGGTGCCAGCAAGGCTGGTGGTGTCGTTGAGCAGGCCGACCGAGTAGAGCTTGGCCACGTTCGCCGGGTAGGCGGAGTTGTCGGCGTAGTACGCCTCCACCGCGGTGGCCAGCGTGCGCTTCTCGGTCTTGCAGGCCGAGTCCTTGGAGTTGTTGGTCACGCCGCGCACGGAGAAGACCACCACGGCACCGAGGATGCCCAGGATCACGATGACGACCAGGAGTTCGATGAGCGTGAAGCCCTTCGCGGCGAGGTTCTTCTCGCCCCACTGATCACTGGACTGCAGGTGCTTGAGCATTGTTGTCCCCCCAAGGGATCGTCGGTGGTGTGTGCCTCCTCGTGACCGCAGTGCTGCCGTCGCTCGATGAAGCGTTCGGAACTTACCGGTCGGACGACCGGGCCAACAAGGAGTCATTCGGCCCAGTTGTCACACCTCAGCCGACGATGGTGCGGGCCAGGGCCACCAGGAGCGTGCGCTCATCGGCGCCCGAGCGGTCGCTGGTCGCAAGCGAGAACTGCACGAGGCGGCCATCGGATACCACGTGCAACGCGCTGCCGGCCCCCCCACCCGGAGCCTGGACCCACAGGGCCGCGTCCCCGAGTCCCGACTCATGGGCGGTGTCCCAGTCGAGCTGCTTGGCGCCCTCCTCGATCGGGCGCAGCGATGCCTCGGTAGCATCACGGTTCGCCACGACGGTGGTGTTCACGGTCCCAGGCCGCCCCTCGAGCACGAACTCGCACCTCCCGGGTCTCGGGACGACGCGGAATCGGAGCTTGGGCTCGGCCACCGTGACGACTCCCTCCTGCCCGAGGCATGGGTCGTCGCGCTCGACCGGCTTGATCGCCTTCGTGGGTGGCAGGACGCCCAGCACGCGCCGGGCCAGATCGATGGCCAGGGCGTTGACCGCCGAGGTGGAACGGGATCCCCCGCCGACGTCCACGATGAGCCCCAGCGAGCCCGAGCGGACGGCCAGGCGATTGCCCAGCGGACCGTCGCCGACGTTGAGCGACCGTTCGTCGCCAAGGGTGGCCAGGCCGTGCGCCTTGGCCGTTGCGGCGCCCCCGTCGACCAGCAGGGCGAGGGCCGGCGTATCCCCCACGCGCACCCCGTCGACCACCTGGATCCAGACGTCCGGCTCCTCGGCCGAGCGAGCCCGGTAGGTGCACGTCGCACCCACGGCACGACCCGACGCATTGGTCGCGCGCAACCGTCGGCTCACGCCCGCTCGTTCGTCGAACGCGCATGGCTTGGCGAGGACCTGGGCACGCGTCATGGCCCGGCTGTGCGCGGAGCCGGCGGCGGTGGTCGTCGTCGTGGACGCGCCTGATCTGGCTCCATCGGGGGCCTTGCTGCATGCCCCGAGGACCAGCCCGCATGCGAGCAGCACCAGCACTCGCCGCCGCGGGGACCTCATGTCGACCGCCCCGTCACGATGTCGCGCACGGGACGGTCACAAGCCATCCGAGTAGAAGCGCATGTCCAGCTTGGGGCGCTCGGCCTTCGACGACCCCGAGTAGGTGACCGAGGAGGCGAGATCGGTGGTGGTGCCGCACCCCGAGCCGTTGTCCCGGATGGCGAACCCGTTGTTGTTCGTGCCCGCGAGCATCTGGTTCACCGCGTCGCGCAGGTTGCCGGTGTTCACCCCGTTCGACCTCCATCCCGACGAGGAGGCGCACCACGAGCTGCCCACGGTGGTGCCGCTGGGTCCGGCCCAGGTGGTCGAGGTGCTCCACGACGAGTTGAGGCGCTCGAGCCGGTTGCTCCGGTTGCGGGCGTCTTCGATGTAGGCGCTGAACTCCACCTGGGCGACATAGGCCGTGCTGGGCATGGCGAACGGCCGGCCCGAGCAGGCGTTGGTCCAGGTGAACCGGATCAGACCGGCCTCGCCGTTGCTGAAGAGCGTGCTCTGGCGGACCCAGAAGTTGGTCCGGGTCGACTGCACGCCTGACCCTTCCTTGACGTGCTGGGTCAGGTCCGAGCCGAGGGTGCACTCGCCGTAGGGCATGGTGGCGTTCGAGCTGGCGCTCCAGGTCGTGCCCACCGCGTTCTGCGCGCCGACCTGGCAGGTGTAGTCCCGCCCGTCCTTGATGAAGGGCGCACCGACGCTGTAGGTGCCGGCGGAAGGGAAGGTGACGTCCTGCCAGGCCGGTACGCCGCTGCCGCTGCCAGCGCAGCGCACGAGGTAGGTGACGGTGCTGCCACCCGTGTTGGTGGGCGCACCGTAGGAGATGGTGAGCTCCCGGCCGAACGAACCGCTGGGCCGGGAGAGCGACACCGAGGTCGGCGCGGAGGGTAGGCCGGTGGCGGTCGCGGTGGCGGTGCCCCCTGCGCCCACACCGGCAGTGTTCACCGCCTTGACCGTGAAGGTGTAGAGCTGCCCGGAGGTCAGGCCGGTGAAACGCTGGGGGGTGACCGTCGCAGAGGTGTGCAGATCAGGGCCGCCGGCGCCGTCGCGCGTCACCTGGTAGCTCGTGATCGGTGCACCGTTCGCCGCCGGAGCGGTCCAGCTGACCAGCACCGCTCCGGCGCCGTCGGTCACAGCGGTCACGGACGGCGCCGAGGGCGGCCGAGCCGACAGCACCGCGGAGGACGGAGCCGAATCCGACTTGCCGCGCGCGTTCCAGGTCTCGACGATGAACGAGTAGGAGGTGCCGAGGGACAGCCCGCTGACATCGAGCTGGGTGGCGTTGCTCGCCGTGAGCGAGCTCGCGCTCGGCCAAGGACCGACCGAGGCGTTCGCCGGGCTGGCGACCCGGATCCGGTAGCCGTCGATCGGGCGTCCGCCGTCGACGGTATCGGAGTTCGTCGGCTTCACCGTCGGCGCCGTCCACGACACCCGGATGTCCCCGCTGGCCAGCGGGGTGGCCGTCACGCCTCCCGCCACGCCGGGCACACCGTACGGCGTGACCGCGTCGGACTGACCCGAATCGGGGCCCTCGCCTGTGGTGTTGATGCCAGCCAGGCGCATCGTGTACTCACGCCCGTTCCACAGGTTCGGGAGATCGGCGCGCAGCAGGCCGCCCGACACCGAGGTGACATCGGTGACGATCTCGGCGTGCTCGCTACCCGCTCCGGTGGGCTTGGCGTAGAGGTGCCAGCCGGTCACCGGCGAGCCGCCGTCGTTGGGGTCGGGCCGCCACGTGATGGTGACCGCGTGGTCGCCGGCGCTCACGCTCACGATCTCGGGCGCCTCGGGGGTGTTGGGGTTCGGGGTGACGGGGCCGAACGGTGCCGACGAAGGCCCCCAGCCGATCTCGTTCTTGGCCTGCACCCGAACCCAGTAGGGGGTGCCATTGGTCAGGCCTGACACCGATCCCTCGAGATCGTTCGAGTCCGCCGAGCCGACCGGCTCACCCTCTTCGGAGGTGGCCACGAACATCCGGTACCCGGTGATCGGGGGCTGGCCCGAGCCGACGGCCGGCGCCGTCCACGTGGCGTTGACCCTCGTGTGGCGGCTCTCGGCACCCGTGACGACCGGTGCACCGGGCACCGTCGGGGGCACGATCGCAGCGGTGCGGTCGGGAACACGGCGGTCGACCTTCAACGAGTAGGCGTAGGTGCCGCTGACGACGATGGTGCACGAACGGCCAACCCCGTCTGCATCGAGCGGGCAGAACACCTTTGGCTTCGAGGCATCAGGGCCATGAACCAGGTCCGAGGCAGACTTGCCCGACTGGCCGAACTCCTCGGCGACGGTCTGCTCGACGACCGGACTTCCCTCCTGGCAAACGCGGCGCACGAGGGTCGAGTTCGCTCCGATGCCGGTCACGACCCAGCTCGCCGACCCTGGGTCACGTCCGGATCCGGTATCGGAACCCCAGTTGAACGTGACGATCTGCTCCTCGATGCCGGTTTCGGCCTCGGTCGATGGACAGGTGGATTCGGCGTTGACGCCCCCCGGCTCGACGTTCTGCACGTCCTGAGTCCACAGTGAGGCGATCTGCTGGGCGGCACGCGTCTTGGTGAGCTTGGCCTCCGAGGAGCGCGTGGTACGGATGCCGGTGATGAACGCCATCGTCAATGGGCCGATGATGAACGCCAGGATCGTGAGCGCGACCACGACTTCGACCAACGTCATGCCGCCGGTCCCGATCGTGCTCTCGGCCCGAGAGCGGGAGCCATGTCCAGGTGAAAGCTTCATCGACCCTCCCATCAGCAGGTGAGCGCAGCGCTCGACGCACACTTGGGGTTGCGTTTGATCACGTACATCGACTCGGTGGCCTGCGGGTTGGCCGGCGAGGTGACGCGCAACCTGATGCGCTGCACGCCGCCATCGTCGGAGCTGTCGCAGCCCGCGGACTGGGTGTCAACCCAGCTGGCCGTCGCAGAGGACGCAGATGCCAGACGCTCCACCGACACAACCGTTGCCTGATATCCGGTCGGCGCACCGGCGTAGGTGTAGGTCGAGACCCCAGCGCAGTTCACGTAGGCGTTCGTCCCCTCGGACAGGCGAATAGCTTCGGCGAAGTCGACCAGGGTGGTGTTGGCCGTCGTATCGCGGCGGTAGGTGTGCTGCACGCGGATCACCGTGAAGATCATGGCCACGACTGCGGTCACCGACAGACCGAGCATCACCACGGTCGCGAGCACCTCGACGAGGGTCTCACCGCGTTCCAACGGCGTGGGTGGTTCCTCCCGACGCAGCGTCTCGCCGAACATGGATCAGAGATCCTTCTGCTGATCCTGGAGACCGCCGTACATCGCCGAGATGAGCGCAACAGCAACGAACCCGACGACGAGACCCATGAAGATGATGACGGCAGGCTCGAACAGGTCGGTCAGCCGCTTCAGCTTGTACTCCATCTCTCGGGCGTAGTACGCAGCGGCCGAGTCGATCTGGGTATCAAGGGTTCCCGTTTCCTCACCCACGCGCACCATCTGGACGGCGGCAGGCGGGAACAGTTCGCTGCGCTCAAGCGGGCCGGCCACGCCGTCACCCTCGAGCATCTCGTCGCGAGCGATCCGGAGCCGATCCTCGAAGACCTGGTTGTTCGTCGACTCGATGGCGGCCGCCATCGCCTCAGGCAGCGGCACGCCTGCACGGATCATCGCCGAGATGATCCGGCAGAAGCGCTCAATCGCCGAGTACTGCACGATGACCCCGATGACGGGGAGGCGCAGGTAGAAGCGATGCAGGATCCGGCGGCCGGCGGTCTGGGATCGCATCGCGAAGAAGCCGATCACGACTGCCGCCATCAACAGGAACAGGACCCACCACCAGTTGCCCATGAACTCGGCGAAACCCAGCAGCATCCGAGTGGGCAGAGGCAGCTCGCTGCCCAACTCATCGAAGAAGTCGACGAACTTCGGCAGGACGAAGATGGCGAGCACGAACACGGTGAGCACGCTCATCACCATGATGACCATGGGATAGGTCAGCGCGCTCTTGACCTTGGAGCGGGCCTCCATGTCGCGCTCGATGTACAGGGAGAGCTGGTCCAAGACCGTGTCCAGCTGACCGGTGAGTTCGGCGGAGCGGAGGATGCCGAGGTAGTAGGACGGAAACACCGACGCATACGGAGCCAGCGCCTCCGAGAACGGGACGCCCTCCTCGAGTTGCTGGCCGACATCGCTGAGGATGGCCTTGAAGCGCTTCGACTCGGTGCCCTCCTCGACCACGCGCACCGCGTCGACAATCGGGATGCCCGTGCGAACGAAGGCTGCCACCTGACGCGAGAAGTGCATGATCTCCTGGCGGGGCACCCGCTCGGGCGCGACCTCGATGGCCGCCAAGCTCTTCTTCTCGCTGATCTTGACGACCGTGAGGTTCCTGCGGAGAAGCTCGTTCTCGGCAGACGCGAGGCTGACACCCTCGATCGTCGCCTTGAGCTTCTGACCATCGGGATCGATGGCGGTGTACCTGAACGTGGTCACGGATAGGCCCCCCCGGGCGACGCGCTCCCATCCTGCCAGAAGCCTTACAGAATATAGATCGTTCGAATCACCTCGGCAATCGTGGTGACGTCGTCGGCCACGAGTCGGAGGGCCTGCTCACGCAGGGGCGCCATGCCCTGTTCGATCGCGAGCGTCTTGATCTGTTCGAGGTTGGCGTTGCGGACGACCAGATCGCGCATCTCGCTCGTCACACGCAACACCTCGTACACGCCGATGCGGCCGGAGTAACCGGTGCCCGAGCAGATCACGCAGCCCGCACCCTTCATGAACACGTCCTTCGGCGCGCCCCCGGCACGTTCGTAGAACGCGAGATCCTCTGCTGGCGGCTCATACGTTTCGAGGCACTCCGTGCAATTGCGGCGTATGAGGCGCTGCCCGACGACCGCCAGCATCGACGACGCGAGCAGGAACGACTCGATGCCCATGTCGAGGAAACGGTGCAGGGCGCTGGTGGCGTCGGTGGCATGGATGGTCGACAGGACGAAGTGGCCGGTCAGCGCCGCCTGGACGGCGATCCGTGCCGTCTCCACGTCACGGATCTCCCCCACCAGGATGGCGTCTGGATCCTGGCGCAAGATCGAGCGCAGACCGCCCGCGAAGGTGACGCCTGCCTGTTCGTGAATGCTGATCTGGTTGATCGTGGGAAACGTGTACTCGACCGGATCCTCGACGGTCATCACGTTGATCTCGTCGGTGTTGATCGCCATCAGCGACGCGTAGAGGGTCGTCGTCTTGCCGGAGCCCGTGGGACCGGCGCACACGACCATCCCGTAGGGCGACCGGATGACGTCGGCATAGGTCTCGGCCGTATCGGCGGGCATGCCGAGCGTCGACAGGTCGTAGAGCGCTCGCGCCTTGTCGAGGATGCGGAGAACGGTCTTCTCGCCGTACTGCGTGGCCACCGTACTGACACGGATGTCGAGTTCGTTGCCGTCGATGACCGTCTCGATCTGACCGTCCTGGGGACGGCGACGCTCGACGATGTTCATGTCCGCCATGATCTTGATCCTGCTCACCAGGGCTTGGGCCATGGACTGGGGCAGGCTGAGCACCTCGTGCAACGCGCCGTCGATCCGGTTGCGGACCCTGATCCGATCGCCCATCGGTTCGATGTGGACATCTGAGGAGCGGTCGCGCACCGCCTGGGTGAGGATCGTGTTGACGACCTGGACGATGGGCGCGTTGGCGTCGACCTCAGCGGTCGGCGTCTCGTTCCCCGCTCGACCCTGCACGCGCGCCTCGAAGACCCGGACTGCGTCAGACACCGTGGTCGACGCGTGGTAGGCGCGCTCGATCGCGTGCTCTATCTCGCTGGGCTCGGCGACCACGAAGGTGACCGGCCGATCCACGTGCGCCAGGACCTCCTCGAAGAGGCGGGGGGTGGCTGGATCGGCCACGGCGATCGACAGCTTCCCACCAGATGTGGTGAGCGGCACGATCCCCAACGAGCGGGCCATGGTCTCGGAGATCGCGTTGGCCCCTTGGGGATCGAGCGGTGCCCGGTCGAGGAGCACCGTGGACAGGCCATACTGCGCCGCCAGTCCCTGCGCGAGGTCCTTGGGGGTGATCACACCTGCTTCGACGAGCACCTGGCCGAGGCGGTAGCCCGTCTCCTTCTGGGTCTCGAGTGCCGCGTCTCGCTGCACTTCGTCGATCACGCCTTCGGCGATGAGGATGTCGCCAAGCAGGCCGGACGGCGTCGGGAGTTCGACGCCGTCGCCTGGGCTGAGCGCCGCGGTGCCCGCAGCCGTCGTTGCCGGTGCCACCGCGGATTCGGATCGCTCAGGGTCACCCGTCCCGTCCGACTCGGCCGACGATCGTTCGGCGTGGCCGACCAAGCCCGGCTCACGTTGCTTGGACCGCCTCAACGCCACGACGACCCCCGACCTTGGCTTGCACAGCCCTGCACGACAACCCCCAGGTTCACCAGCATCCAGCCCCATCGAGGGCGTGGCAGAGGGGCACGTTACTCGGGGACCTCCCCCGAAGGAACCAGCGCACGTCGTGCCGATATTGTCGTTCCTGCGATGCCATGCAGGAGACTCGGTGCCGTGCCTGCTGCGACCGACCGTGACCTCCTGCCCGAGCCGCGCGGGGTGCGGACGACGCGAAGCCGTGGCCGGATGTCCGCGCACAAGCGCACGGTGCTCACCAACATCGCGCCACGATGGGCCGTTACGGCCTCGACGGCGGAGTGGGCCCGACTCGGCCTGGCATCCGGGTTCGGCGCGGACGGTCCGCTGTATCTCGACATCGGCGTCGGCGTCGGCACAGCGACTCGTGCCTGGGCCATCGAGCACCCGACGGCTCGCGTGCTCGCCATCGAGGTCTTCCGACCGGGGCTGGCCCAGCTCGTCGAACAGCTCGAGGCCGAGGGTCCCGAGAACGTCCGCGTGGCCGAGGGCGACGCGGTCCAGATCCTCGCTGCGATCGAGCCCTCCACGGTCAGCGCGATCCGCGTCCTCTTCCCCGATCCGTGGCCGAAGCGCCGCCATCACCGGCGCCGCCTCGTCGACGCTGCGTTCGTGGAGCGCGCCGCCACACTGCTCATCTCCGACGGCGAACTCCACGTCGCGACGGACTGGGACGACTACGCCGCCCAGGTCCGGACGCTCCTCGACCAGGAACCCCGTTTCACCGCCGTGCCCGACGACAGCGGCGGGGCCGGCAATGCACCCTGGCGATCAGCGCGCCCGGAGCGGCCGACGACCACCTACGAGGCGCGCGGCCTCGCCGAAGGGCGCGCCGTCACCGACCTGGTGGCCCGACGGGTCGACGGGGCGGCCGCGTCGCCCGACGCTCGCGCCACGACCGAGTAGGGCGCTGAAGATCGATCCGTGGGGAGCTGGCGCGGACCGCGAGGTTCGCTGATCGGGAACTCCGTCGCAAGTGTCCCGAAAAGCACGACGTAGTTGGGGTGTTGGCGCACGTGCGACAGCGCCTGGCCTCGGGATCAGTGGTTGACGCGCGGACGTCGTCGGAGCGCTACTGGCCCCGCCAGTCGACCTTGACGTGGGGCCCGTGGGGCTGTCGCCGCAGATGGCGGTGTGGTTGTTGGGTGTGAAGCTCCTGTGCGACGCCGCGCCGACCCCGGCTCGACTCCCTCTTCTCGAAGGTCGCGTCCACGTCCGTGAGGACTTCGTCGACCACCACCTGGATCCGCCGGATCGGATGATCGGCAGTTCAGCACCCGATCAGGCGGGATCCGGCTCGGGCAGGACCCCGCCGGCGCGCTGGAGCCGATCGA
>CAZUYW010000040.1:0-17591 GCA_964624775.1 uncultured Iamiaceae bacterium
CCCTCGGCCCCGGCCGGCGAGGCCCCGGCCCCGGCCCTCACGTCGGCCGGCCTGGCCAATCGGGTGCCCCGCCAGGCGGGCGGCACCCGGGCGATCCCCGGCGCCGACGTCGAGCGCGGCGTGGCCGCCTCGAAGCGGTCGCCCGACGAAGTCCGCAGCCTGCTGTCGTCCTACAACGCCGGCCGGGCTCGGGCCCGCACGGAGGAGCCGGTGCCCGCCGGCCCACTCGATGAAAGAGATGCCCATGACTGAACTCAGCGCAGCCGCACGCAACGTGAACTGGCTGGTCGAGAACTTCGTCGACCGCGTTCCCGGGGTCAGCGAGGCGGTCGTCGTGTCGGCCGACGGCCTGCCCATGGCCGTCTCCACCGGGCTCGACCGCGACGCGGCGGACCGCTTCGCCGCCGTGGCGTCGGGCCTCATCGGGCTCGCGTACGGCGCTGCCGGTCGCTTCGGCGGCGGTGCGGTGTCCCAGATCGTCATCGAGATGGAGCACGCGTTCCTCTTCGTCACCGGCATCAGCGACGGCTCGTGCCTCGCGGTGGTGGCGGCGGCGGGCTGCGACGTGGGCCTCGTCGGCTACGAGATGGCCATCCTGGTCGAGCGCGCCGGTGCGGTCCTCACGCCCGAGCTGCGCGACGAGCTCCAGGGGGCGCTCCCGCGATGAGCGGGCTCCGGGATGCCGGGGACGGACTGCGCGTCCGTCCCTACGCCATCACCGGTGGTCGCACGCGCCCGCGCACCGACATCTCGATCGAGGCGATCGTCTACCGCACCCCCCAGGGTGAGGCGAACGCCCGCAGCCTCTCCCTCGAGCGGGGCCAGATCCTCGCCCTGCTCGACGCACCGCAGTCCGCGGCGGAGATCTCCGCCCGGCTGCACCTCCCGCTCGGCGTCACCCGCGTCGTCCTCGGCGACCTCGTCGAGGACGGTTACGTTGCCGTCAACTCCCCGTCGGCCACCGGCCGACCCGACCTCCGCCTGCTCGAAAGGGTCCTCGATGGTCTCCAAGCCCTCTGACATGGTCACGGCCGAACCGGACGACACCGCGGCCGGACCGGCCCCGATGCCGGTCAAGATCGTGGTCGCCGGCGGCTTCGCCGTGGGCAAGACCACCTTCGTCGGCTCGATCTCCGAGATCGAACCGCTGACGACCGAAGCCGCCCTGACGACGGTGAGCGAGGGCGTCGACGACACGTCCAAGGTGGCGACCAAGACGTCGACCACCGTCGCCATGGACTTCGGGCGCATCACGCTCGGCAGCGACCTGATCCTGTACCTGTTCGGCACGCCGGGCCAGGACCGCTTCTGGTTCATGTGGGACGACCTCGTGCGGGGCGCGATCGGCGCCGTGGTGTTGATCGACACCCGACGCCTGGAGGAGTGCTTCCCGGCGGTCGACTACTTCGAGGAGCACCGCATCCCGTTCGTGGTCGGCATGAACTGCTTCAACGGCGACGTGTCGCACTCGCCCGACGACGTGCGCGAGGCGCTCGCGGTCTCGCCCGACACGCCGGTGGTGCTCTGCGACGCCCGCGACCGCGAGTCGACCAAGACCACGCTCCTCGAGCTCGTCCAGCACGCGCTCGTGCGGGCCACCAGCTGATCGGGGCCCCGCCCCGGCGGTAGCGTGCGCCCGTCCCGCCGTCCGGCGGGCGGGCGACCCAGGAGCAGGTCATGGCCGTGCGGCTCGGATTCCTCGGTGCGGGGCTGATCGCGCACTCCCACGCGCTCGGCCTCGACGCGTCCGGCGAGGACATCGCCTTCGCCAACGTGTTCGACCCCGATCCCGAGCGGGCCGAGGCCTTCGCCGGCTGGGGCGCCACGCCCGTGGCCACCGAGGCCGAGGCGTTCGAGGGCTGCGACGCCGTCTACATCTGCACGTGGACGAGCGAGCACGCCCGGCTGGTGGGGGAGGCGGCGCGCCGGGGCCTGCCCGTGTTCTGCGAGAAGCCGCTCGCGTTCGACACCGAGCGGGCGGCGGCCATGGCCGAGGAGGTCCGGGCCGCCGGGGTGGTCAACCAGGTCGGGTTGGTGCTGCGGCACTCGCCGGCGTTCGCGCTGCTGCGCGACCTCGTGCAGGGCCCCGAGGCCGGGCGGGTCATGTCGGTCGTGTTCCGCGACGATCAGTACATCCCGGTGCAGGGCATGTACGCCTCCACCTGGCGGGGCGATCGGGCACGGGCCGGGGCGGGCACCCTGCTCGAGCACTCGATCCACGACGTCGACATCGTCGAGCACTGCATCGGCCCGATCGCCGCCGTGTCGGCCCGCTCGGGCAACTTCCACGAGATCGACGGCATCGAGGACGTGGTGGCCACCACGGTCGCCTTCGCCGACGGCGGGGTCGGCGTGCACACCACCATCTGGCACGACGTGCTCGAGCGGCCGAGCCTGCGGCGGGTCGAGGTCTTCTGCGAGCGGCGCCACATCGTGCTGGAGAACGACTGGACCGGGCCGGTCGCCTGGACGACCTCGGGTCAGGACACCGTGACCCTCGAGGGTGCCGCCCTGGAGGCCGAGGTTGCGGCGCGCGGCCTCGTGCACGGCAACGCCGACGGGGCCTTCATCCGGGCCGTGCGGGGCGGGGGACCGGCCTGGCCGTCGTTCGACGATGCGGTGCGGGCCCACCGGGTCGTGGACGCCATCTACGCCTCGGCGGCCGCCGGAGGGTCCTCGGTCCCCATCGCGTAGGGCGTTCGGCCCGTTACGCGGCGTACCGCTGGCGGGACGCTCGGTGGTGCGCGACGATGGCAGAGCCGAGCACCCCTCCGTCGGCCCACCACCCCTCGAGCGAGCCCATGACCCCCACTCCGCTCCTCATCACCACCGAAGCGGCACCTGATGTGGCCACGCTGCGCCTCGACGGCGAGATCGACCTGTCGAGCTCGCACCTGCTGGCCGAGGCGATCGAACTGGCCGTGCTGGCCGGGTCGCGGATCGTGATCCTCGACTTCGACGAGGTGAGCTTCGTGAACTCCACGGGCCTGGGCGCGATGGTGGCGGCCACCAAGCGGCTGCGCAACGAGGGGGGCGACCTCGTGCTGCGGCGGTTCCGGGGCATCCCGGCCTCGGCCCTGGCCACCACGGGCCTGGACCGCTTCTTCACGATCGAGAGCTGAGCACTACGCCGGGGGGCGGTACTCGCGCAGGCGAGGCAGGCTCGGCTGGCCGCCGTTGCCGTTCCCGTTCGCCTCGGCCCCGTTCGTCGACCCGCTGCCGGTGGCGGCGGCACTGACCGCGGCGTGGGCGGGGACCGGGATCGTGGCCGCATCGCTCGGCGGGGCCCAGGCCGGGACCTCCGGGTCCCAGTAGGCCTGGCCGGTGGGACCGAGGCCGGACGGCCCAGCCGGGACCGAGGCCTCGGCCACGATCGCCTGGTGGCCGGCGGTCATCGCCGCGATCGGGAAGGGCTCGACCGCCCGCTTCAGCACGAGCGCCTCGAGGTCGGCGGCGGGGAGCGGGCGGGAGAGGACGAAGCCCTGCGCCAGGCGGCAGCCGAGCCGCTCGAGCCACACGATCTGCTCCGGGCGCTCCACGCCCTCGGCGACGCACACCATGCCGAGGGCCTGGGCCATGCCGACGACGTGCTCGACGATGGCCCGGTCCTCGGGGCTCGAGTCGATGCCGTCGATGAAGCTCTTGTCGATCTTCAACATGTCGAGGCTGAAGCGCCGGATGTAGGAGAGCGAGCTGTAGCCGGTGCCGAAGTCGTCGAGGGCCAGCTTGACCCCGAGCGCCTTGGCCTGGCGCAGGACCGTCCAGGCCGAGCTCACGTCGTGCATGAGGGCGCCCTCGGTGATCTCCAGGTGCACCTGGCCCTCGGCCACGCCCGCCTTGGCCAGCGCGTCGGCGACGATCTCGCCGAAGCCGACCTGGGCGAGCTGGCGGGCCGACACGTTCGCGGTGATGGCGGTGGGCGCCTCGTCGGGGAGCAGGGCGCGCAGGCGGGCGGCCTGGCGGCACGCCTCCTCGAGCACCCAGGTGCCGACGGGCACGATGAGCCCCGTCTCCTCGAGGATCGGGATGAAGTCGGCCGGCGACACCATGCCCTTGTCCTCGGAGATCCAGCGCAGCAGGGCCTCGGCACCGATGATGCGGCCGCTGTCGAGGTCGACCACGGGCTGGTAGTAGAGGTGGAACTCGCCGGCCTCGAGGGCGTCGCGGATCTGCTCCTCGGCGGTGGCGGGGGTGAGGATGCCCGTCATCGAGCGGTCGAACACCGTGACGTGGCCCGAGCCGTGGGCCTTGGCCTGGTACATCGCCACGTCGGCGTCGCGCAGCACGTCCTCGGGCTTGACGCCCCGGTGCTCGGCGAGGGCCACCCCGACGCTGGCCGAGATGCGCATGGTCTCCTCGCCGACCTTGAAGGGCTGCTCGATGACCTCGATGACCCGCCCGGCGAGCTTCTCGGCGGCCGCGGTGCCGTTCAGCTCGGGGCACAGGATCACGAACTCGTCGCCACCGAAGCGCACGACCCGGTCCTCAGCCCGCAGCATGGTGCGCAGGCGATCGGCGACGGCCCGCATCAGGCGGTCACCGACCTCGTGGCCGTGGGTGTCGTTGACGTACTTGAACTTGTCGAGGTCGACGAAGAGCACGGCCGCCTGGCTGTTGCGGTCCTGGGAGCGCTGGATGTCGTCGGCGAGCCAGTCGGTGAGGAGCCGGCGGTTGGGGAGCCCGGTCAGCGAGTCGTGGAGCGAGAGGCGGACCAGCTCGCGGCGCACCGAGAGCACGTCGCGGTAGCGGCGGCGGGCGAAGATCGTGGTGGCGATCGGCACCAGGATCAGCAGCGTCAGGATGCCGTCGAGGTTGAAGTTCGTGGTGGCGGTCGACCAGTCGACGGCCTGGCCGACGAGGCGAAAGCGCATCGCGACGCCCGCGATGATCACGCAGATCGCCGTCATGACGGCGAGATCGGTCGCGGCGCGGCGATCGGGGGAGCCGGCGGGACCCGAGAAGCTGATCTTCGGCCGTTTGATCGCCCTGCCTCCTTGGCGCGGACCGTGCGACGTGTGCCCGTCTCTATCGGCCTCCCCGGCGGGGGATTGAGGGGCATCCGGGGGAAACCGGTGCTTTTCGCACCCGGGCCCGGCGGCGGATCAGCTGGGCGAGTCCGCCGAGGGCCACCAGCGGCGGAGCCAGCACCGATCGACGAGCACGTCGAGCACGAGCAGGGAGACCGCGGTCCACGCGACCTGGCCGATCCCGTCGAAGTAGGTCGGCCACTCGAAGCCGGACGGGTAGTGGTGGGTCGCCTGGCGCACCATCATCCAGGCCACGCCGTAGACGAACAGGGCGACGCCGCCGACCGTGAGCAGCGGGCGGGCCCGCCGGAAGCGCAGGGCTAGCGCGGCCGCACCGCCGAGCACCACGGCGGGGATCGGGCCGATCCCCAGCCAGCCGAACAGGGTGGCGGTGATCACCGTGGCGATCCACGCGAACCGGCCTGGCTCGGGCCCGGCGTAGCGCAGGATCCGCGCCGGGTCGAGCGGTCGTGGCATCGACGGCCGCAGGTCGAGTGCCGGCTCCTGCTCGAAGGGTGCCGTGTCCTTGCGAGGCCACAGGGCGAGCACCAGGGCCACGATCACGCCGAGGACCGAAGCCCAGATGGCGCCCCAGACCACGCGCTGGGGCGTCCACTCGAGGTGCACGTGGATCGGTCGCCCGTCGGCGCGCCGGGGGACCTCCCAGCCGTTCGCGTACCCCTGGACGAGGGTCGGGGTGCCGAGGTCCTTGCCGTCGGCGGTGGCGTGCCAGCCCTGGTTGTAGCTCTGGCCCAGCACGAGCCAGAAGCGTGCATCGGCGCCGGTGACGGTGAGGTCCATGCTCGTGCGGCCCTCGCCCGTGACCCGCACGCGCGGCCGCTCCGACGGACGGGAGCCTGGCACGAGGGTCCCGGTCGCCTGATCAGCGCCACCGCCGGCCGCCGAGCGGAGCACGAGGCGATCGAGGTCGAAGCCGGTGAGCGCACCGGGCGCGGTGCGCAGGGTCGATTCGCCGCGCTCGACGGGAATCTCGTTGTCGTCGCAGGCCGCGATCGAGATCGGCCGCCCGGCGATGAGGTCGGCGGTGGTGCCGTGCAGCGAGACCGGCACCGGGGAGCCGTCGAGGGTGAGCAGATCGGACCGGCACGTGGCGTCGACCCGGGTCGGCGGCGCCGGGGCCCGCAGGCCGGGGATCCCGAGCTCGACGATGCCGACCGGCATGATCAGCGCCTTGCCGGTGAACCAGTCGAGGGTGGTGGCCTCGCGCAGGGTGCGCTCCGGGTGGGTGGCGTCCTGCTCGATCTGGAGGCGGATCCGCGTGCCCGACACGGTGCGGGGGAGGCGGACGTGCCAGGTGTAGCGCGAGCCGGGCTCGGTGCCGTCGGCGACGTCGCGCAGGGGGAACACGAGGTCATCGCTCGTCGTGCCGTCGACGAAGAGGCGGACCTTGCGCGGCACGGAGTGCCGTCCGTCGGTGAGGGCGGTCAGGTCGAAGTGGTCGAAGGTGACCGGCCGGGCGACCTGGGCGTCGACGTACTCGCCCCGCTGGTCGAGGAAGCCCGGGCTGTACCAGGTGTCCGGGTTGCCGTCGACCGCGGCGCTGGCCCGGTTGGCCAGGCCGCCCGGCATCCGTCGCTTCGAGGTGACGGTGATGCCGCCCTCCTCGGCCGACGGGATGCCGAGCGCTCGGTCGATCGTGTCGTCGCCGAGCGCGCCGTTGGCCAGGCGGACCTGGCCCGACAGGGCGAAGGTCCGGGCCGTGGGCAGCGTGAACGCCCGGGCCATCGACGACTCGGGGTCGGTGCGCACCGCCACCGTGCCCGCCACCCGCTGGCGGGTCAGCAGGATCGACAGCGGGAGGCGCCGCGACGACGTGCCGGCGGTCTGCAACAGGTCGATGGGGAGTCGCACGACATCGTCGGCCACCGGGCGCTCCCCGGTCGCATCGTCGACGGCGACGACCTCGGCGAGACCGACGGCGCTCACGCCGGCGTAGCGCAGGAGGTGGTCGGGGTCGGTGCTGGTGATCGTGATCGACACGGTGCGGAAGCGACGCGACGAGAAGCGCACGACCTGCCCGGCGGGCCGCCCGGCGATCGGCTCGGCCCGGGACGCCTCGCCGAGCTCGAAGTGCTCGGGGTCGCCGCCGTCGAAGCTGACGTCGATCCCCTTGATGAACCGGTTCCGGACCCCGCCCTGGGCCTGGAGGATCCGCAGGTGGTCCGTGGTGATGGGGTGCCGGTAGGTGAGCTCGAGCGTCTCGTCGTCGGCCGAGCCGAAGCCGCCGGTGCGCCAGGCGGTGTTGGGGTTGCCGTCGACCGCGTCGACCGGGTTGTCCTCGGGGGTGAGCGACACCTGGTTGCCGTAGCTGGTGGCCTCGGCCCACACGCCACCCCGCGACTCGGTGACGGTGAAGGCGTCGTCGTCGGCCTCGGGGAACACGTCGAGCCGCTGGTCCTTGGGGTCGACCCGGAGGGGGTCCTGGCCGGCCCGTTCGGTGATGCCGGTGTTGTCGCGCACGGTGCCCCACCGGCGCGCCTCGCGGCGGTTCGTGTCGGTGAGGAGCAGGGAGGCGTCCCTGCGGAGCTGGCGGCGCAGGCCCGTGGGGTCGTCGGCGAAGGAGGCGCTGTAGAGGGCGAGCTCGTCGCCATCGATCAGTCCGGCCGAGGCCGCATCGACCAGGCCGTCGCCGTTGCCCGAGACCACCAGGGGCTGGTCCGTGGGGGCGGTGCGCACGATCTTCTCGGCGCGGCGCACGGCCAGCACCCCGACCTCGGGCGGATCGGCGAGGCCGGTGGGGGCGGTCAGCTCCGCCTCGTCGACGAGGGGCAGGTCCGAGCGGGGGACGTTGGGCTCGCCGGGGCCGAAGCGCAGCGCCTCGTCGATGCCCGGTGCGGTCCGCAGCAGCTGCCAGAGAAGGCGGGGCCGGGGCGTGTTGTAGCGCTCGTAGCTGAGATCGGACCGCACCGAGATGTCGCCGACGCCGAGGTACCGCGCGATCGGCGCGACCGCCTGCGGATCCATGATCTGCTCCTGCAGCCGGTGATCGAAGGCGTTGAGCAGGTCGGCCGACGCCGGTGAGCCGTACGGGATGAGCTCGCGGGCCACATAGGGCCGATCCATCAGGCCGGGCAGGACGGGATCGACCGTGTTGCCCCACCGGTAGGACGCGAAGTCCGAGCCGGGCACCTCGAGCACCCGCGTGCCGTCGTCGCGGGCGTCGAGCGCGGCGGCGGCCTCGTGCCAGTAGGCCGGGATGTCCTCGGCGCGGTCGAGGTTCTTGTCGACCAGCTGGCCCCGCCACAGCGGCGGCAGCGACAGGACCGCGAAGATGCACATCGCGGCACCGAGGGGTCGGGCCAGCTTGGGCCAGTGCGCGGCCAGCGAGGCGAGGAGGGCGCCGCTGAACACCGACATCGCCAGCACGAGCAGCGGTGCGGCGCGCGGCAGGCTCCGCATGGAGAGGCCGACGTCGCTCTCGAGGAAGGCCCGCATGCCACGGACGGCCGGTGGTCCGTCGTCCCACGGGTGGGCGCCGACCGCGAGGAACAGGCCCGACAGGAGCAGCAGCGCGAAGAAGAGGCGTTCCCGGAAGCGGGCCGCGGCCAGGCCGAGGAGGCCGAACAGGGGCGTGAGGAACGTGGCCGCGAGCACCCCGATGTTGGTGGTGTAGGTCCCGGAGGCGGCGATCCACGGCCCGTAGCGATCGTCGCCGTAGAAGAACCAGTAGCCGAGGCCCCGCAGCACCTCGATCGACAGGGAGGCGGTGGCGACGGTCTCGGCCGTCTCGGTGTAGCGGAGGATGTCGATGCCGTAGCCGCCCTGGGCCCACAGGCCCGCGAGCCACCACAGCGAGCAGGCCACGGTGAGCACGCCGATCCGCCCGACGGCCTTGGCCGCGTCACGGAACCGCACCTCACGGGTGAACGCGACCTCGTGGAGGATCCAGAGCAGCGGCCCGACCCCGGCGAGGATGAGGGCCGTGGCGTTGACGCTGCCGACCGTGGCGACCACCAGCGCGAACAGGGCAGGCTCCCGCCATCGCTGGCGACGCAGCGACACGACGGTGAGCCCGATCATCCACGGGAGCCCCGCGTAGGGGAGCAGGATCACCGAGAGGCGGGCCGCGAGCGTGAGGATGTAGGGCGTGAGCGCGTACAGGAAGGTGGCCGCGGTGACGTGGGGGCCTTCCTGCCCCAGCACCCGCAGCAGGTAGCGGACGCCCAGGCCGGCGAGGAACAGGATCGATCCGAGCCAGATCCGCTGGGCCACCCAGTCGGGGATGTGCAGCAGGTCGGCGAGCCAGTAGAAGGGCCCGATGGGCCACAGGTAGCCGATGTTCTGGTGGGTGACCGTGCCGAGTCCGATGTTGTGGTCCCACATGGTGGGCGCGCGCGACAGCATCCGCGAGGGGTCGAGGTAGAGGTAGGTCTTGGTGTCCGCGCCGATCCGGCCCGGCCGGGTGAGCAGGAGCGGGAGGTAGATGGTGCAGGCCAGCGCCGCCGAGGGCGCCGCGGCACGAAGTCGCCGCCGGATGCGGCCGCTCACCGGGGGTGCCCGGCGCGCAGGGACGGTCGGCCGAGGGCTTCGTCGGCGAGCGTCTCCAGGATGCGCGTGGCGGTGTTCATCCACGTGAACCCGCCGGCGAACTCGAGCGCACCGGTGCTGAGGCGGGCCCGCAGGGCGGGGTCGGTGGCGACCCGGGCGATCTGGCGGCCGAGGTCGGCCGGGGAGTCGGCGAGGAACCCGGTCTGGCCCTCGGCCATGGCGTCGACGTGGCCGGGGATGCGGGTGGCGACCGCCGGGGTGCCGCAGGCGGCCGCCTCGGTGAGCGTCATGCCCCAGCCCTCGCGCACCGATGCCGACGCCACCAGCCAGGCCCGCCGGTAGATGGCGACCAGCTCGTCGTCCTCGACGCGGCCCGCGAAGGAGACGTAGTCGGCGGCATCGAGCTCCTCGACCAGGGCGTCGAGCTCGGCGCGGTCGGGGCCGGTGCCCACGATCAGCAGCTGGAGGTCGGGGGAGGAGCGCCGGGCCTCGACGACGGCGCGGATCAGCCGGTCGAAGCGCTTCACCGGCACCAGGCGACCCACCCCCACCACGAGCGGCGTCGGCGACAGCTCGCCGCCCGGCGCGAACCGGGGGTCGATGCCCGGCGGCACGACCTCGATCAGGCGGGGATCGAAGCCGACCTCCACCATCTCGTCGCGCGACGAGGGCGACAGGGTGATCATGCGCGACCGGTGGTAGAGGCGGGGTGCGATGCGGCGCTCGACCGTGTCCCCGAGCCGGGCCAGGTTCGGCGGCAGGACCATCTTCCACATGTCGGCGTGGACGTGGTGCAAGAAGACGACCCGTGGGCCGGTGGCCCACAGCGGCGAGAAGAACGGCATGCCGTTCCAGATCTCGACCAGCGCGTCGCGCCTGCCGTAGCGGTGGGTGGCCTCGCTGAGCGCGGCACGGGGGAACACGAGGTAGCGGCCCGCCTTGCGGATCACCTCGTAGCCGTCGCGCTTGGCGCGCGGCGGGTGACCCTGGGCGTAGGAGGTGCGCAGCACGACCTCGAGCCCGGCCTCGGCCCACAGGCGGGAGACCTCGGCGGCGTGGACCTCCGAGCCGCCGGCCTCGACGTCGTCGAGGTCCCGCCAGGCGAGCAGGTGGATGCGCCGGATGCCGGCCCGGGCGGCGATGTCGCCGAGCTTGTCGATCGGGTCGGAGGGGGCGGTCACGGCGTCTGCAGCGGGGATGGGGATCACGGAGGGCGGAGGTGGGTGCAGTACGCTGCGGCCGTCCACCGTCCGCCCGTCAGGTACCCGAGCACCCTAGTGCCAGCCTGTCCGGCAGGGTCGACACCACCGAAGCCGAGCCCGGCGCCACACGACGGAGGCCCCCCGCATGTCCACGAACCGAGCCACCACCTTCGAGGAGGTCACGGTGGCGGTGGCCGATGTGGAGGGCTGGATGACGCCGGGGCAGGCCCGCCGCCTGTGGACGTGCGCCCGCACGGTGCGCCCGGGCGGCCAGATCGTCGAGATCGGCTCGTTCCGCGGTCGGTCGATGATCGTGCTGGCCTCGGCGGCCGCCGACGGCGTCGACCTGGTGGCCATCGACCCGCACGCCGGCAACGATCGGGGCCCGCAGGAGTTCGAGGGCTACCAGGACCAGGCGGCCGACGACCACGAGGTGTTCAACGCCAACCTCGCCGCCGCCGGCGTGGCCGACCGCGTGCGCCACGTGCGCAAGTTCTCCGGCGAGGCGCTCGGCGACGTCGACGGGGACATCGACCTGCTCTACATCGACGGTGCCCACCGCTTCGGCCCCGCCCGCGACGACATCGCCCGCTGGAGCCGCCGCGTGCGGCCGGGCGGTGACCTGTTGATCCACGACTCCTTCTCGTCGATCGGCGTCACCCTGGCCCTCCTGGTCACGCTGTTCTTCGGCGCCGAGTTCCGCTACCTCGGCCGCTCCGAGTCCATGACGCACTACCGCCGCGAGCCGCTCACCGCCGCGGAGCGGGCCCGCAACGGCGCCCGCCAGCTCGCCCAGCTCCCCTGGTTCGTGCGCAACGTGATCATCAAGGCGTTGATCCTCGCCCACCTGGGCCGCCTGACCAAGGTGTTCGGCCACGACCCCGCGATGTGGCCGCACTGAGGCGCCCGCCTCGCCCTCGACCCCACCCCGATCCGCACCCCAACGGAGCGTCCATGTCCTCCCTCACCATCGTGATGCCGGTGTACAACGAGCGCGAGACGCTGCGGACGGCGCTCGACCGGCTGCTGGCCGTCGAGATGCCGCTGCCCACCGAGGTGCTCGTCGTCGACGACGGCTCCTCGGACGGCTGCACCGAGACCATCGCCGACCTCGTGGAGGACGGCAAGGTCCGCCTGCTCACCCAGAACCCCAACCAGGGCAAGGGTGCGGCGCTGCGACGCGGCATCGCCGAGGCCGAGGGCGACCTGCTCACGATCCTCGACGCCGACCTCGAGTACGACCCCGCCGACTTCCCGGCCCTCGTCCAGCCGATCCTCGACGGCGATGCGAACGTGGTCTACGGGGCCCGGTCCTACGGCGGCCACGCCGCCTACTCCTTCTGGTTCGTGCTCGGGAACAAGATGCTCGCCCTGTGGGCATCGTTCCTGTTCGACGCCTGGCTCACCGACATCGAGACCTGCCTGAAGGTGGCGCCCACCGCCACCTGGCGCAAGGTCGACCTCCAGTCGAACGGCTTCGGCATCGAGGCCGAGCTCACCGGCAAGCTGCTCGCCATGCGCGAGCGCATCTTCGAGGTGCCGATCTCCTACCGCGCCCGTGGGCGTGAGGAGGGCAAGAAGATCCAGTGGACCGACGGCGTGGCCGCGCTCTGGATCCTGGCGCGCATCCGCCTGCGGGGCCGGTGACCGACCCCGGTCGCCGCGACCGGCCCGGTCGCCGGTTCCTGGCGCTGCTCGCCCTCGTGGTGCTGGGCGCGCTGGTCATCCGCTTCGACCTGCTCCAGAACCGGGCCCCCGATGTGCCCGCGTTCGGCGACGCCCACGCCTACCACCAGCTGGGGCGCCAGCTCGCCGACGGGCGCGGGTACGTGCGCCCCTACGAGCTCGAGCGGCAGGGCCGCGCCATCCCCACCGCCGAGTACCCGCCGGGTCTGCCGGTGGTGCTGGCGGTCGTCACCAAGGCGGGCGTCGACTCCGAGGACGGCCAGCGCGCCGTGCTGGTCCTGGTCGGCGGGATCACCGTCGGCCTGGTCGGTCTGCTCGGTCGACGCCTCGGCGGCGACCGAGCCGGTCTGCTCGCCGCGTTCGCCGCCGCCCTGCACCCCGCCCTCTGGGCCGGCGACCTGACCCTCATGGCCGAGCCCCTCGCCGCGTGCCTGGGGGTGGCGCTCCTGCTCGTGGCGCTCGCCGCCCACGACCGGCCGACGTGGGCACGGTGGGCCGCGCTCGGCGCCCTGACCGGCCTGGGCGCCCTCGTGCGCGCCGAGCTGGTGCTCACCGGCGTGCTCCTCGTGCTCGGGGTCGCCTGGTCCCTGCACCGCCCCCCGCGCGACCGCGTCCTGCGGGTGGCCGTCGCCGGTGCTGCGGCCGTGCTCGTGCTCGCCCCGTGGACGATCCGGAACTACGCCCGCTTCCACCGGGTGGTGCCGGTCTCGAACAACAGCGGCTCGGTGGCCCGGGGCGCCAACTGCGACCTGGCCTACCACGGCCAGTTCACCGGCCTCTGGGTGACCAACGTCGGCGACGTCGGTGGCGACCAGGTGGATCCCGCGGGTCGCTGCTTCAGCGGCTTCACGATCCACCGGGGGTTCACCGAGGCCGACAGCGCGGCCGAGCTGCGCCGCGAGGGCCAGCACTACCTGCGCGCCCACCTGGGCGAGGTGCCCCGGGTCGTGGTCGCCCGCCTCGGCCGCACGGTGGGCCTCTACCGGTTCGACCAGTCCGCGAACTTCTCCGCAGCGGAGGGGCGCGACGGTGACCTCGATCGCCTCGGCACCCGCCTGTTCCAGGTGGCCGCGCTGGTCGCGCTGGTCGGCGCGGTCGGTCCGTGGCGCCGGGGCGGGGCCCGCCTCGTGCTGCTCGCGCCCGTCGTGGCGGTCACGATCACGGTCGCCGCCACCTACGGCAGCCTCCGGTTCCGCACCGTCGTGGACCCCATCGTGGTGCTGCTCGCGGTGCTCGCCACGGTCGACATCGCCCGATGGGTCATGGACTACCGTCGACCCCCATGCCCGTGACCGTCCCCGACACCGTCGTCGTCACCGGGGCGGCCGGCTGGCTCGGCCAGAACCTCGTGCGCGCCCTGGCGCCGACCCGCGCCCAGGTGCGCTGCCTGGTGCTCGATCCCGGCGAGGCGCCGCTGCTCGACCTGGTCGGCCCGAGCGTCACCACCGTCGTCGGCGACGTGCGGGACCCCGACGCGCTCGACCGCCTCTTCGCCGGCACGTCGGGCGCCACGGTGTTCCACGCGGCCGGGATGATCCACCCGGCCGGCACCACCCGCCCGTTCTTCGACGTGAACGTCGGGGGCACCCAGCTCGTGCTCGACCGGGCCCGGCGCAACGGCGCGTCCCGCCTGATCCACGTGTCGTCGAACTCGCCCTACGGCGCCAACGCCCGACCCACCGACCGCTTCACCGAGGACTCGCCCCAGAACCCCTACCTCTCCTACGGCCGGTCCAAGGCCGAGGCCGAGGAGCTGGTGCGGCGGGCCAACGATCGCGGCGACGTGGAGACGGTGATCCTCCGGCCGCCCTGGTTCTACGGGCCCTTCCAGCCGGCCCGGCAGGCCCAGTTCTTCTCGGCGATCCGCAAGAACCGGTTCCCGCTGGTGGGCGACGGGCGCCAGCAGCGCTCGATGGCCTACACGGGCAACCTGGTCCAGGGCTGCCTCAAGGCCGAGGCGGCCGCGGGCGCCGGTGGCAAGGCCTACTGGATCGCCGACGCGGAGCCCTACGAGCTGCGCACCATCTTCTCGGGCGTCCGCCAGGCCCTGGCCGCCGAGGGGCTGCCGGTGAAGGACGGCAACCCGCCGCGCCTGCCCCGGGTCGCCGCCGACCTCGCGGTCTGGGGCGACACCCGCCTGCAGGCGCTGGGCCGCTACGTCCAGCCCCTCCACGTGCTCGGCGAGCTGCGCGACACCATCGCCTGCGACATCAGCCGAGCCCGCGCCGAGCTGGGCTACGACCCCGAGGTCGGCCTCGTGGCCGGCATGCGGGCGAGCATCCGCTGGTGCCTGGAGCGGGGGATCGCGCTGTGAGCCGCACGATCCTCGTCACCGGCGGCAGCGGCTACTTCGGCACCCTGCTCGCCGAGGCCGCCGTCGCTCGGGGCGATCGCGTCCGCGTCCTCGATCTCGAGCCGCCCGCCGAGGCCGACGGCGTGGAGTTCGTCCGGGCCGACATCCGCGACCTCGACGCCGTGCGCGAGGCGTGCGAGGGCGTCGACGTCGCCCTCCACAACGTGGCCCAGGTGCCCCTCGCCAAGGACCACGAGGCGTTCTGGTCGGTCAACGTGGTCGGCACGGCCAACCTCCTGCTCGCGGCGCGCGACGCCAAGGTCGCCAAGGTGGTGCACACCTCCTCCAGTGCGATCTTCGGGATCCCCGAGCACAACCCGGTCACCGAGGACACCCCGGGCCGCCCCCTCGAGTCCTACGGGCGGGCCAAGCTCCACGCCGAGGTGCTGTGCCACGAGGCGGCCGACGCCGGTCTCGACGTCTCGATCATCCGGCCCCGCACGATCCTGGGCCACGGCCGCCTCGGCATCATGGCGATCCTCTTCGAGTTCGTGGCCGAGGGCGCTCCGGTGTTCGTGCTCGGCGGGGGGAACAACCGCTACCAGTTCGTGCACGCCGCCGACCTCGCCGACGCCTGCCTGCGCGCCGGCGACCGCGAGGGGCCCGCGACCTACAACATCGGCGCCGCCGACCCGCCCACGATGCGCGAGACGATCCAGGCGCTGTGCGACCACGCCGGCACCGGCTCGGTGGTCCGCTCGCTGCCCACCGGGCCCGCGGCCGCGGCGATGAAGGTGCTCGCCGGGATGGGTCAGGTGCCGTTCGCGCCGTACCACTGGCTGCTCTACGGCGAATCGCTCTGGTTCGACACGACCAAGGCCGAGACCGAGCTCGGCTGGCACTCCCGGTTCACCAACCAGGAGATGCTCATCGAGTCCTACGAGTGGTTCCTCGCCAATCGCTCGACGCTCGGGGACGGCCACGGCTCGCACCACCAGTCGCCGGTGCCGCTCGGCGTGCTCAAGCTCCTGAAGAGGCTGCCGTGAGCGAGTCGACGGGGGAGGGCGCCATCGCTCGGCTCGAGCGCGTCCCGGGAGTCTCTGGTCCGAGCACCCCGTGGGCCGGCTTCGTCGTGGGCCTGGTCCTGTGGGCCATCGTGGTCCTGCCGATGGTCGTGGGCCTCGTCGCCCTGCGGAACCCCCGCTGGTACCCGATCGCCGACCTCGCCCAGACCGAGCTGCGGGTGCGCGACGTCGGCACCCAGCACACGCCCCTCATCGGGCTCGCCGGGCGCATCGGCGACTACTTCGACGCCGGCAGCCACCCGGGCCCGCTCAGCTTCTACCTGATGGCGCCCACCTACCGGCTGCTCGGCAAGAGCGCCTTCGCCTTCGCCACCTCTGCGGTGGTCCTCCACGCCCTGTCGGTGGCCCTGTCGCTGTGGCTGGCCCACCGGCGGGGGCGCATCCCGGCCATGGCCGGCGTGGCCGCCGGCCTCGCGGTGCTCGTCCGCTTCTACGGGCCGACGGTCTTCTTCGAGCCCTGGAACCCGTACCTGCCGGTGATGTGGTGGGTCACGGCGCTGCTCGCCGCGTGGTCCGTGCTCGACGAGGACTACGTCGCCCTGCCCCTGTTCGTGCTGGCCGGGTCCTTCTGCGCCCAGACCCACCTGCCCTACGACGGGCTCATCGGCGGCATCGGCGGCGCGCTCGGCCTGGTGCTGGTCGTGCGCCTGGTGCGCGCCGCTCGCGCCCACGAGCGCCCCTCCATGGTGCGCATCCTGCGCTGGGCCGGCGGCTCGCTCCTCCTCGGGCTGCTCCTGTGGGTGCCGCCGCTCATCGACCAGGTCGGCGACACGCACAACATGTCCAAGATCCGCGAGTCGATGGGCAGCCCCACCGAGCCCATCACCGGCCTCTCCGCGGGGGCCAAGGAGATCCTGCGCAACCTCGATCCCGAGCGGCTGCTCACCGGCCACATGCTGGCCCGGGTGAGCACCGATCACGGGTGGAGCCTGCCGGGCCTGTCGCTCGTGCTCGCCTGGGCGGTGGCCGCGGTGCTCACGATCCGCCTGCGCCACAAGCCGCTGCTGTGGCTGCACGGCCTGATCGGCGTCGGGCTCGGGCTCGCGGTGATCTCGGCGAGCCGCGTGTTCGGCGACCTGTGGTACTACCTGTTCCTGTGGTGCTGGGGCCTGGCGATGCTCATGCTCGTGGCGCTTGCGTGGACGATCGCCCTGTACCTCAAGCCCGAGCTCGGCGCCGAGCGCAAGGTGTGGCTGCGCCCTGCGGCGTTCGGCCTCGGCGTGGTCCTGCTCGTCGGCTACGCCGGCTCGGCGGCGATCACGAACCGCGACGCCCAGCCGTCCCGCCCCGACCTCTCCGAGAACCTCGGGGTGCTCGCCACCCAGACGTCGGCCGCGCTGTCGTCGGGCCAGTACCCCGGTGGCGGCAAGGACGGCCGCTACATCGTGCGCTGGTCCGACCCGATCACGATCGGCTCGCAGGGCATCGGCCTGGTCAACGAGCTCGAGCGCGACGGCTTCCGCGTCGGCGTCGACAAGGGCTTCGGCCCTGGTGCGGTGCGCTGGCGCGTGCTGCCCGAGCGCAAGGCCACCGGCGTCGTCCAGCTCGTCGTCGGCCCGGGGATCAAGGACTGGGACCAGCGCACCGACGCCAAGCGGGTCGCCTACGTCGATGCCCGCACGCCCGCCCAGCGCGCCGAGTTCGAGCGGCTCGACAAGAGCGTGGATCGACGCTTGCGGGCGGCGGGGCTCACCGAGATCGCCACCGACTGGCAGCGCAACCTGTTCACCGCATCGCTCAAGCCGGGCATCCCCAAGGACATCCGCACCGACATGCTCCGCGCCCTCAC
>CAZUYW010000041.1:0-17548 GCA_964624775.1 uncultured Iamiaceae bacterium
CCGCGGCGCCCGCCACGACGGCCGCACCCGCGCCCCGGGGGTCATCGAGCACCTCGAGCACCACCAGCACCAGCACCACCGCGATGGTGACCGTCACGACGGCTCCGGCCGTCACCGCAGCACCACCGGGCGCCACCGCGGCCGCCGTCGCAGCGGTGCGGGCGATGACCGCGGGCCTCGCCGCCCCGCAGGCCTCGTGGGACGCGGACCGCTTCTCGCCGTCGAGCCCGAACCGCGCCCAGATCGACCAGGCCCGGGCCCGCCTCGCCGCTCAGGGCACGTCGATCGTGACCGAGCTGGGCCCGGTGGGCGTGGCGTCGAGCCGCGCGACCCCCGACGGCGCCTCCGTGACGCTCACGGTGCGCCACGAGGGCATCTCGCTCGAGCGAGCGGGGCGCGCGACCCGACTGGCCGACCCGGGCCTGCTCCGGTTCGAGGCCACCGTCACCCGGGTCGGTGACCGCTGGGTCGTGACCTCGCTCGCCGCGCCGGCCACCTGATCCTCACGCAACGATCGGCGCGAACAGCGCGGCCACCGCCTCGGGGCCGATGACGACGGGCGGCACCGGCCCCCAGAGCACCTGGTGCTGCTCGGACGTGAGGAGCGCGAGGAAGAGGAGCCGGACGAGGGGCGGGGGCACCGAGAACGCCGACGCGTACCAGGCGGTCAGGAGCTCGGCCGAGTCGAGCACCTGGGCCGCGACCTCGGCCGCCAGCTCCGGATGGTCGCCCGCGGCCTGGAGGAGTCGGCGACCGACGATGCCCTGGTGATCCTGCCACGCCCGGATGCGCCGGGCGATGTGGGCGACGAGGTGCTCGGGCGCCACGTCGGGGCGCGGGCGGAACAGCTCGGTGGGGATGCGGGCGGTCTGCTCGGCCCGTGCCAGGTCGGCGAGCGCGGCACCGAGCGAGCCGAAGGCGTCGAAGAACGCGCTGCGCGACCGATGGACCGACGCCGCGATCGCCGCGATGGACAGGTCCCGCCCGTGGGTGACGAGGTGCTCGCGGGTCGCCGTGCGCAGCTCGGCGATCGCGCGGGCGCTGCGATCGGAGTGGCCGGCGAGGGCGGGACGCGGTGGCGCCTCGATGCCGGCGCGCCCCACGTCTTCGGCGGTGCGCCGGGCGGCATCGTCAGGTGCGAAGACGAGGCGGCCCAGCAGCTCGACGAGCGCGGCCTGCTCGACGAACACCCGCCGGTCGATGGTCAGGCCCCCGATCAGCCAGGTCTGGTCGGCGAGGGCGGAGGTCAGGTGGAGCCAGGTGAGCAGCCGGGGGTAGGGCTCGCCCGACGGATGCTCGACGGCACCGTCCGCGGTGAGGTCGCGCGCGAGCGCCTGGACGCAGGCCACCCGGCTGCGGTGGTGCGCGGTCGCGTAGGCGTCGCTCCACGCGCCGGCGGCGAGCACCTCCCGCGGCAGGACGCCCGGCTCGAGCAGGGGCGCGAGGGTCCGCCGGGTCGCCGCGACGACCGCGCCGCCGGGGCGGTCGAGGCCCACCGGGGCCCGGCAGGCCTCCGCGGCCCGGGCCCGATCCGCGACGGTCAGCGAGAGCAGGCCGGCCACCTCGATCAGCGCGTGGACGCTGTCGAACCGGCTGTAGAAGGTCGACGCGGACGCGCCGGTGGCTCCGAGCACCTCGTCGAGCCGGAGCGGCTCGGCCGGGTGCGCAGCCATGAGGTCCCACCCCGCGGCGACGAGCGCACGGGTCTTGTCGATCGTGCGCAGCTGCTGCGCCGACCGGTAGCCCTCGACCTCCAGCAGGCGCAGATCGGCCTCGGACGCCGCCCACCCCGGGTTCCCGCCCTCCCGCGGGTCCGACTCGGACATATCGCCAGGATAGTCACCGAAGGTGGTCGTACGCGCACGGAACGCGCCGGACATCGGGCCAGGAGATCCCGATGCCGAGCCGGTCGCGCATGACGAGGAGCGTCTCCCGCTCGACCCCTCCCCAGCAACGCGGTACTCGGCAGGCGTGGCCGATCCGACCACCGACGCCGTCCTCGACCGGCGAAAGAGGGGCTCGACGCCTCCCAGGCGGTTTCGGGGCATCGGGAGCACCGTCTACGATCGCCGGACCCGGGCAGGCCGGGGACGGGACAGCCGGCCCGTCGGGAACGTGGGGGACGCTGCGCCATGCGCGTGATGGTCACGGGGGTCGCCGGGTTCGTCGGCTCGCACCTCGCCGAGCGCCTCGTCACCGAGGGCAACGAGGTCATCGGCCTCGACTGCTTCACCGACTACTACGCGCGCCCCGCCAAGGAAGGCAACCTCGCCGAGCTCCTGACCTCGCCGGCGTTCACCTTCGTCGAGGCCGACCTGCGCACCGCCGACCTGGACCCCCTGGTCGCCGGCTGCGACGCCGTGGTCAACGAGGCCGCGATGCCGGGCCTGCTCCTCGGGTGGGAGGGCTTCGACACCTACCTCGGGTGCAACGTCACAGCCGTCGAGCGCCTCGCCACCGCCTGCCTCCGGCAGGGCGTGGGCCACCTCGTCCACGCCTCGACGTCGTCGGTGTACGGCGCCGACGCCACCGGGGACGAGACCTCCCCCGTGCTGCCCGTGTCGCCCTACGGCGCCACCAAGCTCGCCGCCGAGCTCGTGCTCGACACCCTCCACCGCACCCACGACCTGCCCGTGACCATCCTGCGGTACTTCTCGGTGTACGGCCCGCGCCAGCGGCCCGACATGGCGTATCGAGCGCTCGGCGAGCGGATGCTGCGCGGCGAGCCGCTGACCATCCACGGCGACGGCCACCAGAGCCGCACCAACACCTACGTCAGCGACTGCGTCGCCGCCACCATGGCCGCCCTCGCCACGCCCCACCCCGGCGAGCGGTTCAACATCGGCGGCGGCCGCGAGCTCACCCTCCTCCAGGCCGTCGACATCCTGGCCGAGGTCCTCGACGTGACCCCGACCCTCGAGTTCACCGCCGCCCGCGAGGGCGACCAGCGCCGCACCGTCGCCAACTACGACAAGGCGCAGCGCCTGCTCGGCTGGACGCCGACGGTCGACCCGGACGAGGGCCTGCGCCTCGAGGCGGCCTGGATCCGCTCCCGCAGCGCCTGACCCGGAACCCCCGGACGACGCCGGTTCGACGCCGCTGTCGGTGGGGTTGTCTAGCCTCACACCACCCCGGGAAGTCCGCTCTCGGCAACCCACCCGGAACGCCCACAGAGGAACGAGGCACCAGTGCGCACCATCCGTACCCGGACGGCGGTGGCCGTCTGCACCCTGAGCCTGATCACCGCGGTCGCTGCGGTGATCCCCAGCCCCGCCAGCGCCACCGGGGCCACCCCGCCCAAGGCCGACCGCGCCGCGCTCACCGCCCGGCAGGTGCACGCCACCGCCCGGCGCTCGGTCGCCAAGTCGCCCACCAGCAGCCTCGCCCGCTCCGACGAGGCGCTGCTCGCCCGCAAGGACGCCACGCCGGTCGCCGTCGTCGTGAAGTACGACTACGACTCGATCGCCACCTACCGTGGCTCGGCTCGTGGCCCGGCCGCCACCGCCCCCGCCGCCACCGGGCGCGCCCTCACCGAGGCGACCGCCACCACCAGCGCCTACGCCCGGTCGGTCGCCCGCCAGGAGGCCACCATCAACGCCGCGGTCGAGCAGGCCGTGCCGAGCGCCCGCATCGGCACCCGCCTGCGGGTCGTCTACGGCGGCGTGGCCATGGTCGTGCCCGCCAACCAGGCCCGGAAGCTCCTGAAGGTGCCCGGCGTGGTCGCCGTCCAGGAGGACTCCGTCGGCCACCTCCTCACCGACTCGAGCCCCGAGTTCCTCGGTGCCCCGCCGGTGTGGGCCACCCAGGGCGGCCAGGCCACGGCCGGCGCCGGTGTCCTCTTCGCCGACCTCGACAGCGGCGTGTGGCCCGAGCACCCTTCCTTCGCCGAGAACCCGGACCTGCCCGCCCGCCCCACCCGTCCCGGCGGCGGCGACCTCGGCTGCTCCTACGGTGACAACCCGCTGACCCCCGCCGACGACCCGTTCACCTGCACCAACAAGCTCGCCGGCGGCTACGCATTCCTCGACACGTACAACTCCATCCACGACGGCGAGACCTTCCCCGACACCGCTCGGGACAGCGACGGCCACGGCACCCACACCACCTCCACCGCCGCCGGCGACATCGTGGAGCACGCCAACCCGCTCGGCGTCGATCGCGGCACCATCTCGGGCCTCGCGCCCGGCGCGGCCGTCGCCGAGTACAAGGTGTGCGGCGCGAGCGGCTGCTTCGGCTCGGACTCCGCCGACGCCGTGGCCCAGGCCATCCTCGACGGCGCCGACGTCATCAACTACTCGATCTCGGGCGGCACCGACCCGATGTCGGACCCCGCCGAGCTCGCGTTCCTCGACGCCTACGACGCCGGCGTGTTCGTCGCCGCCTCGGCCGGCAACGAGGGTCCCGATGCCAGCACGGCGAACCACCTGTCGCCGTGGGTCACCACGGTGGCCGCCTCCACCCAGCCCCGTGCCTTCAGCTCGACGCTCAGCCTCACCGGCGCCGACGACGCCACCCTCGACCTCACCGGCGCGTCGATCACCGCCGGTGTCTCGGACCCGACCCCCGTGGTCTTCGCCGGCGACGCCCCGTACAGCCACGCCCGGTGCGACGCCGAGCCGGCCTCGGCCGACGAGTTCGCCGGGAAGATCGTGGCCTGCGAGCGCGGCGGCAACGCCCGCATCGAGAAGGGCTACAACCTCTCGCAGGGCGGCGCCGCCGGGATGATCCTCTACAACCCGAGCCTCGCCGACACCGAGACCGACAACCACTGGCTGCCCGCGGTGCACCTCGCCGACGGCACCGAGCTGCTCGACTTCGCCGACGCCCACGGGCCCCTCACCGCCACGTTCACGCCGGGCACCAAGTCCACCGGCCAGGGCGATGTGATGGCCTCCTTCTCGTCCCGCGGTCCGGCCGGCTCGTTCATCAAGCCCGACGTGACCGCCCCCGGCGTGCAGATCCTCGCCGGGCAGACGCCGGTCCTCGACGCCGTCGACCTCGGCCCCGAGGGCGAGTACTTCCAGGCGATCGCCGGCACCTCGATGTCGGGTCCCCACGTGGCGGGCGCCGCCATCCTCGTGAAGGCGGCCCACCCGGACTGGACCCCCGGCCAGATCCACTCGGCCCTCATGACCACCGCCACCACCGCCGTGGTCAAGGAGGACGAGGAGACCCCCGCCGACCCGTTCGACATGGGCTCGGGCCGCATCCGCATCGATGCCGCCGTGTCCCCCGGCCTCACCCTCGACGAGACCGCGACGAACTTCGCCGACCTCACCGGGACCGGCAACGCCATCGACCTGAACATCCCGTCGGTGAACGCGCCGATCATGCCGGGCCGCGAGTCCACGACCCGCACCTTCACCAACGTGGGCAGCGGCACCGCCACCTACCAGGTGACCACCTCGGCGCCGTCGGGATCCACCATCTCGGTCACGCCCAACCGCTTCACGGTGGCGCCGGGCAAGTCCCAGACCGTGACGATCACGATCACCTCGGACAGCCAGGACGGCGGCCAGCGCTTCGGCGCCATCACCCTCGCCGCGCCGGGCCGCACCGCCCTGCACCTCCCGGTGGCCTGGGTGCCGACGCAGGGCACGCTCAGCACGACCAGCACCTGTGACGACACCACCATCGCCACGGGCGACGCCACGAGCTGCGACGTGACCGTGCGCAACGACGCCTTCGCCGACACCACCGTCGACGTCGACGCCAGCGTCAACGACCGCCTCACCATCACCGATGCGGGCCCCGACGCCACCCACACCGACAGCACGGCCAGCGCCTCGGGCATCGAGCTCGCGGGCCGCCAGCCCGGTGTGCCAGCGCTCGAGGCCCAGGACGGGTTCGACGGGTTCGTGGAGCTCTCCGGCGACCTCACGCCCGACGCCATCGGCGATGAGGAGTTCCTCACCTACAGCGGCCTGGGCTCGATCGTCTACAACGGCCAGACCTACTCCGAGGTCAACGTGAACTCGAACGGGTACCTGGTGCTGGGCCCCGCCACCTCCGAGGACGACGTCTGCTGCCCGCCGCAGCACACGCCCGACTCGGCCCCGCCGAACAACATCATCGCCCCGTTCTGGTCCGACCTCGCCGGTGACACGGGCACGCCCGACGGCGAGGCACCCCTCGGCATCTACGGTGCCATCTTCTCCGACGACGCCACCGGGGATCAGTGGCTGGTGCTCGAGAGCCGCCTCACCGACTGCTGCGACGGCGACGACACCCACAGCACCAAGGTGAGCCAGGTCTGGCTCGGCCTCAACGGCGTCCAGGACATCACCATCGACTACCCCTCGGACAACATCCCGACGGTGGCCGACATCGAGCAGGCGCCCGGCGATCCGCTTGCGCTCGTCTCGGTGCAGAACGAGCTGGGCGCCGGTGACGAGTTCGACCCCGAGGCCGACCCGCTGCCCACGGACTTCTTCGTGACCAGCACCGACCCCGTGCCCGGCGACAGCTACACGATGCACCTCGACCTCGAGGGCAGCGCGGCGGGCGCCGGCGTGCTCACCGGCGAGGTCACCTCGCCCGACGTGCACGGCACGACCGTCGTCGACACGGCGATCACCGTCGGCCCCGGCGCACCCGTCGGCACCGACGCCTACATCACCCGGGCCTACCAGGACTTCCTGGGCCGCAACCCCACGGCCAAGGAGCTGGAGGACACGCGCAACCTGCTGGCGATGGGCAGCCTCAGCCGGCACGCCTTCATCTCCAGCCTGGCCCTGACCGACGAGTACCTCGGCCACGTGGTCGACGAGCGCTACCAGCAGGTGCTCGACCGCGACCCCGACGCCGCGGGGCGCACCTTCTGGGTGTCGAAGCTGCGGAGCGGGCTCACCGAGGTCGGGCTGGTGGCATCGCTCGTCGGCTCGGGCGAGTTCCTCACCAAGGCCGGCGGAGACACCCCCGGGTTCGTCGACCGCGCCTACCAGGTGCTGCTCGACCGGGCACCTGATCCCGCCGGCCGCCAGTCGTGGATCGATGCGGTGGAGAGCGGCACCCCGCGCCACACCGTCGGCGCCACGCTGTACCAGTCGTCGGAGTCCCGCCGGCACCGCGTGCGGTCGCTGTACCTGCAGTTCCTGCACCGGAGCCCCGACGCCGGCGGCCTCGCCTACTGGATGGGCGTGATCCGCACCCGGGGCGACGTGTCGCTCGCCATCTCGCTGGGCTCGTCGAACGAGTACGCCAACCGCACGCTCTGACCTGCAGATCGACATGACCGGAGGTACCGGCGGGTTCGGGTTCTGCCCGGACCCGCCGGTACGGTCATGGCTTCCATGCTCGTCCGCCTGCTCCGCACCTACCTGCGCAACTACCGCCGCCCCCTGGCGGCCGTCGTCGCGCTCCAGGCGGTCCAGGCGATCGCGACCCTCACGCTCCCGAGCCTGAACGCCGACATCATCGACCACGGCGTCCTCACCGGGAACACCACCTACATCTGGCACACCGGCGCCAAGATGCTGGCGGTCACCCTCCTGCAGGTGATCTGCGCCACGGGCGCCGTGTACTTCGGGTCGAAGGCGGCGATGGGATTCGGGCGCGACGTGCGCGCCGGCATCTTCCACACGGTCACCGGCTACTCGGCGCGTGAGGTCGGCCGCTTCGGCGCACCCTCGCTGATCACCCGCATCACGAACGACGTGACGCAGGTGCAGATGTTCGTCCTCATGACGTGCACGCTCTTCATCGCCGCGCCGATCACGTGCGTGGGCGGCATCGTCATGGCCCTGCGCGAGGACGTCGGCCTCTCGTGGATCCTCACCGTGTCCATCCCGGTGCTGGTGGCCCTCGTCGCCCTCGTCGTGTCCCGGATGATCCCCCAGTTCCGCCTGATGCAGGAGCGCATCGACCGCCTCAACCAGGTGCTGCGCGAGCAGATCACCGGCATCCGGGTGGTGCGGGCCTTCGTGCGCGAGCCGGCCGAGACGGAGCGCTTCGGCGAGGTCAACGACCTCCTCACCGACACCGCCCTCAAGGCGGGCCGGCTCCAGGCCTGGATGTTCCCGATCGTGATGCTCGTGCTCAACGGCTCGTCCATCGCGGTCCTGTGGTTCGGTGCCCACCGCATCGACGCCAAGCAGATGCAGGTGGGCGCGCTGATCGCCTTCCTCAGCTACCTCACCCAGATCCTGCTGGCCGTGATGATGGCCACCTTCCTCGCGGTCATGGCGCCGCGCGCCTCCGTGTGTGCCGAGCGCATCATCGAGGTCACCGACACGCCGTCGTCGGTGGTCACCGCCGACGAGCCGGTCACCGAGCTCGCCACGCAGGGGGAGCTCGAGCTGCGCGACGTCGGCTTCCACTACCCGGGTGCGGCCGAGCCGGTGCTCACCGACATCACGCTCACGGCCCGGGCCGGGCAGACCACCGCCATCATCGGCAGCACCGGGTCCGGCAAGACCACGCTGCTCAACCTGATCCCGCGGCTGTTCGACGCCACCTCGGGCACCGTGCTCGTCGACGGCGTCGACATCCGCGACCTCGCCCCCGACGCGCTGTGGTCCCGCATCGGCCTCGTGCCCCAGAAGCCGTACCTGTTCTCGGGCACGGTCGCCTCGAACCTGCGCTTCGCCCGGCCCGACGCCACCGACGAGGAGCTGTGGGCCGCACTCGACATCGCCCAGGCCACCGACTTCGTGCGCGCCATGCCCGGCGGGCTCGACGCCCCGATCGCCCAGGGCGGGTCCAACGTCTCGGGCGGGCAGCGCCAGCGCCTCGCCATCGCCCGCGCCCTCGTGCGCCGCCCCGAGATCTACCTGTTCGACGACTCGTTCTCGGCGCTCGACCTCGCCACCGACGCCCGCCTGCGCGCTGCGCTCGTGCCGCACACCGCCGAGGCCACCGTCGTGATCGTCGCCCAGCGGGTGTCCACCATCAAGGACGCCGATCAGATCCTGGTGCTCGAGGACGGCCACGTCGTGGGCCTCGGCACCCACGCCGAGCTCCTCGCCGACTGCGAGACCTACCAGGAGATCGTGGCATCGCAGATGAGCGCGGAGGAGGCAGCGTGAGCGCCCCCACCGACCCCATCGCCACCGCGCCCACCGAGGACGGCGGCCCCGACGTCCCGGTGATCTCCAAGCCGCCCGAGCCGCCCGCCAAGCAGTTCATGGGCGGCCGCTTCGGTCCCGCCGTGCCCGGCGAGAAGTCCGAGGACTTCACCGGATCGACCAAGCGCCTGCTGCGCACCATGGGCCCCGAGCGGGCCGGCGCGGCGATCGTGCTGGTCACCGCGCTGGCCAGCGTCACGCTGTCGGTGATCGGGCCCCGCATCCTGGGCCATGCCACCGACGTGATCGTCGACGGCATCATCGGCCGCACCGACGGGATCCAGTTCAGCCGCCTCCGCACCATCCTCGGCGGCGTCATGGTGCTCTACCTCGCCTCGGCGGCGCTCTCCTACGTGCAGTCCTACGTGCTGGCCGGCGTGGTGCAGCGCACCATGCAGCGCCTGCGCACCGACGTCGAGGAGAAGCTGCACCGCCTCTCGCTGTCCTACGTCGACAGCCAGCCCCGCGGCGACCTCCTCAGCCGGGTCACCAACGACATCGACAACATCGCCCAGAGCCTGCAGCAGACCCTGAGCCAGCTGCTCACGTCGATCCTCACGATCATCGGCGTGCTGGTCATGATGTTCACGATCTCGTGGCCGCTGGCCCTGGTGGCCGCCGTCATGGTGCCGACGTCGCTCGGGATCGTGAAGGTGGTGACCAAGCAGTCGAAGAAGCGCTTCGTCGCCCAGTGGACCCACACCGGCGCGCTCAACGCCCAGGTGGAGGAGGCCTTCACCGGGCACTCGCTCGTCAAGGTGTTCGGCCAGCAGGGAGCGGTCGAGGCTCGCTTCGCCAAGAAGAACGACGAGCTGTTCAAGGCGAGCTTCGGCGCCCAGTTCATCGCCGGCACGATCCAGCCGGCGATGATGTTCCTCGGCAACCTGAACTTCGTGGCCATCGCCGTGATCGGCGGCCTGCGGGTGTCGTCGGGCGCCATGACGATCGGCGACGTGCAGGCGTTCATCCAGTACTCCCGGCAGTTCACCCAGCCGCTCACCCAGATGGCCTCGATGATGAACGTGCTGCAGTCGGGTGTGGCGTCGGCCGAGCGGGTGTTCGCGCTCCTCGACGTCGACGAGCAGGCCCCCGACCCCGACCAGCCCCTCACCGACGAGCGCCCCCGCGGCCGCATCGAGTTCGACCACGTGTCGTTCTCCTACGACCCGGCCAACCCGCTGATCGAGGACCTGTCCCTCGTGGCCGAGCCGGGCCAGACCGTCGCCATCGTGGGCCCCACCGGCGCCGGCAAGACCACGCTCGTGAACCTGATCATGCGGTTCTACGAGATCCAGGGCGGCACCATCACCCTCGACGGCCAGGACACCTCGCAGATGGCACGGGCCGAGCTGCGCTCGAACGTGGGCATGGTGCTCCAGGACACGTGGCTGTTCAGCGGCACGATCCGCGACAACATCGCCTACGGCAACCTCGACGCCACCGAGGAGCAGATCCTCACCGCGGCCCGGGCCTGCTACGTCGACCGCTTCGTGCACTCCCTCCCCGACGGCTACGACACGGTGATCGACGACGAGGGCGGCACGGTCAGCGCCGGCGAGAAGCAGCTCCTCACGATCGCCCGGGCGTTCCTCGCCGACCCGACGATCCTCATCCTCGACGAGGCCACGTCCTCGGTGGACACCCGCACCGAGGTGCTGATCCAGGCCGCGATGGCCAAGCTGCGCTCCCAGCGCACCAGCTTCGTGATCGCTCACCGCCTCTCCACGATCCGCGACGCGGACCTCATCTTGGTGATGGAGCACGGCAGCATCGTCGAGCAGGGCACCCACCACGAGCTGCTCGCCGCCGGCGGCGCCTACTACAACCTCTACAACGCCCAGTTCGCCGGCCCCGCCGCCGACGACCTCTGACCCGCCGGCTCCCGCTGGCCGCCCCCCGGCCCGCCCCCTTTTGCGAGGATCGTCCCCACATGTCGGGGTGGATCCTCGCAAATCCCTCGGTGGGTGTATCCCTGGCGGGGGGTCGTGCGTCTGGTGGGGGTACGCAACCCGTGACCTGGAGGCCAGCATGCAGAACGAGGGAACCGCCGACCGGATCGTCCGCCTGGTGATCGCCGTCGCCGCCGTGATCGGGGCCGTGGCCCTCGGCGGCGTGGCCGCGATCGTGCTCGGCGTGGTGGCCGCGATCATGGTCGTCACCGCCGCCGTGGGCTTCTGCCCGCTCTACCGGATCGTCGGCTTCAGCACCTGCCCGGTGACCCCGAAGGATTGAGCGACGGCCCCGCACCCGACGGCCTCGACCGTGCGAGCTTCGAGGCGCTCGTCGCCGACCTGGCCGCGCCGCTGCTCGGCTTCGCCCGTTCGCTCGGCGCCGACGACGCCACCGCGGAGGATCTCGTGCAGGAGACCTTCCTGCGCGCCTGGCGGGCCCGGGACGGGTTCCGCGGCGACGCGGCGCCGCTCACCTGGCTGCGCCGCATCCTGCACAACGCCGCCGTCGACCGGTTCCGGCGCCTCGCCCGCGAGGACCTGGTCGACGAGGTGGAGGAGCTGTGGCGCCGCGACGACTACACGGTCGACGGCGACGCGGTGGCCGAGGCGGCGCTCGACCGGCACCAGCTCCAGGACGCCCTCGTCCGCCTGCCGTTCACGTACCGCTCCGCGCTGCTGCTGCACGACGTCGAGGGGTGGACCGCCGCGGAGATCGCGAGCGCGCTCGACATCGGCGTCCCGCTGGCCAAGGCGCGGATCCGCCGGGGGCGGATGGCCCTCGTGACCGAGCTCGCACGCGGTGAGGAGCGTCGCCGGGCCGGTGCCGACGCCGGGGTGGGCTGCTGGTCCGCCCGCGCCCAGGTGAGCGACTACATCGACGGCGCGCTCGACGCCGAGACCCGCGCCGCGGTCGAGGCCCACCTCGCGGGCTGCCCCACCTGTCCGCCGCTCTACGCGGCGCTCGTCGGCACCCACGATTCCCTCGGCCGCCTGCGCGACCCCGACGCGGTGGTGCCCCCAGCGCTCGTCGAGCGCCTGCAGGCGCGCTTGGCTCAGAACACGTAGGAGGGCCGCACCGTCACCGGCATGGCATCGGCCGGGAGGCCGTTGATCACCGTCTGGGTGTGCCCGGCGGCGGTGAACTTCCAGATCGTGGCGGTGCCGGCACCGGACCAGGCGATGTCGTCGTACCCGTTGTTGTCGAAGTCGCCGACCGCCGGGACGAACGTGCCGTTGACCGTGGGGGCGCTCACGGAGGTGGCGACGCCGTCGGTGTTGAAGACCCACATCGCCTCGGAGGCGGTGCCGGGCCGGTACCAGATGATGGCCTCGTTGAACGTCGAGGAGGCGAAGCGGCCCACGACCGGGGTGCGGTCGCCGTCGAGCGCGGGCAGGGCGTTCGACCAGTGCGTGCCGTCGTCGAGGAACGCCCACAGGGAGTCGGGGCCGGCGGGGTTGTACCAGACGACCTGGAGGTCGCGGACGCCGGAGTCGTAGCTGCCGAAGTTGCCGACGATCGGGATGTAGTTGCCGCCGATCGTCATGCTGATCGAGGTGTGGTTGCCGCTGTCGTCGAAGCGCCACATGGCGTCGGGCGCCGAGCCGGGGCCGTACCAGATGATGTCGTCGGCGCCCGAGAAGCCGGTGTCGACCACGACGGGACGGTAGGAGCCGTTGATGGTGACGGACTTGGTGGTGTGGTTGCCGGCGTTGTCGAACAGCCAGATGTAGTCGGGGGTCGACCCGGCGCCATACCAGAAGATGTCGTCGATGGTGTTGCCGTCGAAGTCGCCGACGAGCGGGCGGTAGTTGCCCGACACGGGTGCCGACTTCGTGCTCAGGGTGACGCCGGCCGCGCCCTGGGGCGTGACCCGCACGAGCGTGTCGGCGGCCGAGCCCGGGTTGTAGAGCATGACGTTGGCCCCGGGCGGGCCCGCCATCTGGCCGCTGACCCCCCACGCGGCGGGCGTGACCGTCTTGGTGGTCTTCACGCCGTTGCGCCAGGCCACCAGGGTGCTGGACGAGGTGGGCCAGAACACGAGGGCGTCGCTGTAGGCCTCCTGCGGCGCGGCCTGGGCGGGCGTCGGCACGGCGAGGCCTGCCGCCACCGACGCGGCGGCGAGCCCGATGGCAGCAAGGGTCCGCCGGATGGGGTGCTTCGACCGTGCCTGCATCTGGTGCTCCTCCGCGCCGGGGATCTCGATGGCTGTCACCGCATCGTACGTGGCCCCACTGACAACGGACGGGCCACCGGCTCAGGGCCAGGTCGCGGCATCGCCCGGGAAGTCCTCGGTCTGCGGGCGCACCACGCAGAACCGCAGCCCGGCCGGGTCCTGCATGACCCACCAGGTCTCGATCTGGCGCACCCGCACGGCACCGAGCGCCTCGAGGCGGGCGACCTCGGCCTCGATGTCGTCGGTCTCGATGTCGAGGTGGAGCCGGGCCTGCTCCCCCGATCCGCCCTCGGCCGGGCCGATCCGCTGGATGAAGACCTCGGCACCGCCGATCGCGCCGAGCGTCTCGTAGGGGTTGTCGGGGTCGAACGCGTCCAGGGGCTCGGGGTCCGGGGTGAGCGCGCCCCGCCAGAAGCGGGCGTTGGCGAGCGCGGTCTCCGAGGGGCAGTCGATGGCGAGTGCGGCGAGTCGGGAGCGGTGCATGGACCCTGACTACCCGATCGCCACCGACCAGAACAGGTCCGTTTCGATCAGATCAGGCAGCATGGCGGGACCATGGCTCGCACCGAAGCACCCACCGACGTCGTCCGCGCCTCCTGGTTCCCGCTCATCATCGTGATGCTGTGCCAGGTCCAGGTGTCGTTCAACGCGTTCAACGTGTCGATCGAGGGGATCGTGGAGGACCTCCACATCCCGGCCACCTCGGTCGGCCTGGCCCTCACGACGAGCACGTTCGCCATGGCGGGCTTCGTGCTGCTCGGCGCCAAGGTGGGCGCCAAGATCGGGCCCCGCCGCGCCCTGCGGCTCGGGATGGTCGGTCCGACCATCGCCGCGGTCACCATCGCCCTGACCAACCACGGCTGGATGCTCTTCGCCGTGCAGGGCCTCAACGGGGCGACCGTCGCCCTCGCCTCACCAGCCCTCACGGTCGTGATCGCCAGCAGCTACCAGGGCAAGCAGCAGGGCCAGGCGATCGGGTTCCTCGCCTCGGCGATCCCGCTCGCCCAGGTGGTGTCGCTGCTGCTCGCCGGCGCGCTGGCGTCGAGCGTCGGGTGGCGCTGGTCGTTCGTGTTCCTGTCGTGCCTCGGCGTGCTGAACCTGGCGCTCATCGGGCGGCTGGCGCCGATCGACCCGCACCCCGAGGTGGTCATCGATTGGCGGGGGGCCACGCTGTCGGCCGTCGGCATCATCCTCGTGTCGGCCGCGTTCAGCTTCCTCAACGCGTGGGGCTTCCTCGAGGCGACGCCCCAGGCGCCGTTCGACATCGTGGGCCTCTCGCCGGTGCCGTTCCTGCTGGTGGTCGGCGTGGTGCTGATCCAGGCGTTCTTCCGCTCGACGCGGCGCCGCATGGACGCCGGGGAACCGGTGCTGTTCTCGCTCGACGTGCTGCGCTCGAGCCGGGAGCGGGCCATCGTCGCCTGCATGGCGCTGATGCTGTTCATCGGGACGGCGACGAGCTTCCTGCTCCCGCTCTACATGCAGGTGGTGCAGGGGCTGAACGGGTTCCGCACCTCCTTGTCGATCGTGCCGTACACGTTGTCGATCTTCGTGGCCAACACCCAGGTGTCGCGTCTGTACGACCGCTTCAGCCCGTCCCGCATCGCCCGCGTGTCCTTCACGTTCGTGTTCCTCGCCCTCACGCTGCTCGCCACCACGATCCGCAACGACTGGAGCCAGGCGTCGGTGGTCGTCGGCCTCGTGGTCCTCGGCCTCGCCCAGGGCTGCATCGTGGCGCTGGTGTTCAACAAGCTGCTGCTGTCGAACCCCAAGGAGCTGGCGGGCGACGTCGGCGCGTTCCGCGGCCTCACCCACAACATCGCCGGGTCCGTGGGCATCGCCGTCGGCACCGCGATCGCCGTGTCGCTCCTCGGGGTGATCGTGGCCCAGAGCGTGGTGAACTCCCCCGCCTTCCGGCCGGCGGTGGTCGAGCAAGTGAACTTCGACAACACGAACTTCATCACCAACGACCAGCTCGCCACGATCCTCGAAGACAAGGGCGCCACGCCGGCCGAGGCGAAGGCGGCCACCGAGATCTACGAGGACGCCCGGCTGCGCGCCCTGCGCACCACGCTCATGTTCCTCGCCGTGCTCGGCCTGCTCGCCCTCGTGCCCGCCGGCAACATGCCGGACTTCCGCGAGCCGAACCTGACCGCGGAGGACGAGGAGGGCCTGACCCTCGCGACGCCACGGGACCGCTGAGCCCGGACCCGCCCGACGGGCCGCTCAGCCGATGTGCTGGGCGAGCGCCACGAGGACGCCCTCGGGGCCGCGCAGGTAGCAGAGGCGGTAGACGGACTCGAAGTCCACGATCTCGCCGACGAGTTCGGCACCGTGGCCCTGCATCCGGGCCACCGTCTCGTCGATGTCGTCGACCTCGAACATCACGGTGCGGTACCCGAGCGTGTTGGGCGGGGCGCCCGGCTCCAGCGTGGTGGCCGCCGGGTTGCGGTAGCGGGTGAGCTCGAGGCGGTTGTGGCCGTCGGGCGTGCGCACCATGGCGATGTCGGTCCGGGTCCCCGGGATCCCGATGATCGCGTCGACCCACGGACCCTCGACCGACGTTGCGCCCTCCAGGTCCATGCCCAGCGCGACGAAGAAGGCGATCGCCGCCTCGAGGTCCTCGACGACGACGCTCACGTGATCCATCCGCATGATCCCCATCGGGTCACGGTAGGGGGAAGATGGAGCGATGCGGATCGGGATCGCCCATCACCTCGGCTGGGCCGTGGTCGTCACGGCCGACGACGAGCACCGGGTCGTCGATCGACGACGGATCGAGCTCATCGAGCCGGGCCTGCCCGCGGCGCCGGTCCACCACGAGGGCGGCACCCACGACCTGCACCGCACCGGGCCGCCGCTCGACGATGCCGAGCTCGCCGCGCTGGTCGACGAGGTGACGACGTCGATGCGCCGGGCCACCGCCGCCGCGCTCGACGTGCTCGTCGCCGACCTGCCGGGACCGGTGACCGCGCTGTGCGTGCGCGACTGGCCCGACGGCCTCCCGACCGACATCGCCACGCTGCGCCGACCGCCGCACGAGGCCCGGGTCGACTCGTATCGCTACTGCCAGGTCCTCGCCGACGACGCCGAGGCACGAGGCTGGACCGTCCACCGCTACGACGCACGGACCGTCGAGGCTCGGGCCGCCGAGGCGCTCGGCACCCGCGCCGACGAGGTGCTCCACGGTCCTCGCGCCACGCTCGGGCCGCCGTGGGCCAAGGACCACCGCCAGGCCCTCGCCGCGACCATCGTCGCCGGATGACCGCGCCGCCGACCCGCCGCCCTGCCTAGGGTGCCGACGTGACCGACCTGCCGCCACCACCCTCGTTCGCGCCTCCGCCGGTGTCGCCGTCGCCCCAACCGGTCGACCCGCTGGGTCGGCCGCTGGGCCTGGTGCGCGAGCGCTTCTTCGGGTTGGTGCTCGACACCCTGGTGCTCCTCCCCGTCGCCATCGCCAGCTACCTCGTCAGCCGCCACCACAGCCACGTGGTGCCCGTCGTCCGCCATGGGCGCGTGTTCCGGCGACGGGAGTTCGACGCGGTCCCGGTCTGGCAGGCGATCGCCGTGGCGATCCCGAGCATGGCCTACGTGACCCTGATGATCGGGCTCGGCGGCCGGACGCTCGGCCAGCGGGCCCGCCACCTCCGGGTGGTGCGGGCCTCCGATGGCGGCGCCCCCGGCGTCGGGGCGGCGGCGATCCGCTGGGCCGTGGCCGGCGTTCCCGCCCTCGTGATCCGCATGCTGCCGGCGTCGAACGCCGTCCGGATCCTGGGCGGGCTGTGGGGGGCGATCGTGCTCGCCTGGATGCTCTGGGACAAGCGCCGCCAGGGCCTCCACGATCACGCCGCCGGCCTCCTCGTCATCGCCGACCACCCGCCGCCGGGCCCGGGCTTCTGATCAGCGGGTCGGGCGCTCGATCGGCAGCTCGCATCCGTTCACCGCCACGGCTGCGTACTCGAGGGCGGCGAGCACGTCGGCGCGTTCGAGGTAGGGATAGTCAGCGAGCGGCTCGTCGATGGATCGCCCGGTCGCCAACTGGCCCAAGACCATGCCGACGGTGACCCTCGTATCGCGCACCGTCGGGACCCCCCCATGCGGGAGGGGTCCACCGTGATCCGGTCGAGGGCCATCCGTCCAGGGTACGGCGCTCACCCGGGGACGAATGTCGTCAAGTGTTTGATTTAGATTGAACACTTGACGCTTCAGGCATACACTTGCCGCATGGGTCCACGCGCCACCCCCGAGGCGACCGCCGTCGCTGAGGCCTTCCGCCACCTGGGCGTGGATGCCGAGGCCGTCGGTGGGAGCGTGCGCCTCGCCGCCACGGGAGACCTCGTCGCCGTCCACCTCGACGACG
>CAZUYW010000042.1:0-4154 GCA_964624775.1 uncultured Iamiaceae bacterium
GCATCGTCGACGACGCCCTCGCCTCGAACCCCTCGGCCGCGGCGGCCGGTCTCGCCTGGGCGCGCGACCTCGACCACCCCACCGTGGTGATCCTCGGTGGGGTGGGTCGCGGCGTGTCGGCCGTCCCGCTCGCGGAGGAGGCGGCGCGCTGGCGCGGCGGCCGGCTCCACGCGGTGACCCTGCCGGACAACGGCCGCGACCTCGCCGACGCGGCGGGCATCGGGGTGCTCGAGGAGGCCGGCGACGTCGAGCACGCCGTGCTGGCGGCGGCCGCGGCCCTGCCGGGCGAGGGGATCATCCTGTTCTCGCCGGCGGCGCCCACCCCGGGACGCATCGGCACCTGGGCGGACCGGTCCGAGCAGTTCCGCCAGGCCGTCGCCCGCCTGACCTGATCAGGGGTTCGACGACGCGGCCGCGATGGCACGGAACGCCTCGGCGGCAGCCCGGGTGAGCGGGCCCGGCACCGCAGGGAGCGGACGGCCGTCGACGGCGGCGATCGGGTGCACGTCGCGGGTCGACGCCGACAGGAACGCCTCCGGCGCGCCGAGCAGGTCGTCGACGGTGAGGTCGTCGCGCTCGTCGACCTCGATCGCCTCGAGCAGCAGGTCACGGGTGACGCCGGCGAGGATCCCGGTCGACAGCGAGGGCGTGCACAGCCGACCGTCGACCACCACGAACAGGTTCGACGCGCTGCCCTCGCACAGGTGCCCCCGGGTGGTGACGAGGATCGCCTCGTCGGCCCCGGCGGCCAGCGCCTGGTCGTGGGCGATGACGTTCTCGGCCCGCGACGTGTGCTTGACCCCGGCGAGCGGGCTTCGCTCGTTGACCACCCACGGGCCGTCGGGGCCGCGTGTGGCGACCGCGGTGGTGGGCGGCCACGGATCGGTGGACGTGCCGGTGACGAGCAGCACCGGCGCGTCGCCCGGGGTCCCGGCCGTGACCGTCACCCGGCAGCGGACGATGCGCTGGTCGGCGTCGGGGCCGAGGTCGGCGCGCACGGCCGCGATCACCGCCCGAGCTGCCGCCTCGAGCTCGGCGTCGCTCCACCGGACCTCGATCGCCAGCCGGGCCGCGGAGCCCCGCAGGCGCGCCAGGTGGCGGGTGATCGCGAACGGGTCGGGCCCGGCGGCCCGCATCGTCTCGAACACGCCGAGGCCGAGCAGCACGCCCTGGTCGGTGGCCGCGAACGTGCAGTCGGCGACCGGGCGGACCGTCCCGTCCTGCCAGGCCCAGGTGGGGGAGGGCGTCATCGGGTGCTCCTGCCGGCCGCGCTGGCGGTGAGGGGCTCGAGGGGGCGGTTGGCGGCGACCCGCAGGAGCCGGTGGGCCTTCAGCTCGGTCTCGGCCCACTCGCCGGCGGGATCCGAGTCCCAGGTGATGCCGCCGCCCGTGCCGAACCGGATCTCGCCGTCGGCGAACCAGAACGTGCGGATGGCGACGTTGAGCGCGCCGCGGCGCGCGTCGGCGTCGACCCACCCGACCGCACCGCAGTAGACCTCCCGCGAGCAGGGCTCCAGGCGGGCGATGTGGTCGAGGGCGGCGATCTTCGGGGCGCCGGTGACCGAGCCGGGTGGGAACGTGGCGCCGATCGCGTCGGCCCAGCCGAGGCCCGGCAGCAGGCGGCCCTCGACGGTGGACACCAGGTGGGCCAGGCCCGGGTGCTCCTCGACCGCGCACAGCGCCGGCACGGTGACCGAGCCCCAGGTGCACACGCGCCCGAGGTCGTTGCGCACGAGGTCCACGATCATCACGTTCTCGGCCCGGTCCTTGGCGAGGAAGGCGTCAGCGGTGCTGGCCGTGCCCTTGATGGGCGAGGACCAGATGCGGTCCCCGTCGCGCTCGAGGAACCGCTCGGGCGACGCGGACGCAACGTGCACGCCCTGCTCGGGCAGGCGCACGACCGCGGAGAAGGGCGCCGGGTTGCCCTCGGCGAGCGCGGCGCCGAGGGCGGCGACGTCGGCCCCGTCGGGGAGGGGAGCGGCGAGCACGCGGGTGAGGTTGACCTGGTACACGTCACCCCGGCCGATCGCCCGGCGGATCGCGTCGACGCCGGCCTCGAACCCGGCCCGGTCGAGCGACGAGCGCCACGAGCCGGGGTCCACGCCAACCCAGGGGCGCCCCCGCCAGGGCCGGGCCGGTGCGCTGCGCTCGAAGCGGGCGCAGACGGGGTCCCCGTCGAAGGGCAGCACCACCGCCCACGTGCCGGTCCCGTCGAGCGCGCCCAGGTCCGAGGTCACGTCGACGAGTCCCGTGAGCAGCCGGTCGCCGACCACGGCCAGCGGCGGGGCACTCGGGGCGGCGGCCATGGGCGCAGCGTAGGAGCCGGGTACCCGCCTGTCCTACGCTCGGCGCCGATGGACCTCGACTTCACCGATGAGCAGGAGCAGTTCCGCAAGGTCGTGCGCGACTTCGCGGTCAGCGAGATCGCCCCCCACGCCGAGGCGTGGGACCGGGATCACACCTTCCCCACCGACGTCGTGCTCGCCATGGGCGAGCTCGGCCTGTTCGGCCTCCCGTTCCCCGAGGAGTACGGCGGGTCCGGAGCCGACTTCACCACCCTGTGCATCGCCATCGAGGAGCTGGCCCGCGTCGACCAGTCGATGTCGATCACCCTCGAAGCCGGCGTCGGCCTCGGTGCGAACCCGATCTACACGTTCGGCACCGAGGAGCAGAAGCAGCGCTGGCTGCCCGATCTCTGCGCCGGCCGGGCGCTCGGCGGCTTCGGCCTCACCGAGCCCGATGCCGGCAGCGACGCGGGCGGCACCCGCACCCGCGCCGTGCTCGACGAGGCCGCCGGCGAGTGGGTGATCAACGGCGAGAAGGCCTTCATCACCAACTCGGGCACCGACATCACCTCGATCGTCACGGTGACGGCCCGCACCGACGCGGGCGGGACGGGCAAGCCCGAGATCAGCGCCATCGTCGTCCCGGCGGGCACCCCCGGCTTCGAGGTCGCGCCGCCCTACCGCAAGATGGGCTGGCACGCGTCGGACACCCACGGCCTGGCGTTCAGCGACTGCCGCGTGCCCGAGGCGAACCTGCTCGGCGAGCGGGGCCGGGGCTTCGCCAACTTCCTCGCCATCCTCGACGACGGGCGCGTGGCCATCGCGGCCCTCGCCGTCGGCGTCATCCAGTGCTGCCTCGACGAGTGCCTGCGCTACGCGGGAGAGCGCAACGCGTTCGGCAGGCCGATCGGCGCCTACCAGGCCGTGGCCTTCAAGATCTCGGACCTCGCCGTCATGGCCGCCACGGCCCGCCACCTCACGTACCACGCAGCGTGGCTGAAGGACATGGGTCGCCCGTTCAAGCAGGAGGCGGCGATGGCGAAGCTGTACGCCACCGAGGCCGCGGTCACGGCCACCCGCGAGGCGACCCAGATCTTCGGCGGCTACGGCTTCATGGACGAGACGCTGGTGTCCCGCCAGTACCGCGACTCGAAGATCCTCGAGATCGGCGAGGGCACCTCGGAGGTCCAGCGCATGATCATCGCCCGCGGTCTCGGGCTGCCGCAGTAGCGGTACCCTCGTCACCCATGCCCCAGCTGCGCTCCGACGGCACCCTGCGCCGCACCTGGCCGCAGCGCCTGCTCGTCGCCTTCAACGCGTGCGTGATCGTGGTGGCCCTGCTGGCCGCCGGGTCCCTCGCCTACGCGAAGCGCACCGTCAGCCAGATCAAGCGCACGACCACCGCGCCGGGACTGCTCAAGAACGCCGAGGACCTCAAGCCGGGCGAGCCGGAGAACTTCCTGATCGTCGGCGTGGACTCAGACGACGGCCTCGCCGCCGACGACCCGGCCCGCGCCGGGCGCGACACGGGCCGTGAGGCGGTCACCGGCCTCCGCTCGGACACGATCATGATCGTGCGCGTCGACCCCAAGTCGACGAGCGCCTCGATCCTGTCGTTCCCCCGCGACCTCTGGGTCGACATCCCCGGCGAGGGCAAGAACCGCATCAACCGCGCGGTCACCTTCGGCGACGGCACCCCGAACCTCCTGATCCGCACGATCAAGGAGAACTTCGGGATCGACATCAGCCACTACGTGCAAGTCGACCTCGCCGGCTTCCAGGGCCTGGTCAACGTGCTCGGCGGCATCCCCATCTGGTTCTCGACGCCCGTGCGCGACAACCACGCCGGGCTCCACGTCGACAACGCCGG
>CAZUYW010000042.1:4254-6499 GCA_964624775.1 uncultured Iamiaceae bacterium
GGTTCTCGACGCCCGTGCGCGACAACCACGCCGGGCTCCACGTCGACAACGCCGGGTGCACGAACCTCGACCAGAACGGCGCCCTGGCCTACGCCCGCTCTCGGCACTTCGAGTACTACGACGAGGACCGCGGCCGCTGGGTGCACGACGCCGCCTCGGACCTCGCCCGCATCGACCGCCAGCAGGACTTCATCCGCCGGGTGATCCGACGCGCCATCAAGCAGGGGTGGCGCAACCCCACCAAGCTGGTGTCGTTCGTGAACATCGGGGTGCAGAACATCACCCTCGACGAGTTCACCTCGCCCCAGGACCTCATCACCCTCGGGAAGCGGTTCCGGAACTTCGACCCCGACTCGCTGAAGTCCTACTCGCTGCCCGTCACCGACACGTTCCGCGGCGGCGCCGAGGTGCTCGACCTCAACGAGGATGAGGCCCAGCCGATCCTCGACGTCTTCCGCGGCACCGGCTCGGCCATGGACCAGCAGGTCACCGCGGCCGACGTCAAGGTGCAGGTCCTGAACGGCACGGGCAAGTCCAACCAGGCCGCCGACACCGCCGGACGACTGGCCGCGGTCGGGTTCACCACCCGCCCGCCCGGGTCCACCTCCTCGGTGCTGCGCACCGAGGTCCGGTACCGGCCCGGCGACGAGGCCGCCGCCGTGCTCGTGGCCCGCTACCTGGGCGCCGACCCGACCCTCGTGCCCGACCCCGACGCCTCGATGGGCGAGGTCACCGTCGTGACCGGCCCGGACTTCTTCGCCGCCCGCGACACGCCGCGCCCGGCCTCGGAGATCACCACCACGATCTCGACGACCACCTCGACCACGAGCACCACGACCACGACGCTCCCCGCGGGGAACGGGTCGGCGAGCACCTCCACGGTGCCCGGGTCGGCCGGCGAGGTCCTCGGCCGCGAGGCGCACGGCTACCTGCCCGGCGATCCGCCGCCGGGGGAGAGCTGCGGCTGAGCCACCGTCTGCACGGGGCTCCGCACTAGGTTTGTCAGGCCCTGGCGCGGGCGACCGCGCCGACCGAACCGACAAAGGGACACCAGTGGGAAGCAAGATCGCGATCATCGGCACCGGGTACGTGGGACTCACCACGGGCGCGTGCCTCGCGCACCTGGGCCACACGGTGGTGTGCGCCGACGTCGTCCCCGAGAAGGTCGATGCCCTGAACCGCGGCGAGATCCCGATCCTGGAGGCCGGTCTCGACGACCTGGTCCAGGAGGGGCGGCGCTCCGGGCAGCTCAGCTTCGTGCTCGGCGCGCTGAACGCCGTCGCCGACGCCGAGTTCATCTACCTCTGCGTGCCCACGCCCCAGGGTGGCGACGGCTCCGCCGACCTCTCCTACATCCAGGCCGCCGCCAGGGAGATCGGCCCGCACCTGCAGCCCGAGGCGATCGTCATCAACAAGTCGACGGTGCCCGTGGGCAGCACCCGCGTGGTCGAGCAGGCGCTCGGTCGGCCCGACGTGTCGGTCGTCTCGAACCCCGAGTTCCTCCGCGAGGGGTCGGCGGTCCACGACTTCCTCCACCCCGACCGCGTCGTGATCGGCGCCGACGACCAGGGCACCGCGATCCGGGTGGCCGGCCTCTACCTCGGCCTCGCCGCCCCGCTGCAGGTCACCGACCCCGCCTCGGCGGAGACGATCAAGTACGCCTCCAACGCCTTCCTCGCCACCAAGATCAGCTTCGTCAACGCCATCGCTGCGGTCTGTGAGGCCGTCGGCGCCGACGTCAACGACGTCGTGCTCGGCATGGGGTACGACAAGCGCATCGGTGAGGCGTTCCTCAGGCCCGGGCCGGGCTGGGGCGGCAGCTGCTTCCCCAAGGACTCGCACGCCCTCGTGAAGATCGCCGAGGACGCCGGCTACGACTTCGGGCTCCTGAAGGGCGTGATCGACGTCAACGAGGAGCAGTTCGCCCGCGTCGCGGACAAGATCGCCCGCCACGCCGGCGGCGATGTCACCGGCAAGGTCGTGGCCGTGTGGGGCCTCACGTTCAAGGCCCGCACCGACGACCTGCGCGACTCGCCCTCGATCGAGATCGTCTCCCGCCTGCTCGCCCGCGGCGCGATCGTGCGGGCCTACGACCCCGCTGTGGAGCCCGGCACCACCGATCAGCGCCTCGCCGGCATCGAGGTCGTCGGCGACCCGTACCAGGCCGTCGAGGGCGCCGAGGTGCTCGCGGTGCTCACCGAGTGGGACGAGTTCAAGTGGCTCGACTTCGACAAGGTGGCCGAGG
>CAZUYW010000042.1:6599-17500 GCA_964624775.1 uncultured Iamiaceae bacterium
GTGCTCACCGAGTGGGACGAGTTCAAGTGGCTCGACTTCGACAAGGTGGCCGAGGGCATGGCGGCGCGCCGCGTGGTCGATGCCCGCAACCTGCTCGACCGCACCGGCCTCGCCCGCCGCGGCTTCGAGTACGAAGGCATCGGCCGGAGCTGACATGGGCCGCATCGTGGTCACCGGCGGAGCGGGGTTCCTGGGGTCCCACCTGTGCCACCGCCTCCTCGACCGGGGCGACGAGGTCGTCTGCCTCGACAACCTGATCACGGGGTCGCTGTCCAACATCTCGGACCTGTTCGGCCGGCGCGGCTTCACCTTCGTCGAGCACGACGTCAGCGCCTACGTGTGGGTGCCGGGCGAGGTCGACGCCGTGATGCACTTCGCCTCGCCGGCGTCGCCGATCGACTTCGAGCGCATCCCCATCCAGATCCTGAAGGTCGGTTCGCTCGGCACCCACAACGCGCTGGGCCTGGCCAAGGCGAAGGACGCCCGGTTCTTCCTGGCGTCCACCAGCGAGGTCTACGGCGATCCGCTCGTGCACCCCCAGCCCGAGACCTACTGGGGCAACGTCAACCCCATCGGCCCCCGCGGCGTCTACGACGAGGCCAAGCGCTTCGCCGAGGCGATGACCATGGCGTACCACCGCCACCACGGCCTCGACGTGCGCATCGTGCGCATCTTCAACACCTACGGCCCCAACATGCGCGAGGACGACGGCCGCGCCGTGTCGAACTTCATCGTCCAGGCCCTCCGAGGCGAGCCGATCACGATCTTCGGCGACGGCAGCCAGACCCGGTCGTTCTGCTACGTCGACGACGAGGTCCGTGGCTTCCTCGCCCTGCTCGACTCCGACGTGGTCGGCCCCGTCAACATCGGGAACCCCCACGAGTACACGATCCTCGAGCTCGCCGAGATGGTCGTCGACGTCGTCGGGTCCTCGTCGACGCTCGCCTTCGAGCCCCTGCCGGTCGACGACCCGACCCAGCGCAAGCCCGACATCACCCGCGCGGTCGACCTGCTCGGCTGGCAGCCCGAGGTCGACCTCCGCGTCGGCATCGAGCGCACCGCCGAGTACTTCCGGACCCTGCTCGACGCCTCGGTCTGATCAGCGTCGGCCTGATCAGCGTCGGCAGGTGTCGGTGACGCCGCCGCGCCCGTCGAACCGGGCGGTCAGCCAGGCCAGACCCAGCGCGTAGGCCGGTGCCTGCGCCTGGCCGTGGCCGAGCCCGTCGCCGAGGAGTCGGCGCTCGACCACCTGGCCGGCGCCGCACAGCCGGGCCAGCAGGGCGTCGCTGTCCGTGACCGGGATCCACTCGTCGGCGCGTGCGTGCAGGAGCAGCACCGGGTCGGCGGCGGACGTCGCGCCGGGCACGTTGGCGCGGGCACGGGTCGCCCACGGCGCCTCGGCCCCGACCCGCCGCCGCACGAGCTCGGCGGGGTTCGAGTCCTGGTAGTTGCCGAGCACCGCCACGCCGCACGCCTGGTCCACGATCGGCAGGCTGGCCATCCCCTCGGGGGTGAGGAGCGCATCGAGGTCGAGATCAGGGTACGCGGCCGCGAGGCCAGCGGCGAGCAGGTGGGTGAAGCCGGCGGTGGCGCCTCGGGACGGGTCCGCGAGGTAGCGGGGCAGCTCGCTCACCGGCGCACCGGAGAACGTGCCGACGACCTGGAGCTCGGGTGTCCACCGTGCCGCCACCTGGTGGGCCCAGAGCGCGGCGTGGCCGCCCTGCGAGTAGCCGGCGATGGCGATGCGCCGGCCGGGGCGGGCGTCGGGCACGGCGGCTGCGGCCCGGACGCCGTCCAGCATCGCCCGGCCCTCCGAGGGCCCCACCAGGTAGGGGTGGCGGCCCGGCGTGCCGAGGCCCTCGTAGTCCGTCACGACGACGAGCCAGCCCTGGCGCACCGCCTCGCCGAGCAGCTGCACATCGCCCGTGTCAGGCGCCTTCGACGGGGCGCACCGGTCGGCGATGCCCGCGGTGCCGTGGCCGATGGTGAGCACGCGCCGCCCATCGGTGGGGGCCGGTGCGTCCGGCACGACGACGAGGCCGGTGACGGCGATGTCGTCGCCCGCCACCGAGGTCGATCGGTACATGACCCGCCATGTGGTGGCGCCGCGCAGCGCGGAGGGCCGGGCCCGTTCGTAGCGCAGGAGGGTGCCGTGCCGTCCGGCGACGAAGCGGCCGGGCGGCGTGTAGAAGTCGCCGCCCGGGAACGCCTCGGTGCGCGGCGGGGTGACCGCCGCGACGACGACCAGGAGCACCAGCACCGCCGCCGCGCCCACGCTCATCAGCCGGACCGGGAGGGGCACGTCCACGGGCGGATGGTACCGACCGGCCAGAATCGACGACGTGCAGGACCCCACCGCGCCCACCGACCCCGGCCCGCTCGACCGGGCGCGCACGGTCGCGGTCACCGTCGAGCAGTGCTGGCACCGGGTGCCGGGGGGCAGCGCCACCTCGATCCTCGGCACGCTGCGCGCCCTCGCCGGTCGTCCCGAGCTCCGCCTCATCGGCGTCGCGGCGCGCCACCGCGACGCGCCCCGGCCGTCGTTCGACGTGCCGATCCCGGTCCGCCACGCACCCATCCCGCGCCAGCTGCTCTACGAGACCTGGCACGCCATCGGCTGGCCGTCCGTCGAGCAGATCACCGGACCCGTCGACGTGGTCCACGGCACCGCGGTCGCCGTCCCACCGTGCGACGCACCGCTGGTGATGACCATCCACGACCTTGCGTTCCTCGCCGACCCGTCGCAGCCGACCCGCCACGGGCTCCGGTTCTTCCGGCGGGGCACCGAGCTGGCCGCCGAGCGGGCGCGGCTCGTGCTGGTGCCCTCGCAGGCCACCGCTGAGGAGTGCGTGGCCGCCGGCTTCGACGCCGATCGCATCCGCCTCGTGCCCTGGGGGGTCACCGCGCACCCGGTCTCCGAGGCGGACATCGCGGCGATGCGGGCCGAACACGGCCTGGTCAACCCCTACGTGCTCTTCGTGGGCACGGTCGAGCCCCGCAAGAACCTCGCCGCCGTCATCGACGGGATGCGATCGCTCGGGGGGCGCGACATCGACCTGGTCCTCGTGGGGCCCGACGGCTGGAACGAGGATCTCGATGCCCGCCTCGCCCGCCTCGACGGCAGCGGCGTGCGGGTCCACCGCCTCGGCTTCCAGCCCGCCGACGCGCTGGCGCCGCTGTACGCGGGGTGTGCGGCCTTCTGCTTCCCCAGCCTGCGCGAGGGGTTCGGCATGCCCGTCCTGGAGGCCATGGCCCACGGTGCGCCGGTGGTCACCTCGGCCGGCACGGCCACCGCCGAGGTCGCTGGTGACGACGCGCTGCTCGTGGACCCCCACGACCACGGCGCGGTCGGCGAGGCCCTGGTGCGCCTCGTCGACGATCCGCACCTCGCCGACGACCTGCGGCGCCGCGGTCGGGTGCGGGCGGGCGACTACACCTGGGCCCGCACCGGTGACCTGACCGCCGCCGCCTATGCGGAGGTGGCGCCGTGACGTCGCCGGTCCGGGTCGGCGTCAACCTGGTGTGGCTCGTGCCGGGTGTGGTGGGCGGCTCCGAGGAGTACACCACCCGCCTGCTGCAGGGCCTGGCCGAGCGTGCGCCGAGCGACCTCCACGTCACCCTGTTCGTGCTCGAGCCCTTCGCCCGCGCCCACCCGGAGCTCGTCGCCGCCTTCCCCACCGTGTCGTGCCGCCTCGACGGCCGCAGCAAGCCGCGCCGGGTCGGCGCCGAGGCGACCTGGCTCGGCCGGGCCGCGCGGGAGCGGGGGATCGACCTCCTCCACCACGCCGGCGGCGCCATCCCGCCGGGCCCGATCACCGGTCGGATCCCGTCGGTCCTCACCATCCACGACCTGCAGCCGCTGCTCATGCCGGAGAACTTCTCGACGGTGAAGCGGCGGTGGCTCACCACCATGGTGCCCAGATCGGCCCGCCGGGCCCGACTGATCCTGACCCCCAGCGACCCGGTGTCGGCCTCGATCACCGAGCACCTCGGCGTGCCCGAGGGCAGGGTGCGCACCGTGCCCCACGGCATGGCCCCGCCGCCCGAGGTGCCGCCGGACCTGGTGGCGTGGGCCCGCGAGCGCTATCGGTTGCCCGGGCGCGTGATCCTGTACCCGGCGATCCCCTACGTCCACAAGGGGCACCTGACGCTGGTGGCGGCCATGGCCCGGCTCGCCCGGGACCGCCCCGACCTCGCCCTGCTCCTCACCGGCGGCGCCGGGCCGCTGGACCCCCAGATCGCCGCTGCCGTCCGCGACGCCGGGATCGGCGCGCAGGTGCGCCGCACGGGCCGCGTGCCCTGGACCGATCTCGACGCCCTCTACGCCGCCGCGTCGGTCGTGGCCGTGCCGAGCGAGTTCGAGGGGTTCGGCAACCCTGCGCTCGAGGCGATGGCGCGCGGCATCCCGCTGGTGGCCGCAGACGCCACCGCGCTGCCCTGGGTCGTGGGCGCCGCCGGCGTGCTCGTCCCGCCCGGGGACCCGGGGGCCTGGGCCGACGCGCTCGCCGGCATCCTCGACGATCCGGACCGTGCGGCGGCGCTCGGCGAGGCCGGCCGGTCCCGGGCTGCCGGCTTCACCTGGGAGCGCGCCACGGACGCCCTCGTCGCCGCCTACCGCGACGCGGCCGCCATGGGGGAGACTGGGTCCCCATGAACCTCCTCGTCCTGTGCCCGCACTTCGCGCCCGACCTGGCGCCGACGGGCGAGGTCATGACCCAGATCGCCGAGGAGCTCGCGGCGCGGGGCCACCGGCTCCACATCGTCACCTCGCTGCCCTGGTACATGCACCACGCCATCGAACCGGGCTGGGAGGGACGGGCCATCCGCCACGAGGACACCCCGTGGGGTCGCATCACCCGCGTCCACCCGTTCCCCACCGACAAGCGCAACATCCCCGCCCGCGCCTTGGCCTTCGGCGGGTTCACCGGGCTCACGGGCCTGGCCGCGCTGGTGTCGAGGTCCCGACCCGATGCCGTCCTCGCGATGTCGCCGCCCCTCACGCTCGGCATGGCCGGCTGGGCGGCAGCCCGAACCCACCGGGTGCCGTTCGTGTTCAACATCCAGGACGTGTTCCCCGACGTCGCCGTCGAGCTCGGTGCCATCGCCGATCCCCGGGTGATCGCCTTCGCCTCGTGGCTCGAGCGTGAGACCTACCTGCGATCCGACGCGGTCACGGTCCTCTCCGACGACCTGCGAGACAACCTCGTGGCCAAGATCCGCGGCCGGCGCGGCGCGGCCGGCGACCCCGCCAAGATCCGGGTGATCCCCAACTTCATCGACACCGACCGGATCCGGCCCCAGCCTCGGGAGAACGCCTATCGCCGCGAGTTCGGGCTCGAGGGCAAGACGGTCGTCATGTACGCGGGCAACGTCGGGCTCTCCCAGTCCCTCGACCTGGTCCTGGCCGCCGCCACCCAGCTCGCCCACGACCCCGACGTGGTGTTCGTCATCAACGGCGGCGGCTCGGCTCGGCCGGCGCTCGAGGCGGCCGCGGCTGGGCTGCCCAACGTGCGCTTCGTCGACATGCAGCCCAAGGACCGCCTGGCCGAGGTCGCCGCGGCCGCGGACATCCACGTCGTGCCGCTGCGGGCCGGCCTGGCCCGCTCGTCGGTGCCCTCGAAGCTGTACACCATCCTCGCCGCCGGGCGGCCGGTCGTGGCCTCGGTGGACCGCGGCACCGAGGTGGCGCGCACCGTCGTCTCCGCCGGCGCGGGCGTGGCCGTGCCCCCCGACGACGCCGAGGCCTTCACGAAGGCGATCTCGGGCCTGATCCAGGCGCCGGAGGAGGCTCGGGCCATGGGTGCCGCCGGCCGGGCCTTCGTGGAGCGGTGGGCGTCCCCGGCAGGTGTGGCCGCGTCGTACGAGGCCCTGTTCGTCGAGCTGATCGCGGCCCGGGGGACCTGACGCGCTCGTGACCCAGGCGAGGGTGCGCCGGCGGGTAGCGTGACGCCCCATGGCATCGTCTTCCTCGGCCAAGAAAGTCGCGCGCATCGCGGCGAGTAGCGGCCCGTCCAACCCGTCCAAGAAGAAGAACTGGATCTTCCCGGTCGCGATCGTGGCGATCGTCGCCACGGGCATCGGCGCCGTGGCCTACGCCCGGTCCCAGAACGCCGAGCTCGGCGACAACTCGGTCAAGCCCCGCGCCGCGCTGTCCGAGGGCAGTCCCTCGGACCACTGGCACGCCGCCTTCGCCATCAACGTCTGCGGCAAGGAGCTGCCGCCGCTCGAAGATGCGCAGGCCGATGTGCTGGGCATCCACACCCACGGCGACGGTCTGGCCCACGTCCACCCCTTCAGCACGCGCGCCTCGGGCAAGCGCGCCACGCTGAGCCGGTTCTTCGACCAGACGGGCACCACCGTGACCGACGACGGCTTCAAGCTCGCCAACGGCAAGGTCTACAAGACCGGCGTCACCACGTGCGGGGACAAGCCTGCCGAGGTGGTCATGGCCTACTGGAGCGACGCGCTCACCGCGACCACGTCCAAGCCCACCAAGATCGTGACGAGCGGGTTCGGCGACCTGCGGTTCAGCAACGACAAGTCGGCGTTCACGCTGGCCGTCGTGCCCAAGGGGGAGCGCGACATCCCGCCGCCCAAGTCCGCCGCCAACATCGAGCAGCTGTCGGCCAACGACACCAACCCGACCGCGGGCGCGGGCACCAACACGGGCACCTCGGGCACCGGCACCTCGGGCACCGGCACGTCGGGCACGGGTTCCAGCGGGAGCGGCAGCAGCGGGAGCGGCGGGTGAAGGCCGTCGTGCTCGTGGGGGGCTTCGGCACGCGGTTGCGCCCCCTCACCTTCACGACGCCCAAGCAGATGCTGCCGATCATCCACCGCCCGATGATCGAGCACGTGCTCGAGCACCTGAGCGAGCACGGCATCGACGAGGCCGTGCTGTCCATGGGCTACCGCCCCGACGCCTTCGCCGACGCCTACCCCGACGGCGTGTGCGGCGGGGTCGAGCTGCACTACGCGATCGAACCCGAACCCCTCGACACGGCGGGCGCCATCCGCTTCGCCGCCCTCCACGCCGGGATCGACGATCGCTTCGTGGTGGTGAACGGTGATGTGCTCACCGACCTCGACATCCGGGCGCTCGTCGCCTTCCACGACGCCCACGGCGGCGAGGGCACGATCGCCCTCCACCAGGTCGAGGACCCCTCGGCCTTCGGCGTGGTGCCCACCGACGCCGACGGTCGGGTCACCGCCTTCGTGGAGAAGCCCCCGCGCGACGAGGCGCCCACCGATCTGATCAACGCCGGCACCTACGTGCTCGAGGCCTCGGTCCTCGATCGCATCGCCGACGGGCGCAAGGTGTCCATCGAGCGCGAGGTCTTCCCGGCCATGGTCGCCGACGGTGCGCTCTACGCCATGCCCGGCAACACCTACTGGATCGACACGGGGACCCCCGTCAAGTACCTCCAGGCCCAGCTCGACCTGCTCGACGGCGTGCGGGGCGAGCCGGTCGACGGCGTGCACCCCGAGGCCAAGGTCGCCGACGGCGCCACCGTCGCCCGTTCGGTGATCGGGGCGGGCGCCTCCGTCGAGGCCGGGGCGACGGTCACCGCCTCGGTGCTGCTGCCCGACGCCATCGTGGGCACCGACGCGGTCATCGACCGCGCCATCCTGGGCCGGGCCGCCTCGGTGGGCGCCGGGGCCCGCATCGACGATCTCGCCGTGCTCGGCGACGGCGCCCTGGTCGACCCGCAGCTGCGGGTCTCGGGCGGGTCCGTCGGCGTCGGCGAGCACCTGGCCGGGGGAGGGTCCTGACATGCGCGCACTCGTGACCGGTGGAGCCGGCTTCATCGGCTCCACCCTCGTGGATCGCCTCCTGGCCGAGGGCCACGAGGTCGACGTCATCGACGACCTGAGCAGCGGCTCGCTCGGCAACCTCGCCGACGCCCGCGCCGGCGCCACCAGCGGTGGCGCCCACGCGTTCACGTTCCACCGGGCCGACATCCGCGACGCCACCGTCGTCGACCTCATCGAGCGGCGGGCCCCCGAGGTGATCTTCCACCTGGCCGCCCAGATCGACGTGCGCACCTCGGTGGCCGATCCGGTGCTCGACGCCATGATCAACGTGATCGGCAGCCTGCACGTGCTGGAGGGGGCGCGGCGCGCCGGCACCCGCAAGGTCGTGTTCGCGTCGAGCGGCGGCACCATCTACGGCGCCCCCGACGGGCCGGACCTGCCGGTCAAGGAGTCCTTCCCCCAGCACCCGATCTCGCCCTACGGCGTGGCCAAGAAGGTGGTCTCCGACTACCTCTACGCCTACCGCGAGCTGCACGCCCTCGAGTTCACCTCGCTGGCCCTGGCCAACGTCTACGGCCCCCGCCAGGACCCGCACGGCGAGGCGGGCGTCGTGGCGATCTTCGCCGGCAAGCTCCTGGCCGGCGAGCCCTGCACGGTGTTCGGCGACGGCGCCCAGACCCGGGACTACGTGTACGTCGACGATGTGGTCGACGCCTTCGTGCGCGGCGCCGACAAGGGCGGCGGCCTCGTGCTCAACATCGGCACCGGCGTGGAGACCTCGGTGAACGACCTGTACGGCACCATGGCCCGGGTGGCCGGGGTCGACGGCCCGCCGGTCTACGCCCCGCCCCGCGGTGGTGAGGTGCCCCGCTCGGCGCTCGACGCCGGCCGGGCCGAGATGCAGCTCGGCTGGAAGCCCTGGACCGACCTGGCCACGGGCACCGCGGCCGTGCTCGAGTACTTCCGCCACAAGCCCGCGTCCTGAACGTCGGGTTCGGGACCTCCAGGTGAACGCAAGCTGAAGCTTGCAAAATGCTCGCTTTTGCAAGCGCCCGGCCCGTAGGCTGGCCCGCATGCAGCTCCGGGACTCGATCGACGAACTCGACGTGTTGATCGTCGAGCTCACCGAGCTGCGCCACGCCCTGTGCCGCGCCGAGCTCGCCGGCACCCCCGAGGACGCCCTCTGGGACGCCGAGGCCCGCTTCCGCCACCTGGCCGAGCGCTCGGGCGCCCGGGCCCGGGTGCTGCGGCGCGCCATCGAGCTCGAGGCCACGCCCCGCCGCTCGGCCTGACGCCGGCGCGCTAGCGGAACAGGTCCTCGGCGGGCGGACGGACCAGCTCGTCGGCCACGCTCGACCGGCGGAACCAGGCCGGCTCGACGCCGCGGATCACCGCCACCGGCAGCCCGGTCGCCTTGCCCAGCACGAGGTCGGCCGCGCCGGCGAGCTCGTCGACGACGGCCACCTCGGTGACCTGGAGCTCGCGGCCCTGGGCGTCGGTGGTGCCCCGGTAGTCGACGATCGCCCCGATCCCGGCGCAGCCGATGGCCACGTCGGTGAGGCCCCGGCGCCAGGGCCGCCCGAACGTGTCGCTCACGATGACGCCGACGGTCACCCCGGCCCGGGCTCGCAGGCCGTCGCGGATCCGCCGGGCTGAGCGATCGCTGTCCTCGGGGAGCAGGGCCGCCCACCCCTCCTCGACGTTGGACAGGTCGACCCCGGCGTTGGCGCAGATGAAGCCGTGCTTGGTCTCGGAGATCACGAGGTCGCCGCGGCGGCGCAGGACCCGGACCGTCTCGGCCTCCACGATCGCCTTGTGCCCGCGGGGGTCGCTCGGATCGACCGGGACGAGGCGGTCCTCGGCCTTGGACACGATCTTCTGGGTGACCACCACGACGTCGTCGTCGCGCAGCCCGCCGTGGTGCTCGGCCACCGCCGAGGCGATGAGGCCAGCCAGGTCATCGCCCGGGCGGATCTCGCCGATCCCGGTGACCCCGAAGATCTCGAGCGCGCTCATCCCTCGAGGATGGTCCGGGCCAGCCCGGCCGCGAGCTCGGGCGTGCGCATGACGGTCGGTGCCACGACGGCGCGGATGCCCTCGGCCTCGACCATGTCGGCGAGCAGGGCGTCGGCCTCGTCGATCACGAGCGTGCAGGCGATCTCGCTGTAGAGGCGGGCGATGCCGAGCACGGTGGCCTCGTGGCCGAGCTCGTGCAGCATGCGGTCGGCCGGTCCCTTGAGCGCCGCGCCGGCCACGATCGGCGACACGGCGACGGTGTCGCTGCGGCGGCTGCGCAGCGCCCGGCGCACGCCCGGCACCGCGAGCAGCGGGTCGATCGACACGATCGGGTTCGATGGGGCGATGACGAGCTGCTCGGCCCGCTTGATCGCTGCCAGGACCCCCGGCGCCGGCTTGGCCGCCTCGGCGCCGTCGAAGCGCACGGCGGACACGGGCACCCCGTGCTGCCGCTGCACGAAGTACTCCTGGAAGGTCACCTCCCGGCCCGCCATGGGGTCGGCCACGCCGTCGACCTCGGCATCCGCGGCCAGCGTCACCATCGTGCGGACGCGGTCGTCGGTGACGGGCAGCAGGCGCACCTCGAGGTCCCACGCCGCGGTGATCTCGGCCGTGACCTCGCTGAGCGTGGCGCCCTCGTCGAGGCGATGGGTCCGGTACAGGTGCGTGCCGAGGTCCCGGTCGCCGAGCCCGAACCAGCTGACGCCCCCGTAGCGGCGGACGGTGTCCATCGCCTGCCAGGACTCGCCCCGCAGGCCCCAGCCCGTCTCGGGGTTGATCTCGCCGGCCAGCGTGTAGGTGATGGTGTCGAGGTCCGGGCTGATGTGCAGGCCGTGCAGCTCGAGGTCGTCGCCCACGTTCACGATGGCGGTGAAGTCGGCGGGGTCGGCGACCTGGACGAGCCCGGCCAGCATGCGGGCGGCGCCCACCCCTCCCGCGAGTACGCAGATCATCGCCCGGACCCTACTGGTGGTCTGCGGCCATCCGGAACGACGGCGGGGTCAGCCCGGCACGATCACGGCCCGGCCGTGCAGCTCCCCGGCCCGCAGCGCCTCGTAGGCGGCCGGCGCGTCGTCGAGCCCGAAGCGCTGGATCGTGGGGGAGAGGCGTCCCGCCTGGGCCAGCGCGAT
>CAZUYW010000043.1:0-17387 GCA_964624775.1 uncultured Iamiaceae bacterium
ACGGATGAGCAATCGTTGCTCAGGTGCCCCGACCTGGGATTCCGCACCATGGGCCCATGACCCGAGCACCGTTCCTCAGCCTCCTGGCCGCCGTCGTCGCGTCGACCGGCCTCGCCTTCACCACCGCCCAGCCGGCCGCAGCTGCGTCGAGCACCATGATCACCGGGCGCGCCTCGGTCCGGCCCGAGGCGGTCGAATCGACCGTCCGGGGCGATGCCGAGGACGGCTCGGTCAGCGGCGACGGGCGCGCCATCGTGTTCGCCACGACGTCGACGCTCGTGCCCGAGGACACCGACGCCGTGCAGGACGTGTACGTGAAGGACCTCCTGACCGACGGCCTGGAGCGCATCAGCGTCACCCCGAACGGGTCACCGGCGCAGGGCAACTCGTTCGCCGGCGTCATGTCCGACGACCGCCGCTTCGTGGTCTTCTGGTCCTGGGCCACCAACCTCGTGCCCGGCGACACCAACGGCAAGGCCGACGTGTTCGTGCGGGACCGCCTCAACCGCACGACCGAGCGGGTGTCGGTCACGACGGCCGAAGCCCAGGCCAACGGCGCCAGCCCCTCGATCATCAACGGCGACTCGCTCGGCATCTCCGACGACGGCCGCTACGTCACGTTCACGTCGAGCGCCACGAACCTCGGGCCCGACGCGAACACCCTGAGCGACGTGTTCGTCCGGGACCGCACCGCGGGCACCACCACCTTGGTCAGCGTGTCCAGCGCCGAGGTGCCCGGCACCTCCGACAGCTACGCCCCCTCGATCACGAGCGATGGCCGGTACATCGTCTTCGAGTCCGACGCGTCGAACCTGGTGGCGCCCGACACCAACAGCGGCCGCGACGTGTACGTCCGGGACCGCACCGCCGGCACCACGATCCGGGCCAGCCTGGCCGACAACGACACCCAGCCGGCCGGTCAGAGCTTCACCGGCGGCATCACCAGCGACGGCAACTCGGTGGTGTTCGCGAGCACCGCCAAGATGACCCCGGCCGACACCAACAACTCCGTCGACGTGTACGTCCGCACGCTCAGCACGGGAAAGACCCGACTCGTCTCGACGGTCTCGGGCGGCTCGCAGGCGGCGGGCGACAGCGACTCGCCTCGGATCGCCGAGAACGGGGGGACGATCGCGTTCCTCTCGTCGTCGACCACGATCCTGGCCGGCGCCAACGGGGCCCGGCAGCTGTACGTGGCACGGGGGAGCATCGAGCGGGCCTCGGTCAGCACGGCCGGCGTGATCAGCGGCGCCGACGTCGCGAACCCGAGCGTGGACGACGACGGGCAGGTGGTCACCTTCGACTCCAAGGCCGCCAACCTCGTCGCCGGCGACACCGGGCAGCGCGACGTGTTCTTCCGTCGCCGCTACGACATCGGGCGCAGCGCCAGCCTCGACGCCTACGCCGCCGAGGTGTCGGGCGACTTCGGGTTCCGCACGCCCGCGGCGCTCGCCACGGCGATGCGGGCCGGCGCCTCGCCGGAGCACCTCACCTTGGTGGCCGCCAGCTCGCCCGGCTTCGCCGGCAAGCGCCCGCCGATCATCCGCCTCTACTGGGCGTACTTCCTGCGCCTGCCCGACACGGGCGGGCTCGCCTTCTGGACGAACAAGTACGCCGGCGGCACCTCGCTCGACCAGATCTCGGCGAGCTTCGCGGCATCGTCGGAGTTCACGAACACCTACGGCTCGAAGACCAACAGCCAGTTCGTGACGCTGATCTACCAGAACATCTTCACCCGGCTGCCCGATGCAGGGGGCCTGGCGTACTGGACGCAGCGACTCGACCACGGCACCTCCCGCGGCACCGTGATGAACGCCTTCTCCGAGTCGAGCGAGGGGCGGCGCAAGCTCCAGCCGGTCGTCGACCTGGCCCTGTTCCCGCTGGGTCTCGACGGCGCCCTCCCGACGCCCTCGAACTTCGCCGTGATGCTCAGCGTGGTCGACCAGAACGACGCGGCCGAGGCGGCCGTCTCCTGGCTCATCGCCCCCTGACGCCACGGACGGCCGGTCCGGGGGTCCCGGACCGGCCGCACATCCGTGCCAGCGGGCGTCCGGAATGCTCAGATTGGGTCGTCGCTGACCGATTGTCCACCACCATGCACGCCCGTCGAGCACCCCGACGGCGGCGCCACCGCCTCGCCGCGGCCGTCGCCCTGCTCGTGCTGGGCATCGTCGCGCCCGCGTGCTCCCACGGCGAGGACGAGGCACGCGGGCCCCACGTGATCCTGCGCGACTTCCGCATCGACGCTCCCGCGAGGCCGATCCACGCCGGCACCATCGACCTGGTGCTCGACAACCGGGGCCCGACGGTGCACGAGCTGGTGCTGGCCCGCACCACCCTGGACGCCGACGACCTCCCGATCGGCAAGGACGGCCTGTCGGTCTCCGAGACGAGCGCACGGGTGCGCATCGTCGATGAGATCGAGGAGGTGCAGCTGGGGGACACGGCCGTGCTCCACGTCCGCCTCGAGCCGGGTCACTACGTGCTGTTCTGCAACCTCGAGGGGCACTACCTGGGCGGCATGCACGCGGACCTCGAGGTCGTGCCGTGAGTCCCCGGCGGCCTCGCCTCACCCGCCCGTCGGCCGCGATCGTGGCGCTGGCCGCGCTCTTCGGCCTGCTCGCCGCCACCTTCCTCTACAGCGCCCGCGCCACCAACCAGCAGGGCGATGCCGCGCTCCTCGCCACCGTCGCCGGGCGCCAGCGGGCCGACATCGAGCGCTACATCAAGGACCTGCTCCTCGTGGCCGACGGCCATCAGGCCGACCCCGCCCAGAGCCTCGCCGTCGCCCGGGCATCGACCGCCGCCCTCGCCGAGGGTGGGGAGATCGCTGCCCTCCAGGGCGGTGGCGAGCTGCTCGTCGGTGGGAGCAAGCCCTCAGCCGAGCTCAAGGCCAAGATCGCCCAGCAGCAGAAGCTCCTCGACCGACTCGCCCGGGAGGGGGAGGCGCTGCAGGGCATGTCGCGCGACGACCCGGGCTACGAGGCCGCGGTCGAACGGGTGCGCATCACCGGCGCCCTGCTGTCGAGCGTGACCAACGACGTGGTCGGTCAGCTCACCGAGGACAACCAGCGAGCGGTCGACCGACTGAACCACATCCAGATCGCGATCGCGCTGATCAGCGGCGTCGCCGCGCTCGGGGTGGCCACGTTGTTCCGCCGCGAGGGCCGAAGCCGTGAGTCCGCCCGGTACCAGGCCCTGGCGACCCACTCCTCGGACCTCGTCCTCGTGGCCGATCCATCTGGTCTGGTGCGCTACGCGAGCCCCTCGTCGCACGAGTTCCTCGGCCGGCCGCCCGACGAGGTGGTGGGCACGAACCTCGTCGACCTGGTGCACCCCGACGACCGCGAGCTGGTCGTGGCGTCGCTCGGCGAGGCGGGAGCCCGCACCGACGATCTGGTGCGGACCGACTACCGGATCCGTCACCGCGACGGCACCTACCGAGCCGTCGAAGGCGTGTGGACCAACCTCCTCGACGATCCGTCGGTCGGCGGCCTCGTCGCGAACTGCCGCGACGTGACCGAGCGCAAGGTGCTGGAGGAGGAGCTGCGCCGCAAGGCCTTCCTGGACGATCTGACCGGCCTGCCCAACCGCGCCCTCTTCGGCGATCGCGTAGAGCAGGCGCTCCAGCGCGCTCGCACCGACGGCACCCCCCTCACCGTGCTCTTCGTCGACCTCGACGGGTTCAAGACCGTCAACGACTCGATGGGGCACCCGGTGGGGGATCGGCTCCTCGTCGAGGTGGCCCGCCGGCTCGAGGCCTGCGTGCGCGACACGGACACCGCAGCTCGGCTCGGCGGCGACGAGTTCGGCATCCTCCTCGCGGACGGCACCAGCCTCGACACAGCGGAGGTCCTCGCCGCCCGGGTGCTCGCCGCGGTCGGTCGACCGTTCAGCGCCGAGGGCACGGAGCTGCTGATCACGACGAGCATCGGCATCGCCTGCCACCCGGCCCCGGAGGCCACCGAGGACATCCTGCGCGACGCCGACGTCGCCATGTACGTGGCCAAGGCCGCCGGCAAGGGCCGCTACGAGGTGTTCGCGCCCCGGATGCACGAGGAGGTGGTGGAGCGCCAGCAGCTCGGCAACGACCTGCAGCGAGCGCTCGCATCCGGTGAGCTCGAGGTCTACTACCAGCCCTTCGTGGACCTCGGGTCCGGTGCGCTCATGGGCGTCGAGGCCCTCCTTCGCTGGCACCACCCCACGCGGGGCATGGTGCCGCCCGACACCTTCATCCCGCTGGCCGAGGAGCTCGGCCTCATCGCCCGCATCGGGGCCTGGGTGCTGGAGGAGGCGTGCGCCCAGCTCGGCCGCTGGAGCGAGGAGCACCCGGCCGCCGCGGCCATCATCCTCACGGTGAACGTGTCGCCCCATCAGCTGGCGACCGATCGGCTCGTGCACGACGTGGCCCGCGCCGTCGAGGCCTCGGGCATCGAGCCGCACCGACTCATCCTCGAGATCACCGAGGGTGCCCTGATCGGCGACCTGGACACGATGGTCGCCCATCTCCACCGGCTGCGGGACCTCGGGGTTCGCCTGGCGATCGACGACTTCGGCACCGGCTACTCGTCGCTGTCCCAGCTCCGGAGGCTCCCGATCGACATGCTCAAGATCGACCGGGCGTTCGTCGACGACGCCGTGCGCACCGACACGGGCATGGTCCTGCTCCAATCGATCGTCGACCTCGGCCTGCTGCTCGAGCTCCAGGTCGTCGCGGAGGGGATCGAGGAGCCAGGCCAGGCCGATGCCCTGCGCGCGTCGGGGTCCCACCTCGGCCAGGGCTACTTCTTCGCCCGGCCCGCACCACCCGACGCGCTGCAGGGGCTGATCCGCTCCGGCTCGGTGCCGGCCGCCGTGCCGCCCGCCGACGATCCCGACGCCCCTGGGGAGCCGGCGAGCGCCTGACCCGGCCCCGACGAGGACGTAGGCTCTCGGCCCATGAGCGCCACCCTCGTCGTCGTCGCCATCCCGGTCGCCGTCGTCGCCGCCATCCGCGGCATCTGGTCGCCCTGCGGGCTGTCCATGCTGTCGTCGATCACGCCCATGACCGAGGCCGGGCGGGGCTACCGCTTCGGCTCGACCGCCCGCTGGTTCACCCTCGGCGGCCTGCTGGGTGGGCTCTCGATGAGCGTCCTCACCGGTGCCGCCGCGCTCGGGGTCGCGGCCCTCGACCTGTCCGACCAGACTGTGCTCGGGGTGGCCGCCGTCATCGTGGTGCTCACCGCCTCCATCGACCTCGGGGTGACCGGCATCGAGCTGCCGATCTTCAAGCGCCAGGTCGACGACGCGTGGCTCCGGCAGTACCGCTCGTGGGTGTACGGCAGCGGCTTCGGCTGGCAGATCGGCTTCGGCGTCGCCACCTACATCATGACGGCGGGCGTGTTCGCCACCATCGCCCTCGAGGTGCTCTCGGGCAGCCCGGTCGGCGCCGTGATCATCGGCGCCACGTTCGGCCTGGTGCGCGGCCTCGCCGTGTGGCTCGGGCGCTCGGGCACCTCGCCCGCCGCCCTGGCCCACATCCACGCCCGGCTCGATGCGTGGGCGCCGGCGTCCCGAGCAGCCGCCGCATGGGTGCAGGTGCTTGCCGCCGCGGTCTGCGCCAGCCTCGCCTGGAACCCGGTCGCCGGGCTCGTGATCGTGGCCCTGGCCGCGGTGGCAACCCTGGCCGGCCGACTCGGCACCCGGGCGGTCGCCGGCTCCTGAGCACGCGGCGGCAGCGCCGCCCGCCACACGAGCCGGGGAGGGATCGTGGAGCTCTACGACACGTCGGTCGCGCGCGAGGGCGATCACGTCGTCCATCGGACCAAGGTCCGCTTCGTGCACGACAAGATGCCGCGCGGCGAGGTCACCTACCGCGTGCACCGCCGGTGGGAGCGATGGGTCGATCCCTCACCGGCCGTGCTCGTCCCGATCGCGCTCATCCTGGCCGCCAAGCTCGGCGACGACCTCACGGTGGAGGGGCCGCTCGATCCGGAGGTGGCGGCCGCGGCCGCGGCCGCGATCGAGCTCCAGTGCCGCTGGTGGGGTTGGCGGGTGCCGGCCCTCCACGCACCCGAGGGGCGGCCGCCCCGACGCCGGGGGCGGGCCCGTGGCCTGTTCTTCACGCGCGGGATCGATTCGTGGGGCGCCCTGCTGGGGGAGCGCACCGGGCCTCGGCGCAGGCGACCGACCCACCTGATCGCGCTCGACTGCGACGAGCACCTCGACGAGGACCTGCGCACCCACCTGCTCGACGGCACGCGTGCCGCGGCCGCGGGGGAGGGGCTGCCGCTCGTCGAGGTGCGCACCGACGTCCGCCGCCTGATGGACCCGCACCTGCAGTGGGGGTTCGAGGCCCACGGCGCCGCGCTCGTCGGCACGGCGTACCTGCTCGGGCGCGGCCTCCGGCGGATCGGCATCGCCTCGACCAACTGGTGGCCCGACGCCACCCCGTGGGGCTCGCATCCGGCCCTCGACGCCCTCTGGTCGACGTCGCGCCTCGAGGTCGAGCACCTCGACGCCGACGAGCCGAGGTGGGCGCGCATCGGCCGGGTCGCCGCGCACCAGCCCGCCCTCGACTCGCTCCAGGTGTGCTTCGAGACCCGCGACCGCGGCAACTGCGGCCGCTGCACGAAGTGCCTCCTCACGATGGCCAGCCTCGACCTGTGCGGGGCGCTCGACCGGTGCGACCGCTTCGACGTCCCGCTCGACACCGCGACGATCGACGCGATCCCGCAGACGAACGTGAACCCGGTGATCGGCATGCTCGACCACTGCGACGCGATCGGGCTGGCCGCCGACGCCATGCGCCAGCACTGGGAGCAGGTCCCCCTGATCCGCCAGCCGGGGTTCGTGTACCGGACGGTGTCGTACCCGGCGCGCGTGGTGGTGCTGGGTGCCTCGGGCGACCGACTCGAGGGCGCCGCGCTCGATGCTGCCGCCCGGGCGCTCGCACCGCTCGGCGTGCGGGTGGATCGGCTCGGGCGCACCGACCTGCCGGTCGTCGTCGTGGGCGCGGACCTCGAGCCAGCGACGCTCACCGCCGCGCTGCGCCTCGCCGAGGTGACGCCGTCGCCCGAGGATGCCTGGGACCCCGACGGGCGGGCGCCCGATGGCACCGAGTGGGGCCGGCGTCGTCGGCTCGACGCCCGCCACGCCCGATAGCGTCACGGCCCATGTGCGGCCGATTCGTGTCCTCCACCCCCGTCGACGAGCTGGCCCAGTACTTCGACGCCGAACCCCCGGCGGAGGCCGCGCTCGAGGCCTCCTACAACGTGGCCCCCACCAACGACATCTACGTCGTGCTGGAGGACGGTGGCGTGCGCAAGGTGGCCCCGCACCACTGGGGCCTCGTGCCGGTCTGGGCCAAGAGCCCGGCGCTCGGCAACAAGATGATCAACGCCCGCGCCGAGGGCCTGGCCGACAAGAACGCGTACAAGCACGCCTTCAAGCGTCGCCGCTGCATCGTGCCCGTCGACGGGTTCTACGAGTGGCGGAAGGTGCCCGGGCAGAAGGCGAAGCAGCCGTACTTCATCGCACGTCCCGACGGCGAGCCGCTCGCGTTCGCCGGGCTGTGGGAGGAGTGGAAGGGCCCCGACCGCTCCGGCGACCAGCGCCTGCGATCGGCCACGATCATCACCACCACGCCGAACGAGCTCATGGCGACGATCCACGACCGCATGCCGGTGATCCTGCCCCCGAGCGCGTGGAGCACCTGGCTCGACGAGGACAACGCCGACCTCGACACGCTCGGCCGCCTGCTCGTGCCGGCCCCCTCGGAGATCTTGACCCTGCGCCCGGTGTCCACGGAGGTGAACAACGTGCGCAACAAGGGCGCGCACCTGCTCGACCCCGTGCCCGAACCCGTCATCGCCGACGAGGGCGACGGCGAAGGCTGAGCTCGATCAGGCGTCGGCCACCTGGGGGTGGCCGGCCTCGCGCAGCGCCGCCCGGAGGGCGTCGGCGGCGGCATCGAGCGACTCGGGGGCGACGCCGGCGTCGGCCCGGGCGAAGCTGAGGTCCGCCTCGGTCTCGATCGGGATGACGTGCAGGTGGGTGTGGGGCACCTCCATCCCGGCGATGATCATGCCGATGCGCGCCGGGGCGAACGCCGCCATCTGGGCCTGGCCCACGCGCTGGGCGACCGACATCAGGTGGGCGGCGACGGCCGGCTCGAGGTCGACCCAGTGATCGACCTCGGCGCGGGGCACCACCAGGGTGTGCCCCGTGGTGATCGGCGCGATCGTGAGGAAGGCCACGCAGGTCTCGTCGCGCCAGACGAAGCGTCCGGGGATGTCGCCGTCGATGATCATCGTGAAGAGGCTCGCCATGGCCGCAGCCTAGGGGTCGCCCGCGCGCGGCCCGGCTCCCCGGGACGGGCCGGGGCCGGTCGTAGTATCCGGGCCGATGGCACCCGCCGAGACCCCGACCACCGAGCCCGCAGAGCCCGCAGAGCCCGACGCCTCCGGCGAGGACCGCATCCTCACGATCCCGAACCTGATCACCATGGTCCGGCTCGGGTGCCTGCCGATCTTCGTGTGGCTGCTGTTCGACCGCGAGGATCGCTACGCCGCGGCCCTGGTCCTCGCCGCGCTCGGTGCCACCGACTGGGTCGACGGCTACATCGCCCGACACTGGAACCAGGTGTCGACGCTCGGCAAGGTGCTCGACCCCGTGGCCGATCGGCTCCTGTTCATCGTCGGCGTCGGCGGCATCCTGATCGACGGGTCGGTGCCCACCTGGTTCGCGGTGGCCGTGCTCGTGCGCGAGGTGGCGATCTCCGCGCTCACCATCGGGCTCGCGGCGCTCGGCGGACGCCGGGTCGACGTGACCTGGTTCGGCAAGGCCGGCACGTTCGCCCTGATGATGGCGTTCCCGTTCTTCCTGACCGGCGCCTCCGACGCGGGGTGGGCGGACGTGGCCCAGGTCCTCGCCTGGCTGACCGGCATCCCGGGCCTGGTGCTCAGCTGGTACGCGTTCGTGCTCTACGTGCCGATCGGCCTGCGCGCGCTGCGCGAGGGCCGTGCCGGCCGTCACGCCACGATCTGACCTTCGCCCCGGACGCGTCGGTCTGGGCGGGTGCCAGACAGGGGTAGCGTCGGACCATGAAGGCCGTGATCATGGCGGGCGGCGAGGGAACTCGACTCCGCCCCCTCACCTCGAACTGCCCGAAGCCCATGCTCCCGCTGGCCAACCGGCCGATGATGGAGCACATCGTCGACCTGTTGAAGGCGCACGGCATCGACGAGATCGTGGTCACCGTCGCCTACCTGGCCAACCAGATCCGCACCTACTTCGGCGACGGCTCGGAGTTCGGGGTCCGCATCATCTACGCCACCGAAGACCAGCCGCTCGGCACGGCGGGCTCGGTGCGCAACGCCATGGACGAGCTCACCGAGCGGTTCCTCGTGATCTCCGGCGACGTGCTCACCGACGTCGACCTGTCGGCCATCATCGCCACCCACGAGGCCAAGGGCGCGCTCGCCACCATCGGCCTGGTCGCCGTCGAGAACCCCCTCGAGTTCGGCATCGTGATCACCCACGAGGACGGCTCGATCGAACGGTTCCTCGAGAAGCCCACGTGGGGCCAGGTCTTCAGCGACACGATCAACACCGGCATCTTCGTGCTGGAGCCCGAGATCTTCGACTTCATCCCCGAGGGCCGGCCGGTCGACTTCTCGGGCGAGGTGTTCCCGGCGCTGCTCGAGGCGGGCAAGCCGCTGTACGGCGCGGTCGCAGAGGGCTACTGGGAGGACGTCGGCACCCTCGAGGCCTACGTGACCGCCCACAAGGACGTCATGGACGGCCGGGTCAAGGTCGACGTGCCCGGGTTCGAGCTGAGCCAGGGCGTGTGGCTGGGGGAGGGGGCCGACGTGCACCCCGACGCCAAGCTCGAGGGCTTCGCCATCATCGGCGAGAACTGCCGCGTCGAGGCCGGCGCACGCATCGGCGACTACACGGTGCTCGGCGGCAACGTGCGCGTGCGCGGCGACGCCGACCTCGAGCGCTCGGTCGTCCACGACAACGCGTACCTCGCCGAGGGGGTCCGGCTCAGGGGCGCCCTCATCGGGCGGGCCTGCGACCTGCGCCGCGGGTCGCGGGTCGATGACGGCGCGGTGCTCGGCGACGAGTGCTTCATCGGCGACGGCGCCCACGTGGCGTCGGGCGTGAAGATCTACCCGTTCAAGACGGTCGAGGCCGGCGCCACCATCAACTCCTCGATCATCTGGGAGTCCAAGGGGGCGCGCTCCCTGTTCGGCCGCGACGGCATCTCGGGCCTCGCCAACGTCGACATCAGCCCCGAGCTCGCGGCCCGCGTCGCCATGGCCTTCGCCACCACGCTGCGGCGCGACGCCACGGTCGTCACCTCCCGCGACTCGTCCCGCGCCGCCCGCATGCTCAAGCGGGCCTTCATGGCCGGCCTCAACGCGAGCGGCATCAACGTGCTCGACCTCGAGGTGGCGTCGGTGCCCCTCACCCGCTACCTCACCCGCGGCCCCGAAGCCGCCGCCGGCGTCACCATCCGCCTCGTCGACGGCGATCCGCAGTCCGTGGTGATCCGCTTCTTCGACCGCGACGGCATCGACATCACCGAGGACGCCCAGCGCAAGATCGAGCGCCTGTTCACGCGCGAGGACTTCCGGCGCGTGCTCGCCCCCGAGATCGGCGACATCGGCTTCCCGCCCCGAGCGCTCGACCACTACACCGCGGCGCTCGGCGAGACGGTCGACCTGTCCGCCGTACGATCCAGGGGCTTCAAGCTGGTCGTCGACTACAGCTTCGGCGCCACGGCGTTCGTGATGCCGAACGTGCTCGGCAAGCTCGGCGCCGACGTGCTCGGCGTGAATCCCTACGCCTCCACCCAGCAGCGCATCAGCGCCGACCCCGAGGAGGCGCTCGCCAACGTCGCCCGGCTGGTGCAGGCATCCGGGGCCGACCTCGGCGCGGTCGTCGACGCGGACGGCGAGCACCTCCGCCTCGTCGACGACACGGGCACGGCCCTCACCGACCTCGAGGCCCGGCTCGCGTTCGTGTCCCTGGTGGCTGGCCACGTGCTGGGCGACCGCATCGCCCTGCCGGTGAACGTGAGCAACGTGGCCGACGAGCTGGTCGCGCCGCACGGCATCCGCGTCCAGCACACCAAGACGTCGACGGCCGCCCTCATGGCCGCCGCGGGGGAGCCCGGTGTCGGCTTCGCCGCCAGCCACGACGGCGGGTTCATCATCCCCGGCTTCCTGCCGGCGTTCGACGCCGGCGCGGCGCTGGTCAAGCTGCTCGAGCTGCTCGCCAAGGAGGGCACGAGCCTGTCCAAGGTGCGCGAGTCCCTGCCCCGCGTGCACCTCGCCCACGAGACCGTCGTGACCCCCTGGGAGCAGAAGGGTCTCGTGATGCGCAGCCTGGTCGAACTGTCCAAGGATCGGCGCCTGGAGCTCATCGACGGGGTGAAGGTGATCCACGACGAGGGGTGGGTGCTCGCCCTCCCGGACCCCGCGGAACCCGTCACCCACATCTGGGCGGAGGGGCCCGACGCGGCCACGGCCAAGAACCTCGCCCAGGAGTACGTGCGCCGCATCCGTCAGACGCTGCGCTGACCCGGCGTGGGATAGCCTCGCCGCCATGAACACTCCCGACGATCTGCGCTACTCCTCGGACCACGAATGGGTCCGCGTCGAGGGCGACCGGGCCACCATCGGCATCACCGACTACGCCCAGGACGCGCTGGGCGACGTCGTCTTCGTCCAGGCTCCGGAGATGGGCGCGGCGGTCACCGCGGGCGCCGGCATCAGCGAGGTCGAGTCCACCAAGTCCGTGTCCGACATCTACGCCCCGCTCGCCGGGACCATCGTCGCGGTCAACGCCGACCTCGAAGACGCCCCCGAGCGCATCAATGCCGATCCCTACGGCGAGGGCTGGATCTGCGTGATCGAGCTCGCCGACCCGGCCGAGCTCGACGGCCTGCTCGACGCCGAGGCGTACCGCAAGCTCATCGAAGGCTGATCAACCCGGCACCGGCGAGCCGGTGCCTCCACCACGAGGAACCACGTGGCCGACGTCATCTGCAACTCCTGCGGGCACGCCAACGAAGCCGATGCCAACTTCTGCTCGCGCTGCGGGCAGGCGCTCGGCCGCGCCGGCGATGACGCCTCCACCATGACCTTCCAGCTCGACCCGGACCTGGTGGGTGCCACCCCGGCACCCGATCCGGGCGCGGGCGATCTCCTCGTGGTGACCCGCGGGCCCAACTCGGGCAGCCAGTTCCCGCTCGAGCACGTGATCACCACCGCGGGGCGCCATCCCGGGTCCGACATCTTCCTCGACGACGTCACCGTGTCCCGGCACCACGTCGAGATCGAACGCACCACCGCGGGCTACGTCGTGCGCGATGTCGGCTCGCTCAACGGCACCTACCTCAACCAGGTCCGCATCGACCGCGACGCACCGCTCGCCAACGGCGACGAGCTCCAGGTCGGCCGGTTCAAGCTGCTCTTCGTGAGCGGGACGGGGGCCTGACATGGGCGACGCCCACCTCTCGATCGGCGAGGTCCTCACCCTCCTGCAGACCGAGTTCCCCGACGTCACGATCTCCAAGATCCGGTTCCTGGAGAGCCAGGGCCTCGTCGACCCGGAGCGGACGCCGTCGGGGTACCGGAAGTTCTACGAGGCCGACATCGACCGGCTGCGCTGGATCCTCACCCAGCAGCGCGAGCACTTCCTCCCGCTGAAGGTCATCAAGGATCGCCTCGAGTCCTCCGACGGCGTCCCCACCGACGACGCCGAGCCGGTGCCCGCGCCCGACGTCGCCGCCGAGCCGGCCGCCGCGGAGCAGCCCGCGCCGGCCCCGCCGACGGTGCGGGCCTCGATGCCCGCGGGGGAGCTGCCCGGCCGCTCCGAGCCGATCTGGATGGCCGACGTTGCGCGCGCCAACGGTGAGCGCACCCTGCGCGCTGCCGAGCACGACGCGGCTGAGGTGAGCCTCACCGAGGCCGAGCTCATCGCCACGGCCGGGATCAGCGCCGCGGACCTTGCCGAGCTCGTGCGCTACGGCCTCGTCACCGGGCGCTCGCTCGGCGCGGACACCTACTTCGACGGCGATGCGCTGGTGATCGCCACCAAGGCGGCGGGCTTCCTCGGCCACGGCATCGAGCCCCGCCACCTGCGCATGTTCAAGGTCGCGGCCGAGCGCGAGGCCGGCTTCCTCGAGCAGCTGGCGATGCCCCTCCTCAAGCAGCGCAACCCCGAGGCCCGACGCGACGCCGTCGCCCTCGTGGAGGAGCTGAGCGACCTGGGCGGCGACCTCCGCTCGGCGCTGCTGCGCGCCAACCTGCGCCAGCACCTCGACCGGGCCTAGCCGTGCCCGCCCCTCCCGCCGGGGCCGCTCTGGTCGCCAGCGCCGCCGACCTCGGCGACGCCGTGCGGCGCGTGGCCGCCGAGATCGACGTCGACCACCCCGACGGCCTCGTGGCGGTGGGCCTCCTGCCCGACTCCATCGTGTTCCTCGCCGACCTCGTCCGGTGCCTGCGCGTCCCCGCCGCGATCGACTTCGTCGCGGTGGCGCCCTACGACGGGGACGCTGGCCGGGCCCGGATCGTGAAGGACCTCGACCACCCCGTGGCAGGGCGAGCGGTGGTGGTGGTGACCACCGTGGTCGACACTGGGCTCACGCTCGACTTCGTGCGCCGTCACCTCGAGGCACTCGAGCCCGCCTCGGTGCGCATCGCCGCGCTCGCGGTCCGCCCGGGCCGGGGGATCGTGCCCGCCCCGGTGGACTACGGCGGCGTGGTGCTCGGCCCCGCGCACGTCGTGGGCTACGGGCTCGACCACGAGAGCGGCTTCCGGAACCTGCCCGACCTCTGGGCCTACGACCCGCCCCGAGATGGGACCGGTAGGCTGGCCCGGTGATCGAGATGGAGCTGGTCGGGGTGCGGGTGGAGATGCCGAGCAGCGCCCCGATCGCGATCCTTCGCGAGGTCGGCGGGGAGCGGCGCGTGCTGCCGATCTTCATCGGCGCCCCCGAGGCCACCGCGATCGCCTTCGCCCTGGAAGACGTCGTGACGCCTCGCCCGATGACCCACGACCTGTTCCGCGAGGTGCTGGACGACCTCGGCGTGAGCTTGGAGCGGATCACCGTCACCGAGCTGCGCGGCGGGGTCTTCCACGCCGAGATGGAGCTCACCGGACGCGACGGCATCCACACGATCTCGTCGCGCCCCTCCGATGCGATCGCCCTCGCGGCCCGCACCGGCTCGCCCATCTACGCCACCGAGGAGGTGCTGGCCGAGGCCGGCTACCTCGAGGAGGACGATGAGGGCGAGGATGGGCTCGAGCCCGAGGAGGTCGTGGAGCAGTTCCGCGACTTCATCGACTCGGTGAACCCCGAGGACTTCGCCTCCTGATCGGCACGCTCCGCCGCCGACGGCGCGCGGATCGTTGACCCCGCGCGCGGGGTTCCCTAGGCTGGCCACACGTGCGTAGTTTCACCCGTGTGGTCTGGACCGGCTGCGCCCGACGAGAGGAGCCGTCATGGCCGAGCAGTTCAGTGGGAAGAAGGCGGCCGAGATCGTCGGCATCACCTACCGCCAGCTCGACTACTGGGCGCGCACCGATCTGGTGCGCCCGTCGGTCACCGACGCGTCGGGGAGCGGCAGCCGGCGCAAGTACTCCTACCGTGACCTGCTCGAGCTGAAGGTCGTGAAGTCCCTGCTCGACGCCGGGATCCGCCTCGAGTCGGTGCGGGAGGCGTTCAGCTACCTGCGCGACCAGCTCGGCGAGGACATCGCCTCGGCCCAGCTCGTAATCTCCGGTTCGAGCGCCGTCCTCGTGCGCGACGGCAACGAGCTCGTCGACGTCGTCGCCCAGGGCCAGGGCGTGCTGTCGATCCTGCCGCTCGGCAGCGTGCAGCGCGAGGTCGACGCCGCCATCGTCGAGCTCTTCCCTGCCGCCGCGGGTCGCGCCGGCGCCACCGAGGCGGTCGCCCTCTGACCTCGGTCGGCCTGCCCTACGAGCACGTTCGCTTCGCCCACAACGCCGAGCGCGAGGTCGCCCGACTGCTCGACTTCTACGCCGTCCGCTGGGAGTACGAGCCTCACACGTTCGTGTTCGAGCGCGGCCCTGACGGCCACCCGACCTCGGCGTTCACGCCCGACTTCTGGCTGCCCGACCACGAGCGCTACCTCGAGGTCACCACGATGAGCCAGCGGCTCATCACCAAGAAGAACGGCAAGATCCGCCGGCTGCGCGCCCTGCACCCGGGGATCGACATCACCCTGATCCGCCAGGCGGACTACGCCGCGCTGCACCACAAGTACGGGCTCGAGCAGCCCGAGCAGCACGCGGGCCCCGAGGTCGCCTGACCCTGCGCCGGGTGGCCGGGGCGCCAGGTGCCCGCCGCTACGATCGCTCCGTGACGCTCCGCACCTCGCCGCTCGATGCCGCCCACCGCGCCCTCGGCGCCAAGATGGTCCCCTTCGGGGGCTGGGACATGCCGCTGTCCTATCCGAGCGGCACGCTCGCCGAGCACCGCACCTGCCGGGAGGCGGCCGTCGCCTTCGACGTGAGCCACCTCGGCACCGTGCGCATCACCGGCCCCGAGGCGCTCGACCGCCTGCAGCTCGCCCTCACCAACGACCTCACCAAGGTGGGGCCCGGACGGGCGCAGTACACCCACCTGCTCGACGCGGATGACGCCTCGGTGGTCGACGACATCATCGTGTGGTGGGTGTCAGAGGATCGCTTCGACGTGATGCCCAACGCCTCCAACACCGACGGCGTCGTCGGCGCGCTGGGGGAGGGGGCGGTCGACGTCACCGCCGAGCGTGCCGTCATCGCCCTCCAGGGCCCAGCGGCGCGACGCCTGCTCGCCACGATCTGGCCCGAGGCCGCCGCCGTCGGGCGCTTCCACGTCACCGAGCTCAGCTGGGACGGCGTGCCGTGCGTGGTGGCCGGCACCGGCTACACCGGCGAGGACGGTGTGGAGGTGGCGGTGCTCGCCGACGCGGCGCCGCGCTTCTGGGACGCGGTCCTCGCCGCCGGCTTCGCGCCGGCCGGCCTCGGCGCCCGCGACACGCTGCGCCTCGAGGCGGGCCTGCCGCTGCACGGCCACGAGCTCGGCGCCGGGATCACGCCGCTGCAGGCCAACCTCGGCTGGGTGGTCGCCTGGGAGAAGCCCGACTTCCGTGGTCGCGCCGCCCTCGCCGCCGAGCGGGAGCGCGGCGTCCCGCGTCGCCTGCGTGCCCTCACGATCGAGGGTCGGCGCCCGCCGCGGGCCGATCAGGTGGTCCTGGTCGACGGCGAGGCCGCCGGCGTCGTCACCTCCGGCAACTTCTCACCCATCCTCGGCAAGGGCATCGCCCTCGCGTTCGTGCCGCCCACCGTCGGGCTGGGCGACACCGTGGCCATCGAGGTCAAGGGCGAGCCGGTGCCGGCCACCGTGGTGAAGCCGCCGTTCGTGGCAGCCTCGCCCAGCGAACCGATCGGCTGACCCGCCGCCGGCCTCAGTCGGCGAAGTCCTCCACCGGCGGGCACGAGCACACCAGGTTGCGGTCGCCGTAGCCGCCGTCGATGCGGCGCACCGGCGGCCAGTAGCGGTCGCCGCGCGCCCCCGTGCCGGGGAACGCCGCCGCCTCCCGGGTGAAGGGGTGGGGCCAGTCGCCGAGCAGGCAGTCGACCGTGTGCGGGGCGTTGGCGAGCGGGTTGTCGCCCGCCGGCCACGCGCCGGAGGCCACCAGGTCGATCTCGGCGCGGATCGCGATCATCGCGTCACAGAAGCGGTCGAGCTCGCCGAGGTCCTCGGACTCGGTCGGCTCGATCATCAGCGTCCCGGCGACGGGGAACGACATGGTGGGCGCGTGGAACCCGAAGTCGATCAGGCGCTTGGCGATGTCGTCGACGGTGACGCCCGTGTCCTTGGTGATCGGCCGGAGGTCGACGATGCACTCGTGAGCGACGAGGCCGTCCCGCCCCGTGTAGAGGACGGGGTAGTGCGGCGCGAGGCGCCGGGCCACGTAGTTGGCGTTCAGGATCGCCACCTGGGTGGCGCGGCGCAGGCCGACACCACCCATCATGGCGATGTAGGCCCACGGGATCGGCAGGATCCCCGCCGATCCCCACGGCGCCGCCGAGATGGGACCGGGACCGGTCTCGGGGCCGGCCTCGGGGGCGAGGGGGTGGTTGGGCAGGAACGGTGCGAGGTGGGCGCCGACCGCGACCGGGCCGACGCCGGGGCCGCCACCCCCGTGGGGGATGCAGAACGTCTTGTGCAGGTTGAGGTGCGACACGTCGGCCCCGAAGCGGCCGGGGCGGGCGAGCCCGACCATGGCGTTGAGGTTGGCGCCGTCGAGGTACACCTGGCCGCCCGCGTCGTGCACCGCCGCGCAGATCTCGGTGACCGCCTCCTCGAACACGCCGTGGGT
>CAZUYW010000044.1:0-17368 GCA_964624775.1 uncultured Iamiaceae bacterium
TGAAGCCCACGAACCACACGTCGGTGGACTTGTTGGTGGTGCCGGTCTTGCCGGCCGCGGGCTGGCCGCCGTCGATCTGGGCACGGGTGCCGGTGCCGGCCCGCACGTTGGCCTGCAGGACCTGCACGACGAGGCGCGCCGTCTCGGAGTCGATCACCCGCTGGGGCCGAGACTGGTGCTGGTAGATCACCCGTCCCTTGCGGTCCTCGATGCGCTCGACGTAGTACGGCTCGTTGCGCAGGCCGTCGTTGGCGAACACCGAGTACGCAGCGGCCATGTCGAGCGGCGACACACCCCTGGTGCCGAGGGGCAGGCTGACCGGCGGCGCGGTCGGGTTGCCGTCGGCGTCCTTCAGGTACAGCGAGCTCTTCACGCCCAGGCGGTTGGCCATCTCGGCGACCTTGTCGACGCCGACCAGCTGGCCGAGACGGGCGAACGCGCAGTTCGACGAGGCCTGGGTCTGGCGGGTGATCGTGGCCACCCCGCCGCGTCCCGTGGCCGGCGTGTAGAGGTCGGTCTGCCCGGGGACCTTGAACGCGCACTTGCCGCCGTTGACCAGGTCGTTGGGCACGTAGCCCTGCTCGAACAGCGTGGCGAGCACGAAGGACTTCATCGTGGATCCCGGCTGGCGGCCAGGATCCCGCTCGGTGGCCAGGTTGAACTTCCACCGGTCGTAGCCGGGACCGCCGATCATCGCCCGGATGGCACCGGTCGACGGCTCGACCGACGCCATCGCCTCGGTGCCGAAGGTGTGCGAGCCGTCGGTCGGGTCGGTGATGTCGAAGGTGGCGTCACCCCGGTTGTTGGGCAGCGTCTCGTTGCGGGCCTTGATGGCGTTGAGCTGCATGACCGGGTCGAAGGTGGTGTACACCCGGATGCCGCCCTCATAGAGGGTGCGGCTGCGGGCCGCCTCGGTGGCCCCCAGGTTGAAGCGCGGGTCGAGCAGGAGCTGCTGCTTGACCTCCTCGAGGAAGTAGTCGTAGGGCGGCGGGGGCCGGTGCGGGGTCTTGGGCAGCGGCACGAGGCCGTACAGCCGGGCCTCCTCGGCGCTGAGCTGGTCGGTCTCCACGAGCCGCCGCAGCACGAGGCGTCGCCGCTTGGTCGCCGCGGCCGGGAACTTGAACGGGTCGTAGGCGGCCGGGCTCGGGATCAGGCCCGCGAGCAGCGCGCCCTCAGCCCAGTTGAGCGTCGACACGTCCTTGTCGAAGAAGTACTGCGACGCGGCCTGGACGCCGTACGCGCCGCCCCCGAAGTACACGCTGTTGAGGTAGCGCTCCAGGATCTGGTCCTTGGTCATCTGCTTCTCGAGCTCGACGGCCAGGAACGCTTCCCGCAGCTTGCGGCTGAAGTCCTGCTCGTCGCCCACGAGCGAGTTCTTCACCACCTGCTGGGTGATCGTGGAGCCGCCCTGGCTGACCTCGCCGCTCGCCAGGTTCGCGTCGACCGCACGCAGGATCGACCGGACGTTGACGCCCTTGTGGTCGTAGAAGTTCGCGTCCTCGGAGGCGAGCACCGCCAGCTTCACGGTCTTGGGCACCTTGGCGAGGGGCACCTGCTCGCGGTTCTGCGGGTCGTTGCGATTGGTGAGGGTGCCCTGGAGGTTGCCGGCACGGTCGTAGATGAGCGAGCGCTCCGCGAGCGGCTTGAGGCTGATGCGCTCGTGATCGGAGCGATGGGCCGACACGAGCTTGCCCACCTGGGGTGCGGCGAGCGCGAGCGAACCGGCGAGGACCCCCGTGAGGGTCACCATCACGAAGACGAACCGGAAGAGGCGTTTGACGATGACCACGGCCGGACCAGCGTACTGCCGCCTCCCGCGCTGCTCCGGTCACCGGACCGTTTCCGCCCGATCTCACCCGATGTGGCGGTACAGTCACGGTCCCGCCCGACGAGACGAGGTCCCCATGTCCCACCCCCGACGCTTCCGCTTCGGAGTCCAGTGCGCGACGGCGACGTCGGGCGACGAGTGGGCGGCGACCGCCCGGCGCGCCGAGGACCTCGGGTACGACACGCTGCACCTGCCCGACCACTTCGGCGACCAGCTCGCACCGATCCCGGCGATGATGGCCGCCGCGGCCGCCACCACCCGCCTCCGGGTGGGCGCGCTCGTCTTCGACAACGACTACAAGCACCCGGTCGTGCTGGCCAAGGAGCTCGCCACGATCGACCGCCTCTCGGGCGGCCGGGTCGAGATCGGCCTCGGGTCGGGCTGGATGGCCACCGACTACGCGCAGTCCGGCATCCCCTACGACGCCCCCAAGGTGCGCGTCGACCGCTTCGAGGAGGGGCTGCAGGTGATCCTCGGCCTGCTCGGCCCCGAGCCCGTCACCTTCGAGGGCGAGCACTACCAGATCACCGGGCTCGACGGCCTGCCCAAGCCGGTCCAGTCGCCCCGCCCGCCGATCCTGATCGGCGGCGGCAAGAAGCGGATGCTGACCCTCGCCGGCCGCCACGCCGACATCGTGGGCATCAACCCGACCATGCCCAACGGCGCCGCCGATGCCGACGCCGCAGCCACCGGCACCGCCGAGGAGACCGACCGCAAGCTGGCCTGGGTCAAGGAGGCCGCCGGCGACCGCTACGACGATCTCGAGATCAACCTGCTGGTGCTGGGCTGCTTCGTCACCGACGACCGCGTGGCCCTGGCCGAGCAGTTCGCGCCGCTGTTCGGCCTGACCACCGAGGCCCTGCTCGGCTTCCCGCACGTGCTGGTCGGCACCACCGACCAGATCATCGAGACGCTCCAGGAGCGGCGGGAGCGCTGGGACGCGAGCTACATCGTGGTCCAGGCCGACGCGCTGGAGGCCATGGCGCCGGTGGTGGCGGCGCTCGCCGGCACCTGACGACCGGCGGACAGGGAGGGGCATGACGGCACGGGACGAGCGAGAACCGACCTCCGAGGCGCTGCTCCACGATCCCGCGCGGCGCCTCGACCATGCGTTCGCGGTCCTCGGCGCGCTCCCGGACGGCACCGCCGCGCACACCCTCCACCGGATGGCGGCGGTCACCACGCCCGGCCCGGCCCTGCTCGGCCGGTTCCCGGGCCTGCGCCACCTCAGCCCCGAGGTCCACCCCCTCACCCTCTTCGACCCCGACCACCACCTCCGGATCCACGAGGCGTGGCTGAGCGCCTGCCTCGGCGACGAGCGGGTCGGGCGGGCGCGGTGCCGCCTCACGAGCCCCGACGCGCTGCACGGCGACGGCGAGCCGCTCGCCGTCGGCTGGTACGACCTCGTGCTCGTCGACCTCGTCGGCGTCGAGGGCATCGATGCGGTGATCGCCGCGCTCGTCCCGGCGACCGCCGACGAGGGACCCCGACCCGACGAGGCCCCGCGCCCCCATGCCGAGGTGTCCTGGTTCCACGGCAACACGGGCTTCCGCCTGCGGGTCGACCCGGCGGGCACGGTCCGCGGCACCACGTTCAACATCGAGGAGGTCCTCGGCTGGGCCCCGGCCTCGCTCTTCGGCACCGCCCTGGTCGACCTCGTGCACCCCGAGGATCGCGAGCTCCTGCGGATCGAGGTCGACGGCGGTGACCCGCCACCGGGTGGCAGCCGCCGGCTCCGCCTCCTGCGCCGCGAGGGCGGAACGCGGTGGTTCGACCTCGTCGTCTGGTGGATCAGCGACGACGAGCGGGAGTCCTGGGGCATCGCCGACTTCCGCGACGCCCAGGCGCAGGTCGAGGCCGAAGCAGCCCGAGCCGAGCTCGAGCGCGAGTTCCACGCCCACGACCGCCTCGTCCAGCTGCTCGGCCAGGTCGACGACATGGTCCTGCTGGGCAGCGCCCAGCGCGGCATCGTCTACCGGAACGAGGCGGCGCGGGCGCTCTTCGCCCGCCAGGCTGACGGCAGCCGCCTGTTCGACCTGGCCCGACCGCTCATCCACGCCGCACTCGACCCGATCCGCGAGCAGCTCGAGCGCGAGGGCGGCCGCTGGGTCGGCGACGTCGAGCTCGAGGCGAACGGCGAGCTCCACACGTTCCTGTCCACCTGCACCCCGGTGGTCGACGAGACGAGCGGCGAGGTCTTCTACGGGATCGTGCTGCGCGACGTGACCGCGGAGCGGGCCCATGAAGCCGAGCTGTGGCGCCAGGCCCGGCGCGACCACCTGACCGGGCTGCCGAACCGACTGGCGCTGCACGAGCACCTCGAGACCTACCGGCACCCGCTGCACGGGGACGAGCGGATCACCCTGTGCTTCGTCGATCTCGACAACCTCAAGATCATCAACGACGGCCTCGGCCACGGTGCGGGCGATCGGCTCCTCGTGGCCGTGGCGAGCGCGCTCGACGGCCTCCCGTCCGCCGACCTGGTGGCCCGGTTCGGTGGCGACGAGTTCGTGCTCGTGTACACCGGGCTGGATGTCGACCAGGGGGCCGCGCACGCCGAGGCGATCCTCGACACGATCGCCTCCGTCAGCGTCTCGGGGGTGGCCAGCACGCTGTCGGCGAGCGTCGGCGTGGCCTCGGCCGGGCGCGCCACGCTCGAGCCCGACGCCATCATCCGCGACGCCGACGCCGCCATGTACGCCGCCAAGCGGGCCGGGCGCGCCCGCGTCGCCCGCTTCGACGATCGGGTGCGCGACCAGGCGACGCGCCGCTTCCTGCTCGAGTCCGCGCTGCGCCGGTTCCTCGACGACGGCGGCCCCGACCTGGCCCTCCAGCCCCTCGTGTCCACCGTCGACGGCAGCGTCGTGGGCTTCGAGGCCCTCGCCCGCTGGGGGGACGTGTCGCCGGCCGAGTTCATCCCCGTCGCCGAGGACTCGGGCCTGATCGTGGCACTGGGCCAGGCCATGCTCGAACGGTCCCTCGACGCGCTCATCGCACTGGATGCCGCGCTCGGCCCGCGCCTCCAGGTCGCGATCAACGTCTCGGCCCGCCAGCTGCTCGTGCCCGGCTACGCCGCCAACGTGCTCGCCACCATCGCGGCCAGCGGCGTCGACCCCTGCCAGGTCGTGCTCGAGCTGACCGAGTCGGCGCTCATCGATCCCAGCGACGACGTGGACGCTGCGCTCCGCAAGGTCCGCGACGGTGGGGTGCGCCTCAGCCTCGACGACTTCGGCAGCGGCTACTCGTCCCTCGCCTACCTGCGCCGCTACCCGATCGACAGCCTCAAGCTCGACACCACCTACATCCAGCACCTCGGCGACCGCGGCACCCGGGTCATCGCCGAGGCGGTGGCGACCATGGCGAGCCGGCTGGGCCTGCGCGTCGTGGCCGAGGGCGTGGAGACCCCCGGTCAGCTCGACGCGGTCCGCGAGATGGGCATCGACCTGGCCCAGGGCTACCTGCTCGGGCGACCCCAGCCGGTCGACGTCCTCCTGGCCGCCGGGCGCTCCACCAGTGCCACCTCCCTCATCTCGCCGCGCTGAGCAACCGCACCGCGGCGCAGGGCGCGTCGCCGACGGGCCAGGCGATCGCCTCGGCGAGGGCGCTGCGCTCGACGGTGACCCGCCCGTCGGCGGCCCGCCCCGGCGTGAGGTCCTCGATCTGCCACACCGCGCCGACGAGCGCGTCGATCGGCACCGGGACCGTCGCCGGCGGGGCGTCGGAGGACCCGTCCCCCGGGAGGCTGAACGCGAAGAGGGCTGCCTCCGCGCCGGACGGATCGACGAACGCGAGCGCCCCGACCGTGGACCCGACCGGGCTCACCAGCCGGTGCAGCTCGCCCTGCTGCACCAGGTGGCGGAGGCGGTCGTCCGCGGCGACCGCCTGCCGGGCGATGGCGAGCTCCTCGGGCGACAGCGCTGTGAGATCGACGTCGAAGCCGAACCGGCCGCTCAGTGCGACCGCGCAGGCGAAGGCGAAGGGCCGGTTCCCCCAGCGGGTGACATGGGCGCCCAGCACGGACGCGGGCAGGAGGTGCGAGGCACCCCACTGGATGCGGACCCGGTCGACCGGGTCCGTGTTGTCCGAGGTCCACAGCTCGTGGAAGTGGGCCAGCGTGCCGAGGTCGCTGCGCCCCCCGCCCGAGGCGCACAGCATCAGCTCGACGTCGGGGTGGCGCCGGGCGACCTCGGCCATCACCGTCGCCGTGGCCCGCACCCGGTCGACCGGCAGGTGGGTCTGGCGATCAAGGGCCAGCGCACCCGAGCCGGGTTCGGTGATGTCCCGGTTGGCGTCCCACTTCAGGTAGCTGATCCCCGGGTGCTCGGCCAGGACGCGATCGATGGTGGCCACGCAGAACGCGGCCACCTCGGGCCGGCACAGGTCGAGCACGAGCTGGTGCCGCTCGAGGCGTCGGACCCGGCCGGGCTCGGCGATGACCCAATCCGGGTGCTCGGCCGCGAGCGTGGAGTCGGGGTTCACCATCTCGGGCTCCACCCACAGGCCGAACCGCATCCCCGCGGCGAGGGTGCGGTCGATGATCGGCTGGAGGCCCTCGGGGAGCTTGCGCCGGTCCACCGACCAGTCCCCGAGGCCGACCGTGTCGTCGTCACGGGGGTGGCTCACCCCGAACCAGCCGTCGTCGAGCAGGAACAGCTCGGCGCCGAGGTCAGCGGCCGCGTCGATCTGCGCGTCGAGACCCTCGGGGTCGAGGCGGAACCCGATGGCCTCCCAGGTGTTGGCAACGCGCGCCCGCAGGCCGAAGCCGTCGCGCACGACATGGGCGCGGGCGTAGCGGTGCAGGGCGCGGCTGCTCGGGCCGACGCCGTGGTCGCTGTGGGACCAGATCGCCTCCGGGGTCACGAACGTCTCGCCCGGCTCCAGCGTCCGCTCGGCGCCGCGGGTCTCGATGCCGACGATCACGCGGGCCTGGCCGTGGAGGGCGACCTCGGCGCTGATGCGGGTGTCGCCGCCCCAGGCCAAGGTGCACGTGGCCGCCCGGCCCTCCTCCTCGGCGGCCCGGCCGTCGGGCTCGACCACGACGACCGGCGGCAGGTACAGCGATGGGCGCACGCCGCCGGCCGAGCGCAGGACCTTGGTGCCGTGCACCAGGCGCTCGGCCGTCTCGGACCACTCCCCCGCCCAGCCACCGCCCCAGTGGCGCAGCCAGGCATCGCCTGCGGGGATGGCGGGGCTGGTCGAGGCGACGTCGTGCAGGACGATGGGTGCGTCGGCCAGGTTGGTGACCTCCACCCACTGGGCGAGGACGCCTTCGGGGCGGTGGGCCCGGAACGCCAGGACGACCTCCAGCGGCGCGACGCGATCGCGCAGCACGATGCGGAGGTGCTCGATCTCGTCGCCGACGGTGACGACCGTGGCCCCGGTGACCACCAGGCGGGTCGACGTGGCGCCGTCTGCGTGGGTCACCCGCAGGGCGGGCTCCCGCAGCGGCTCCTCGCCGAAGGTCGGGTACGCGAGCGGGTAGAGCACCGGCGGGAAGGCGGGGGCGACGCCGGCCACCTCGGCCCCGAACGCGAGCTGGTGCAGGATCCCCTCGTCGTCCACCACGAACGCCAGGCCGGTGGCGCCGGCGTCGATGGCCAGCACCCGAGGGGTCGGTGTCGGTTCGGTCGTGCGGGGGTCGGGCTCGCCCATTCGTGCCTCCAGGCCGGTCGGGTCCCGCAGCTTGCCAGCCCCCGGGCGGACCGGGCGGCGATGGTCCCGTTCCGGACGTCCATGGTCCCGTTCTGGAGGATTGGTGCGCAGTAGCGTTCGGTCAGCGTCATGTGGCGCGGTCATCAGAGGGAGAACGCCATGTCCACGTCCATCCACCGTCGCCTCCTCGCCGCGGGCGCGCTCGCCGCCGTCCTCGCCGTGGGCGTCACCGCCTGCAGCTCGACCAGCGAGCAGGTCAGCGACAAGATCGCCGACGAGGCGGCCAAGCAGCTCGACCTGGCGGACAAGCCCGAGGTGACCTGCCCCGACGACGCCAAGGCCGAGAAGGGCGAGAAGTTCACCTGCACGATCGACCTGTCCGGCAAGCCGGCCAAGGTCGACATCGTCTTCACCGACGACACGCACTTCACGTTCAAGACCCAGGGCGTGGTCAACAAGACCGCCAAGCTCGAGGCCCAGATCAAGACCTACCTGGCCGGCCAGAAGATCACGCTGAAGTCGGTCGACTGCGGCAAGGCGGCACTGGTCGTGATCGCCAAGTCCGGCACGCTCGACTGCGCGGTGGTGTCCGACGCCGGCGAGAAGGCCGACGTGACCGTGGGCGTCGGCGCCTCGGGCAACCCCGAGATCAAGAAGATCACCCCGACCTCGTGACGTCGGGCGCTCCGGCGTCGCGTGCGCCGGAGCGCCCCCTACGGTGGTGACCGTGCTGCCGATCGACGCCTGGAGCGACCGCCAGGTCGAGCGCATGCGGGGCAACCGCGCGCTCGACCGGATCATGTACGGCGCATCGGCCCTCGGCGACGACGGTCGGGTGTGGATCGCCGCCGCCGCCCTGCGGGCTCGGAGCGGCCCGGACCCCTGGCGTCGCTTCGCGCGGCAGATGACCTGGCTCACCATCGAATCGATCGTGGTCAACGGTCCGGCCAAGGGAGCAGTGCGCCGCCAGCGCCCGCCCCACATCGACCGCGTGCACCCCCACCACCTGCGCCGACCGTCGAACTCGAGCTTCCCGAGCGGGCACGCGGCGTCGGCCGCCACGATGGCCATGCTCCTCTCCGAGGACGGGCTGGCCCCGCTGTGGTGGGGACTGGCGCTCACGATCGCGGCGAGCCGCGTCTACGTGGGGGTCCACCATCCCTCCGACGTCGCCGCCGGTCTCGCCGCCGGCACGGCCATGGGCTACCTCGCCCGCAAGGTCACCCTGCCCTGGGTCGAGCCCCAGCGGCCCGCCGAGGCCTGACAGGCCGCCGGCACCGAACCCAGACCGGCTTCAGACCCCGGGGCGCCGCAGCAGGCGGTGGTCGTCCGCGTCGGGCACCACGTGCACCGCGTGCAGGTCGGCACCGGGCACCAGGGCGGCCTGCACCCCGAGCTCGTCCGCATCGACCGGGGCCGCCGGGGTGGGCCACGCCTCGACGACGCCGACGAGCGTCGTGAGCGCGGCGTAGCCGGCGTTCACGCACCCCTGGTCGGTGTCGGCGGGGGGCTCGTAGCCGGTGGGCTCGAGGACGAACTCGATCTGGTCCTCGCGTCGGTCGCGGACGGTCGCCCGCACCGCACCGAACGGCGCGACCCGCGCCCAGCGGATGCCGGCCACGTCGCCGTGCGAGCAGGCCGGCACGTTCAGGTTGATGGCCGATCGGGGCGGGGCGGTGATGACGAGGGGCAGCACCTCCACCGCGAGCTTCGCCGCGGTGTCCCAGCGCCACGGGTCGCTGACGTCGACGCTCACGGCGAGGCCGCTGATCCCGAAGTTCTGGGCGGTCAGCGCGGCGCCGACCGTGCCCGAGTGCAGGATCGACCGGCCGGTGTTGAGGCCTGCGTTGATGCCCGACACGACGAGGTCGGGCGGCGCGCCGAACGCGCCGAGGCGGCCCGCGACGACCGTGAGGGCCGGCGGCCCGTCGAGCGCCCAGGCCGGCACCTGCTCGGCGCCGGGGATCTCGACGCGGGCGACGTCGAGGGGTCGGGTCGGGTCGAGATCGCCGATGGCCGCACCCGCGCCGCTCCAGTTGCGGTTCGGGGCCACGACCACGATGTCGTGCTCGGTCTCGGCCAGCGCGCGCACGAGCTCGTGGATCCCCTCGCTCTCGATGCCGTCGTCGTTGGTGACCAGGATGCGCACGTCTGCTCCTCGGGTGGCGGGACGGGGCGAACCTAGCGACCCTGCCGCGCCCGCCGGTGAACATCGGGTGAGGATGGGACCAAAGCCCGGCGACAGCCCGGCGACCCCGTCGTACCGTGCTCGTGTGCCTCTCATCTACGCGTTCGACCACCGCCACCGCCGCCCGCCCAAGGACCTCGCCGACCTCCTCGGGGGCAAGGGCGCCAACCTCGCCGAGATGGCCTCGGTGCTGCGCCTGCCGGTGCCACCCGGGTTCACGATCACCACCGTCGCCTGTCGCACCTACCTCGCCGAGGGCTGGCCGCAGGGCCTCGACGTCGAGCTGGCCCGGCACGTCGCCCGTCTCGAGAAGGCGGCCGGCCGATCCTTCGGCGACCCGGCCGATCCGCTGCTCGTGTCGGTCCGGTCGGGCGCCCGCTTCTCCATGCCCGGGATGATGGACACGATCCTGAACCTCGGCCTCAACGACCGGTCGGTCAAGGGCCTCGCCCGGGCCACCGATCCCGCGTTCGCGTGGGCGTCCTACGCCCGGCTCATCTCGATGTACGGGCGGGTTGTGCTGGGCATCGATGCGGCCGCGTTCGACGACCCGCTCGACGCCGCCAAGGCGGACGAGGGCGTGGCGGTCGACGCAGACCTTTCGGCCGACGCGTGGCAGGCGCTGTGCGCCGCCCACAAGGCCACGATCAAGGAGCGCACCCGCAAGCCCTTCCCCCAGCAGCCCGAGCGCCAGCTCCGCGGCGCCATCGAGGCGGTGTTCGGCTCGTGGAACGGGGCGCGGGCGGTCGCCTACCGCAACCAGGAGGGCATCGCCCACGACCTGGGTACCGCGGTGAACATCCAGGCGATGGTGTTCGGCAACCGCGACGAGGAGTCCGGCACGGGCGTCGCGTTCACCCGCGACGCGGCCACCGGCGAGGCCCGGCCCTACGGCGACTACCTGGCCCGGGCCCAGGGCGAGGACGTCGTGGCCGGCGTGCGCATCACCGAGCCCCTCGAGGCGCTCGCCGAGCGATTCCCCGACCTGCACGCCGAGCTGCTCGACCACCTCCACCGGCTGGAGGCCCACTACCGGGACATGCTCGACGTCGAGTTCACGATCGAGTCCGGCCGGCTCTACATGCTCCAGGCCCGCGTCGGGAAGCGGACCGGCGCCGCCGCGCTGCGGATGGCCGTCGACATGACCACCGACGCGCACATCAAGCTGAGCCGCGCCGAGGCGGTGGCCCGGATCACGCCCGAGCACCTCGAGCAGCTCCTCCACCCGCGCCTCACCGGCGGCACCCACGACGTCTTGACCACCGGCCTCGCCGCATCCCCGGGCGCCGCGGTCGGCGAGGTCGTCTTCACCGCCGACGACGCCGTCGCCCGCGCCGCGACCGGTGCCTCGGTGATCCTCGTGCGCAAGGAGACCAACCCCGAAGACGTCCACGGCATGCTCGCCGCCGACGGCATCCTCACGAGCCGGGGCGGCCTCGTGTCCCACGCGGCCGTCGTGGCCCGCGGATGGGGCAAGCCCGCAGTGGTCGGCGCCGACGCCGTCGTGGTCGGCTCGCGCTCGTTCCGCGTCGGCACGGTCACCGTCTCCGAGGGCGACGTGATCTCGATCGACGGCGGCACCGGCGAGGTGATCCTGGGCGCGGCCGAGCTCACGGTCCCCGAGCCCACGCCGGACTTCGACACCATCCTGAGCTGGGCCGACGAGCTCCGACGGGGCCGGCTCGCCGTGCGGGCCAACGCCGACAACGGCCCCGACGCCGCCATGGCCCGGCGGTTCGGCGCCGAGGGCATCGGCCTGTGCCGCACCGAGCACATGTTCCTGCGCGAGGACCGGCTCCCCGTGGTGCGGCGCATGATCCTCGCCCGCACCGACGAGGAGGAGGCCGCCGCGCTCGACGAGCTGCGAGCGGTCCAGCACGCGGACTTCGTCGAGATCCTCGAGGCCATGGACGGCCTGCCCGTCACCGTGCGCCTGCTCGATCCCCCGCTGCACGAGTTCCTCCCCAAGGTCGGCGACCTCGACCTGAAGGCGGCCACCGTCGGGCTCACCCCGGAGGAGGAGCGCCTGCGCGCCGCGGCGCTCGACTGGGCCGAGGAGAACCCGATGATCGGCATCCGCGGCGTGCGCCTCGCCGTGCTGAAGCCGGGCCTGTACGCCATGCAGGTCCGCGCCCTGCTCGACGCCGTGCGCGATCGCGTCGCCGCCGGCGGCCGGCCCTACGTCGAGGTGATGATCCCGCTCACCGTGTCCGCACCCGAGCTGGCGCTGGCCCGCTCGTGGGTCGTGGCCGCCGCCGAGGAGCTCGACGTCACCTCGATGCTGCTGATCGGCACCATGATCGAGACGCCGCGGGCCGCCCTCGTGGCCGACCAGCTCGCCCGCACCGCCGACTTCTTCAGCTTCGGCACCAACGACCTCACCCAGATGACCTTCGGGTTCAGCCGGGACGACGTCGAGGCCAAGATGATGCCCGCCTACGTGGAGCAGGGGCTCCTGCCCGGCGACCCGTTCGACTCGATCGACACCGAGGGCGTCGGCGGCCTCGTGCGCCTCGGGGTGGAGCGGGGCCGCTCGGTCAAGCGCCGCCTCAAGATCGGGGTCTGCGGCGAGCACGGCGGCGATCCCGCGTCGATCGAGTTCTTCGCCTCGGTCGGGCTCGACTACGTGTCCTGCTCGCCGTACCGGGTGCCGATCGCCCGCCTCGCGGCGGCCCACGCGCTCGTCGGGACCGACGGCGACACCCGCTGATCGGCGCGCTCAGCCAGCGGCGACGAGGAGGCGGTCCACCCCGCGGAAGGGTCCGCGCTGGTGGAACACCGGCCCCTCGGCCAGGTGCAGGCTCGGCCAGGCCCGGCTGACCGTCACCAGCAGCACCTCGAGCTCGGCCCGGGCGAGCGACGCGCCGAGGCAGTAGTGCGCGCCGTAGGCGAACGACAGGACGGGCGGCCCCTCCCGGCCCGGGCGCACCTCGTCGGGGTCCGGGTAGGCGATCGGATCCCGGTTGGCGGCACCGAGGTAGACGATCACCAGGTCACCCGGCACGAGCTCGACGCCGCCGACCTCGGTGGCCTCGGCCGCGACCCGCACGACGTACAGGGTGGGGGTGGCGACGCGCAGCAGCTCCGCGGCGACCGCGGCAGGGCTGTCGCACCCACGCACCAAGGACCGGTACCGGCCACCATCGCCGGCGAGGAGGACCGCCATGCCGTTGGCGAACGCGTCGCGGGTGGTGCGGTGCCCCGCCGAGTACATGGTGGCGGCGAGCGAGAGGAGCTCGACCCGGGTGAGGCGCTCGCCGTCCTCCTCCGCGTGGACCAGCGCGGTCAGCAGGTCGTCGCCCGGGTGGGCCGCGCGATCGTCGAGCAGGTCGCCGAGGTAGGCGTGGAACGCCTCGGCCGCGGCCACCGCACCGGCCACCTCGTCGGGGGTCGGACCGGTCCCGAGCAGCGGGGTCACCGCGTCGCTCCAGGCCGTGAGCTGGTCCCGGTCGGCGAGCGGCACGCCGAGCAGCTCGGAGATCACGAGGGACGGGAGCTGGTGCGCCACCTCGGCGAGTAGGTCGAAGGTCCCCGACGCGTCGACGCCAGCGACCAGGTCCTCGGCCGCGCCCGCGATCCACGGCAGCAGCGCCTCGATCCGCCGCGGCGTGAACGCCTTGGCCACCAGCCCCCGCACCCGGGGGTGGTCAGGGGGATCGAGGAAGTTGATGCGGTGCGCCATCTCGTCGCGCGCCGCACCTGGCGGGAGGCGCTGCTCGAACGAAGCGCCGATCGGGCCGGAGCCGAACGCCGCGCCCCGCAGCACGGCGACCGCCTCCGCGTGCCCGGTCACGGCCACGAACCCGCTCGCCAGGCGGACGACCCGCCCGTGTGCGCGGAGCTCGGCCAGCGCGGCGTGCGGGTCGGGGGCGGTGGCGAGGTCGCCGACGTCGAACAACGGGCTCAGCTCACGCCCGTGTAGATCCACATGTAGGCCTCGTCGCGGTGCGGCACCCCGGTGGCGGCGAGCGCCGGCCCCCAGTCGCCCGTGACCGCGGGGTTCGACTCCTCCATGCCGTGGTCGGCGACCACGAAGAAGGCCGTGCGGTCGAACACGCCGCGCCGCTCGACGGCGTCGAGCACCTGCCCCACGCGTGCATCGGTGTCGTGGATCGAGGCCAGCGCGATGTCGCTGTAGGGGCCGCCCTGGTGCATCGCCGCGTCGGTGAGCGAGAAGTTGACCCAGGTGAAGCGCGGCAGCGGATACTCGATGCCCTGGTAGCCGTCGCCCCACACGCCGAGCGCGATCTCGAGGCCCGTGTGATCGACGCGGGAGGCCACCTGGTACTTCTTCTCGGGGCGCACGAACCGCTCGGTGGCGAAGGGCAGGTCCTCGGCACGGGGCGGCTTCTCGGGGAAGCGGCCGTCGCGCAGGAGGTGGAACGTGCCGAAGTCGGCGCCGGTGTCGCACGGCTCGTTGGCGGCGAGGGTGAAGGCGTCGGGCCAGGTGCGGCGCACCGCCTGGTACAGCGTCTCGACCTCGGGCGACAGCGTGGCCATGGACCAGGGCCACGTGGCGGGCGAGTTCGTGATCACCTGCTCGCCGCGGCCACGGTCGAACCACGCGTTGTTCAAGATGCCGTGGTGGCCCGGGTGGGCGCCGGTGAGGATCGTGGTGTGGTTGGCCAGCGTCACCGTGGGCGCCGACGAGTAGGCGCCGTGCCCGAACGTGGTGCCCATCGCCATCAGGCGGGCGACGTTGGGTGCCTCGCCGCGGGCGGCCGCGTCGTAGAGCACGTTGGGGTTGCAGCCGTCGAACAGGAACCCGACCACGTGCTCGGGCGGCGCCTGGCCGTCGTCGATCAGGTCGTCGAGCACGACGCCGTCCTGGCGGCGCAGCAGCCCGCCAGCGAGCGGGCGGCCGTTCAGCCCGACGCTGTCGGGGTGGGCGGCGGCCCCCATGAGGGCGAGCACGGTGGGCGCCACGTCGACCAGGCGGCACGACCGCGGCACGATCCCGGCGGCCCGCACCCCGGCCCCGGCCAGGATGAAGGGCGCCCGGGCCTGCACCGCGCCCATCGAGCCGTGCTCGCCGAGCTCCCCGCCGTGGTCGACCCAGTTGTGCGACGCCGTGTGCAGGCAGATCACGTCGGGCGCCGCGGGCGCGTCGAAGATCTGGGCGATCATCTCGTAGGCGTGCGGGTAGGCGTTGGCCGTGCGGTCCGGGTGCGGGAGCGCCAGCTCCTCCGCAAGGGTCGGCACGTGATCGGTGGCCTGGTTGCCGAGCGGGTTGCGGCCCTCGACGGCGACCTCGGTGAACGCCCAGCCGGCCCCCTCGTCGCTGCGGGTGAAGCGCACCCGACCATCGACCGCGGCAGCCTCGTACCCGCGCTCGTCGGCGGTGACGATCAGGTCGACGATCGGCTCGAGCGCGGGATCCAGGAGTGCGTCACCGATGCGGGCGACGTGGTCGGGGTCCGGTGCCCCGAAGGCGAGGTTGCGCATGCCGCCTCAGTCGTCGATGGCGAGGGCGAGGAGCTTGCGGTCGTCCTTGGTCGTGCCGTACGCGTAGATCACGTAGCGGTCGCCGTCCTTGAGGTCGAGGTCGAGCGCCGGGGTCTTCACCGAGCAGTCGGTGTTGGCGTCCGACGCCGTGAACGAGTGCGGGCCGGGGTCGAGCAGGAACGCCTGACCCGAGTTGGCGGTGCCGCCCTCGATGTCGGTGCCCATCAGGGTCTGGCAGCCGGACTGGTCCGACAGCACCATGAAGTCGCCGCCCTCGATGCCACCGATGCCGCCCGAGTTGAGCGCCACCCAGGCCTTGCCGGCCGGGGGCTTGCCGGCCTCGTGCTCGTAGCCGACGCCCAGCGAGCCGGGCATGGTCGTCTCGTCGAAGGGCTTGCTCCACCCCATGGTGTAGGTGAGCGACATGTCGCCCTTCAGGGTCTCCTGCTTGTTCATCACCATGGACTCTCGGTCGGTCTTGCCCTTCAGGTAGAAGGCGACCTGGATCTCCGTGGAGCCGTCGGCCGGCTTGGTGTACGGGTCCTTCGGCACCTGGAGGTCCTGCCAGTCGGAGGCCTCGCCGTAGGGCACGGTCGTGATCTTCTTGCCGGTGTCGGCGTCGTTGCCCCAGTACACATCGAGGTCGGTGCCCTCGCCCTTCAGCACGAAGAGGTTCACGAACCGGGCGCGGGACCCGTCGATCGTGGTGAAGGTCCGCTTGTCCGGGGTGTACGGCGGCAGGCTCGCCGTGGAGCCCGAGGTGCCCGCCGACGTGGTCGTGGTGCTCCCACCTGAGCCGTCGCCCGACGAGGAGTCCGACCCTCCCCCGCCGCCGCACCCGGTGGCCACCAGGGCCAGCACCAGGGTCGTCGCCGCCAACCGCCGCGTCCGTCGTCCGATCACCATCTGGACCCCTTCCACATCGCGTCCCGCTTGCGCGTCGCGACCCTACCGGCCCCCTCCCCGCTCCACCGCGGTTTTGCGTGCCTTGACCCCACATCGTGGGGTCAAGGCACGCAGTTCCGGGTGGGCACCTGCCACGATGGGAGGCATGGCTCGACCGCTCCCCCCGTTCCGCTTCGGCGTCCAGTGCTCGTCCCCGCCCGACGTCACCCGGGACCACTGGCACGACCTGGCGCGCAAGGTCGAGGACCTCGGCTACTACCGCCTCACCGTGTCGGACCACCTCGACGACCAGCTCTCGCCGGTGGCGGCGCTCATGTCCGCCGCCGACGCCACCACCACCCTGCGCATCGGCGCCCTGGTCTTCTGCAACGACTACCGCCACCCGGCCGTGCTCGCCAAGGAGGCGGCCACGCTCGACATCCTCTCGGACGGCCGCTTCGAGCTCGGGCTCGGCGCGGGCTGGATGACGAGCGACTACGAGGCCGCCGGCATCACCATGGACCGCCCGTCGGTGCGCATCGCCCGCCTGGCCGAGGCCATCGAGGTCGTCACCGGCCTGTTCTCGGAGGGGCCGTGCACGTTCGAGGGCGAGCACTACCAGATCCGCGGCCTGAGCGGCTCGCCCAAGCCGATCCAGCAGCCCCTCCCCCTGCTCATCGGCGGCGGTGGGCGCAAGGTGCTCGAGCTGGCCGGGCGCCACGCCCACATCGTGGGCCTCAACCCGGCGCTGCCCCACGGGGTGATCGACGCGTCGGCCGGCCCCGATGCCACCGTCGAGGCCACCGAGCGCAAGATCGGCTGGGTCAAGGCCGCGGCCGGTGATCGCTTCGAGGAGATCGAGCTCCACACGCGCATCCACCTGGCGATGATCAGCGACGACCGCGATTCGGTGGCCGAGGTGCTCGGCCCCGCGCTCGGCCTGTCCCCCGCCGACGCCCTGGCGTCACCGCACGCGCTGTGCGGCACGGTCGACCAGATCGTCGAGGACCTCCTGGAGCGCCGCGAGCGGTTCGGCATCGCGTCGATCGGGCTCAGCCTCGATGCCCTCGATGCAATGGCGCCGGTGGTCGCGCGCCTGGCCGACGCCTAGGAGGGCCGGGGCACGACGCGGAGCGGCAGGTCAGTAGGGCCGTTGATCCCGATGGGGACGTCCCAGGTGATGGCAGCCCGCAGCGTGGGCGGTTCGAGCTGGGCGGTGAGAGCGCGCAGCGCCTCCTGCAGCTCGACCCGGGCGAGGGCCGCGCCGAGGCAGTGGTGCGGGCCGTGCCCGAAGCCGAGGTGGGGCACCCCCGCGTTGGCCACCGGGTCGATCTCGTCGGGGGCGGCATACGCGGCCGGGTCCGAGTCGG
>CAZUYW010000045.1:0-2621 GCA_964624775.1 uncultured Iamiaceae bacterium
ACGTCCTGGTAGGCCTTGGTCACGAACGCGTAGTCCGTGCCGCCGGCCTTCGTGTAGTACTCGTTCGAGCCGAACAGCTGGGCCCGGAACTTCTGCAGGCTGCGACCCCCGGCGATGGCGTTGATCCAGTAGGTGCGGCCACCGGCGTCGGACTGGCGGCGCAGGAACTTGAGGAACGTGCGGTCGACGTCGAGGCCGCGGTACTCGTCGGTGGCGATCAGCTCGTTCACGATCTGCGCTCGGGTCTTGGTGCCGGCGGTGAGGGCGTTGCGGATCGTGTCGCGCTCGACGTCGGTGGCGAAGCGCAGGTAGAGGTCGCGGATCACGCGGTGCCCGAAGCCCTGGTTCTTGTTGGTCCACGGGCCGTGGATCTTCACGTTCGCCACCTTGTACGTGCTGATCTCCTTGTACGCCGGGTCGTTCGGATAGATCGAGTAGTACGAGTCGAGGGAGCCCGAGGTGGTCCAGCCGCCGGACGGGACGGTCACATCGAGCAGGTCGTAGGTGTCGGCGTCGCCGCCGCCGACCGTGACCTTCTTGTCGAGCGCCTGCACGTCGGCCACGCCGCGGTCGGGCTTCTCGCCCACGTAGTCGAAGGTCAGCCCGATCAGGGTGGTGGAGGCGCCGAGGCTCTGGATGCCGGGCCGGGTGAGGGCGGCGGTGATGGTGGCGGTGCCGGCCGAGGCGCCGGGCCGGACCCGGGCGTACGCGTCGCCGTGGTCGTGGTAGCTGTAGAACGCATCGGCGTTGTCGGGGCCGGTGACGATGCGGCCGCCCGAGCGCAGGCTGTCGGCGTCGTAGATCGTGTCGACGCCCGCCCCCGAGTTCACCGTGTCGGTCTCGCTCGAGCTCCAGAGCTGATCGGACTCCGGGCCGCCGACGAGGGTGTTGGTGCCCGATCCGCCGCCGATGTAGGCGCTGACCGCGCCGGCCGTGATGTCGTCGTTGCCGGCATCGCCGAAGAGGCTCATGCCGGTCAGGTTCGTGCCGGCGCCCACGCCGCTCGCGTCGATGGTGTCGTCGCCCCCGCCGCCGCGCACGGTGAGGTACTCGACGCTCGTGGCCGTGCTGCTGGACACGACGGCGCCCGTGGTGACCGCGACGGTGGCCCGGCCCTCCACGTTGGTGGCGGTCACGGTCATGGTGTCGTCGCCCTCGGTGGCGTCGACGTAGAGGGTGTCGCCGGTGCCGGCGTTCATGGCCGCCTGGGTGTTGGCCACGCCGCCCGACAGGAGGAGCAGGCTGTCGTCGCCGGCGCCCATGGTGATCGAGTCGGCCTTGCGGGTCTCCCAGATCACGTCGGCGCCCCCGGTGAGCGACGCGATGAGGTTGGGCAGGCCGCCGAAGTTGTCGACCTCGCTGAGCGCGACGTCGTTGATGTAGGTGGCGCCGTCGTCGCCGGTGATGTGGACCGAGGTGACCGAGTCGCAGGCGAGCACCGGGGTGGCGACGGTGCTGTTGACCTTCACCTGCCCGAGCGCGTCGCAGAAGATGTTGACGTAGCCGTCCCCGGTGAGATCGATGTTGACCACCGACCCGGCGGTGGTGGCCGTGACCCCGAGCGCGGTGGCACCCGCGGGTGCGGGGGCGGCGAGGGCGACCGAGCCGGCGATCAGCGTGACGAGGGCGAGCGAGGGGCCGAGGCGGCGTCGGGGCGACATGGGTGAATCGTACCGAGCCTCCCTGACAGGCGCCGGAGGATCGGGGAATGACCGGGCCGCCGGGCGCGTTAGTTGACTGTGCAACCAAATCTGGAGGAGGCCTCCATGGCGCAGGCGATCGACATCCGACGAGCCGACGGGCGGTTCCACACCGAGGTGGGCTGGCTCGACTCGCACCACAGCTTCAGCTTCGGTCCCCACTACGACCCGGCGAACACCCGCCACGGGCTGCTCCTCGTCAGCAACGACGACCGCGTGGCGCCCCGGACCGGCTTCGACACCCATCCGCACCGGGACATGGAGATCGTGACCTGGGTGCTGAGCGGCCGCCTCGAGCACAAGGACACCCTGGGCAACCACGGCGAGATCTACCCGGGCCTGGCCCAGCGCATGAGCGCCGGGCGGGGCATCTGGCACTCCGAGAAGAACCCCGGGGTCGAGCCCGTGCACTTCGTGCAGATGTGGGTGCTGCCCGACACCGCGGGGATCGACCCCAGCTACCAGCAGCTCGACATCGGCGCCGAGCTCGACCGGGGCGGCCTGGTGCCGATCGCGTCGGGGCGGGGCCACGACGCCGCCATCACGATCGCCCAGCGCGACGCCGTGCTCTGGGGCGGGCGCCTCGCCGCCGGCGAGGTCGTGACCGTCCCCGATGAGGGCCACGTGCACCTCTTCGTGGCCCTCGGGTCCGGCACGCTGGCCGGTGCCGGCGACCTGGCCGAGGGAGACGCCGTGCGCCTGACCGCCGCGGGTGATCCGACCTTCACCGCCGGTCCCGATGGTGCCGAGGTGCTCATCTGGGCCACCGCCTGAGGGTCGGTAGCCTGGGCCGATGCCCGATCCGCGCCCTGCCACGGTGATCGTCGACGACGAGCCCACCGCCGAGGACCGCGCCGCGGTCGCGGCGAGCCTCGACCGCACGCCGCGCGGGGCCTACCGGGTCGTGGTGCGCCACGCCGA